>JBJEZE010000042.1:0-16013 GCA_051887235.1 Butyricicoccus sp.
GAGCCAAATAAATCACAAAAACCCCCGATTTCGCAAGAAACCGGGGACTTTGTTTATCAAAATGTTATAGTGTCAAAAACCGATTACATAACGCCCTGCGCCTTCATTGCCTCAGCAACCTTCAGGAAGCCTGCAATGTTTGCACCAGCAACGTAGTTGCCTTCCAGGCCGTACTCCTTGGCAGCATTGGAAATGTTGTGATAGATATTGACCATGATAGTCTGCAGACGAGCGTCAACCTCCTCGAAGGTCCAGGACAGACGCTGCGAGTTCTGGCTCATCTCCAGAGCGGACGTAGCAACACCGCCTGCATTGGCAGCCTTAGCCGGTGCAAACAGAACGCCAGCCTGCTGGAATACTGCGATTGCTTCCGGAGTGGACGGCATGTTTGCGCCCTCGCCGACAGCCATAACACCATTGGCAACCAGTGCCTTTGCGTCAGCCTCCTGAATCTCGTTCTGGGTAGCGCACGGCAGAGCGATGTCAGCCTTGACAGTCCAAACGCCGGTGCCCTCATAGTACTTGGCAGACGGAACGGCGTCAACATACTCCTTGATGCGGCCGCGGCGAACTTCCTTGATCTCCTGAACAACATCCAGATTGATGCCGTTCTCATCGACAATGTAGCCGTTGGAGTCGGACATGGTGATAACCTTTGCGCCCAGTTCGGTCGCCTTCTGGCAAGCATAGATGGCAACGTTGCCGGAACCGGAGATCAGAACCGTCTTGCCTGCGAAAGAGGTGCCGTGATCCTTCAGCATCTCCTCTACCAGGTAGCACAGGCCGTAGCCGGTAGCCTCGGTACGAGCCAGGGAGCCGCCCCACTGCAGGCCCTTGCCGGTCAGAACGCCGACGTACTCGTTGCGGATTCTCTTGTACTGGCCGAACATATAGCCGATCTCACGCGCGCCGGTGCCGATATCGCCAGCCGGTACGTCGGTGTCAGCGCCGATGTGACGGCACAGCTCGGTCATGAAGGCCTGGCAGAAACGCATTACTTCGCCGTCGGACTTGCCCTTCGGGTCGAAGTCGGAACCGCCCTTGCCGCCGCCGATCGGCAGGCCGGTCAGGCTGTTCTTGAAGATCTGCTCGAAGCCCAGGAACTTGATGATGGATGCGCAAACAGACGGATGCAGACGGATGCCGCCCTTGTACGGTCCGATTGCGGAATTGAACTGGTAACGGAAGCCGCGGTTAACCTGAACCTTGCCGTTGTCGTCAACCCATGCAACGCGGAACTGGATGCCGCGCTCCGGCTCAACAATACGCTCGAATACGCCGGCCTCAACCAGATCCGGACGGCGCTCAGCAACCGGCTGCAGAGACTCGAGAACTTCAAAAACAGCCTGCTGGAACTCCGGCTCGCCCGGGTTGCGCTTACAAACGGTATCATAGATACCCTGCAGATAGGTGTTAGTAATTGCCATTGGTAATTTCCTCCATACACTATGGTTTTTTTACATCTTCGATTTGCATTTTATCACAGTTTTGGCCATTTGAAAAGGCAAAAAATGCACAAATTTGATGCATTCCCCTCGTTCGCTTTCATTTTACACATTTGTCCATGTTATTTTGAATAATCCTATCCCTTTTTATTATTCCTTTACTCCTTTTGGTCATCTTTTTTGCTCATTTTTGCAAGTTTTCATTCTACAACCTTGCATTTTGACCAGAACAATGCACTCTTTTTTGCTTATTTTGAAGTATTTCCTTCTTCTTTTTCCTTTGCTTTCGGTTTCTTTTCCGTCTTTTCGTCATTTTGACGAAGAATTCTCCTTCTTTCTTCCACCCCGTCCGTGCATGCGGCCCCTGCGGGAGGTGCAAACTATACCGCCCGCTCTTTCTTTTACACATTTTTCATCAAAACCGGTTTGACATTTTACACGAATCTCTATATCATAGAAATAGCAAGCAATCCGGAAAAGGAGGTAGTTATGGAGCAACCGCTTACCGTGCGAAAGGTCAAAAAACGATTTTGGAGCTTCCTCATCAATCGTCTGACCATCAGCGCACTGTTGATCCTCCTGCAATTTATTGCGACCATTCTCATTCTGCTGAATCTGCGGGGACGCCTGACGTATATTTATCCCGTCTCTCAGCTCCTCTCCATCTGCATCGTCATCTGGCTCGTGCGGAAAAACGACAATCCCGCCTACAAAATGCCGTGGATCATCGTCATTCTGGTGTTTCCCGTTTTGGGCACGATCTTCTACCTGTTCTGGGGCAACACCCCCTTCAATCAGGCCCGCCTGGTGCGCATCCCGCCCCAGCAGGCGTATCCGATCACGCAGTACAAAACGCCCGCCAACCGCATGCTCTGTACCCGCATTCCCCGCCAGCGCCGGCTGTGCCAGTACCTCAACGCTATGACCGAAATGCCGGCATGGCAAAACACCGCGACCGAGTTTTACCCGCTGGGCGAGTACCAGTTCGAAGCCATGCTGGTCGACTTGAAAAAGGCGGAAAAGTTTATTTTTTTGGAGTATTTTATCATTGAACCCGGCATTGTTTGGGATTCCATTCTGGATATTCTGGTGGAGAAGGCAAAGCAGGGCGTCGATGTGCGCGTCATGTACGATGACGCCGGCTGCCTGGCGACGCTCCCCATTCACTACGACCGCAAGCTGGCCGCGCTGGGCATCCAGGCGGTCAAGTTCAATCAGTTTGTTCCGCTGCTCAACACCTACCTGAACTACCGCGATCATCGCAAACTGTGCATCATCGACGGCAACATCGGGTTTACCGGCGGCATCAATCTGGCAGATGAGTACATCAACCAGAAAATGCGGTTCGGACACTGGAAAGACACCGGCGTCCGCCTGTCCGGCGACGGTGTTCTCAACATGACCATGCAGTTTTTACAGCTGTGGGATTTTTCCACCAAGACACACACTGCAAATTTTGAACCCTATCTTCCGACCATTTCCGCAGCCACAGATGGCTATGTCCAGCCGTTCTCGGACTCCCCGCTGGACAACAACAACATCGGCGAAATGGTATTCATGAACATCATCAACAACGCCTCCCGCTACGTGTATATCACGACCCCGTACCTGACGCTGGATAACGAGATGATCACCGCGCTGTGCACGGCGGCACAATCCGGCATTGACGTCCGCATCGTCACGCCCGGCATCCCGGACAAAAAGTACGTCTATGCCGTAACCCGCTCGTACTATGCGCAGCTCATGCGCGCCGGAGTGCAGATCTACGAATACACACCGGGCTTCCTGCATGCCAAGATGATCGTCTCGGACAACGACGTAGCGGTTGTCGGAACGATCAACATGGATTTCCGCAGCTTTTATCTGCATTTTGAATGCGGCACGGTGTTCTACCGCTCGTCGGTTGTGGATAAGGTCAAGGAGGATATTCTGGACACCATCAGCAAGTCCCACCAGATCGACTCTGCGTGGTTTGAATCCTATCCGTGGATGAAATCCATCTATTCATCCATCCTGCGTCTGTTTGCGCCCTTGCTGTAAGCGCAAGAATTTCAAAAAAAACATCACCCTCCCAAGCTCCCCTGCATATACTGTCAGCAGGAGCAAAGGAGGGCTTTTTTTCATGCTATTGTCTGCCGCCGCTACATTATTTCTCAGTGCCGCTGTATGCATTCTCCGCGTCACCTCGTCCACCGGTTCATTCCCGCTTCCGCTCTCCGCCGCGCAGGAAGCGTCCCTCATCCAACAGATGTCCCATGGAGATATGCAGGCGCGCAACACACTCATCGAACATAACCTCCGACTGGTTGCCCACATTGTGAAAAAGTATTACACGGCGTCCGAGGATCCGGATGATCTCATTTCCATCGGCACGATCGGCCTGATCAAGGGCATTTCCACCTTTGATCCCAGCAAAAACGTCCGTCTCGCGACGTATACCTCCCGCTGTATCGAAAATGAGCTGCTCATGTATTTTCGTTCGTGCAAAAAGAAATCGCGGGAGGTATCGTTAGACGAACCGATCGAACAGTCGGACAACAGCAATCATCTTTCCCTGATGGACGTTCTCAGCTGCGACGACCCCGCGTTGGAACGCGTGGACAACAGCGATCGGTACACACAGCTGTTTCGCTGCCTGCACACGACGTTGGACAGCCGGGAGCGGGACATTCTCACCTTGCGGTACGGATTGACGGGACAGCCGCCGCTGACCCAGCGCGAAGTCGCGGCGCGGCGCGGCATCTCCCGCTCCTATATCTCCCGCCTGGAGAAAAAGGCCATCCAAAAACTCACCGCCGCCATGAACCCGGATCCCGTTCAGCACTCGCCGTGACCCGATTTCTATCCATACACCCAAAACACCCAAAAAGCCAGCGACACGCACTCACGCTGCTTACACCGTTTTGTCCTGAAAAGACACGGCTGACTGCCAACCATAGAACAACCGCCGTCCGAACTGTAACTCGGGACGGCGGTTGCTGTTTCTTTTATCAAATTTGGTGCTCCTCCAGGAAACGGTCGTACTGCCACTCCGGACCATCAAACAAAATCTGCAACAGTGCCTGCTGCAGTTCTGATTTCCGCATATGGGCAACATAGCGAAGCAAGGCCTGTTCTTCCTCTTCATAACGATGCTCCTCTTCCTCCCAGCACGCACGTAATTCGTTAACGTATTGTTCGGCCTCATTCGGATGTAGCGTAAAATACAGAGCGATCATGTGCTTACAGATGATTCTCTTTCCGGCAGCGTGCGGACAGTTGCAGTGGCTTTTGCGCGGATGCTCCTCATCAATAAAGACTTCATAGGTCTTGCCATTGCTTCCAGCGACCGTACCTTCGTACTGCCGCTCATTCTGTTCCACAAAACACAGCACCTTTTTCGCTTCGAAATATTCGTACCCGCGATAGGTGGATTGTACGCTGGCAAGTGATAAAATACTCATCCTCTATTCCGTAACTTTTATTCTGTCATCCTTTACGTTTCCGCCGCAATCAGCAGCGTATCAATGTCCTCCCGCGACAGATGGTACACCTTATCGCAGAACTGACAGGTGACCTCGATGCCGTTCTCCTCGTCCCGCAGACGGGTCAGCTCCTCTTTTCCCAGGCTGATCAGTGCCCGCGTCACCTTGGAATGGCTGCAGCCGCAGCGGTACTCGATGGGAACTTCCTCTAAAAATTCCACATCAAATCCGTCCAGCACGCGTCGAACGATGTCCTCCAGCGACAGGCCGCTGTCCATCATCGTGGTCATCGCGCCCGCAGCCGCAATGTTGCCTTCCAACCGGTCGATCTCTTCCTCTGTCGCGCCCGGCATCAGCTGCACCAGATAGCCGCCTGCCTGCTTGACGCTCTGATCGGTGTTCACCAGCACGCCCAGCGCCACCGCCGACGGAATCTGCTCGCTCTCCGCGAAGTATTTGGTAATATCCTCTGCGATCTCGCCGTTGTGCAGCACCGTCGTACCGGAAAACGGCTCGCCGACGCCGATGTCCTTGATGACCATCAGATAGCCGCGTCCTACGCCGCCGCCGACATCCAGATGACCGTCCGGCTTGAGCGGCAGCTCAACCGCCGGATTCTGCAAATATCCGCGGACGCAGCCGTCCGACTCGGCTACCGCCGTGATCGTCCCCAGCGGACCGTTTCCCTTGATCTGAATAGTGACCGAACCGTTCTGATCCTTGAGCTCGCGTCCCATCGCGGACGCGGCCGTCAGTGTTCGTCCCAATGCCGCCGTCGCCAGCGGCAATGTCTTATGAATCGTGCGTGCGCGCTCTACCAGCTGTGTGGTCGAGACCGCTGTACACTTAATCGCGGCATCCTTGCAGATGGCGCGAATCAGTCGATCCTGTGTCATGTTGTATTACTTCCTTATATCTCGTTTTTGTTCCCGATTCGCCCGGGCCAGAATAAAAATCCGCTCCTCGTCCTCGGACGGCGGATCGTCGGACAGCTCACCGCGTACTTCAATATCCACAAAGCCGCTGTCCCGCAGCAGCTGCACCAAAAATTCCGTGGAATAGATGCGCTCTGCATGGTGCTCTTGATACCGGTTCCATGCCCCATCTTCGTTCAGCTCGAAGATGTCAAAATCGTAGTGGCAGATGTCCTGCTCGTCAATGCGCGCCTGCCAGACGCAGTATACGTCCTCATCCTCGCGCACGAAGCTCTGTCCATCAATGCGCTCCAGCTTGCGGCGCGTATTGATGTCGAAAATAAACAGACCGTCCGGCATCAGAAACAGCTGTACCCGCCGGAACGCCTCGCGCAGCACCTCCGCGTCGGTGACGTAGTTGATCGAGTCCAGACAGCACAGGCACGCGTCAATCGTGCCGTACAGATCCAGCTGATCCATGGATTGATGCAGAAAGACCGGGCGTTTGTCCAGCGGCTGCTCGGCGCAGTTGTCCATCGCCACCATCAGCATGTCCTCGGACTGGTCCACGCCGATCATTTCATACCCTCGCTGCGCCAAAATACGCGTCAGCGTACCGGTGCCGCACGCCAAATCCAGAATAATCTGCGGCTTCTGCTGCTTCTCCGAAAAAACATGTTCAAAAAAATCCGCCCACCGATAGTATGGAACGTCGTCGGTGAAGCGGTTATAGTATTCGGACAACAGCGCGTAATCGGAAAACCCGCCTGTCATCGCGGATTCTCCTTCAAACGATCGAGCACAACGCGATAGCCGTTCGAGCCATAGCGCAGAGCCTTGTTGACACGGCTGATGGTCGCCGTAGACGCGCCGGTCGCCTGACCGATTTCATGGTAGATCTTTCCTTGTTCCAACATCAGTGCCACCTGCATCCGCTGACTCATTGCCTGAATCTCGCTGATGGTACACAAATCCTCGAACAATCTCCGGCACTCATCCCGTGTTCGCAAGGACAGGATCGCTCGATACAGTAACTCCTTATATTCTTCTTCCGCATTCGGCGTATTATTCGGCATATTCATAGCAGCGGTCTCTCCATCCTTTCCTCTCACCAATATTGGCTTGATTGTAGTGTACCACATTCTCTGCGGAAAGTAAATAAGTTTATCCGTTTTCTGTCAATCATTTGCGTAAAATTGCGCAAGTCCGATCAATCTGCTGCGCAAACAAACACAGAAAAGCCGCCCGACAATCCGCCGGACGGCCCTCTGATTTATATGGGATTTAGGAAACAATGTTACTTTGCGTAGAAGTCATCGACCGTCTTGAAGAACGCGTCAATGTTGTCCCAGCTGGACATCGGCGGGATGTCACAGCCGGAGGAAATCACGAAGTTCGGATACTTGCAGCAGGCATCCATGACCTTCTGGGTTGCTGCGCGGACCGACTCCGGCGTGCCGTTGCGGAACTCAACCGCCGGGCTGACGTTGCCCATGCAGATCTTGTCCGCCGGCATCTTCTGCATGATCTCCTCCATGTCAACAGCGTCGCCAAAGTGGTACGCGTTGGCATCGCAGGATACCAGGGAATCAATGGTAACTGCTGCCGTATTGCCGCAGTTGTGGTAAATCACGGCGAAGTTCTCATCCTTGACCGCATCGACAATCTTCTTGCAGTAATCGCCGGAGAACTCCTGCGCCAGCGTCGGGGACAGCAGACCTGCCAGCGGCTCTGCCATGACAACGCCGTTCGCGCCGACCGCCTTGTACGCCTGAATGTACTTGATGATGAACTCGGTGCACTTCTCCAAAACAATGTGTGCCATGTCCGGCTCCTCCATGCAGTAAATCATGGAGTTGGTGACATCCATCAGACGTCCGGCCAGAGAGAACGGGCCGATAACACCGGCGAATACCGGACGATCCGTGATCATGTCCATGACCTTCTCGATGGCATCAATGTAAATCTGGGTGCGGCCCGCGCCGATTTCCGGAACCTGAATGGCCTTGGCCTGCTCCATGCGCTCCTCTTCTTCCAGATCCTCGTCGATGATCGCGCCGATAACGGTCGGAACCTCGTCGTCCGATACGCGGATCGGAGCGCCGAAGCACTCAGCCTCCAGAGACAGATCCATCAGGGAAACCGAAGCGCCGGCGTTCGGGGTGCGGTCTGCGACCGCCTTCATGCCCTGCGCCTGCAGGTCACTGCTGTTGATCAGATCCTTTACCGTGATGCCCATCAGCTGAATGGACGGGAACGACAGTACCGGGACGGCCTTCTTGACCGGTGCAGCTAAGGTATCTTTGGTCCACTGATCCATGTTCATCTTCATAGTTGTGCTCTCCTTTTCAAAATGTTGTCTTCTCTCAATTATTGGACTAACTCTGTGTTTGATTCTGTCTTTATTATACCGACTGACCGGAAGAAATGATTGTACAATCTTCGGGAATATTAGCACAATATTACCTTATTTTTTCTTGCTGTGAGATTTTTTTCATTCAACTATTTGCAAGTGTTTTTACTTTTTTATCCCCTGTTTTTTGATTATTTTTCTACCAATCCCAGTTTACTCTATATAACAATAATTTTTATTGCTTTTTATCCTTTTCTTTTTTCTGTCCTTCCATTTTATATGATCATTTTGTACAATGCTGTTTTCCTCCAAAAATATATCATTCTTGTTCATTGACACAGTTGCTCTCGCCTCTTGCAAGATTCCGATAGTGCCCAAAGAATGGATGACATCAATGAATTCTGTCATGAACCCCATCGTGGACAGAAGGGATTCGGAGAAAAACGAGAAAACCGTGGTCTCTGCCTGCACAGTTACCACGGTTTTGTTTTGTATAAGAATGATACAACAATTACAGCTCTGCGAGCTTCTTGCTGAGCATCTGGTTGATCATCTTCGGGTTGCCCTTGCCCTTGGAGGCCTTCATGCACTGGCCGACCAGGAAGCCAACGACATTCTTTTTGCCGCTCTGGTAGTCCGCCACGGATTTGGGATTGGCGGCCAGAACCTCATCCACCAGTGCTTCAATCGCGCCCTCGTCGGATACCTGCTTGAGGCCCATCTCCTCCACCAGCTGTTCTACCGGCGTATCGGTCTCAAACAGCGCAACCAGTACCTTTTTGCCGGCGTTTCCTGAGATGACATTCTTGTCGATCAGCTCGACCATGTCCACCAGCTTGGCAGCCGTCAGCTTGGTGTCCTTCAGCTCCAGCTGCTTGTCGTTCAGGTACTTGGAGATGTCGGACAGCACCCAGTTGGCCAGCGCGCGGGCGGATACCCGTCCCATCGCGGCGCCGTCGTCAACCAGGCACGCCTTTTCAAACGAATCGGACAGCTGACGCGCTTCCTTCGCCGTCAGACCCAGTTCCTTGACGTAGCGATCATAGCGGGACTGCGGCAGCTCCGGAATCTCGGACGCAATCTGCTGCATCCAGGCGTCGTCAATCTCGACGGCGATCAGATCCGGATCCGGGAAATACCGATAATCCTGTGCGTCTTCCTTGGAACGCATGACCAGGTTCTTGACCTTGGAATCGTCCCAGCGGCGGGTCTCCTGGATAATCGTTCCGCCGTCTTCCAGCACCTCGATCTGCCGCGCCACCTCGTAGTCAATGGCGCGCACGGCGGCGGAGAACGAGTTGATGTTCTTCATCTCCACACGGGTGCCCAGCTCTTCCGTGCCCTGCGGGCGAACGGATACGTTGACGTCGCAGCGGATCGAGCCTTCCTCCATGCGGCAGTCGCTGATCTGGAGATAGGAAAGCGTGGTCTTCACGGTTTCCAGAAATTCCTTCGCTTCGGCAGAGGAATGGATGTCCGGCTTGGTGACCATCTCAATCAGCGGTACACCACAGCGGTTGAAATCGACCACCGTGCCCTCGCCTTCGTCGTGCAGCAGCTTGCCCGCATCTTCCTCAAAGTGGATGCGCTCAAACCGCACGCGCTTGGGCTGACCGTCTACCAGAAAATCTACGTAGCCGTTCTCGCAGATCGGCACGTCAAACTGGGAAATCTGATAGGCCTTCGGCAGATCCGGGTAAAAATAGTTTTTGCGGTCGGACTTGCACAGACGGTTGATCGTACAATGCGTGGCCACACCCATCTTGGCGGCATAGTGTACGACCTGCTTGTTCAGGACCGGCAGAGCACCGGGCTGACCGGTGCATACCGGGCAGACATGCGTGTTGATCGGTGCGCCGAACGCCGTGCTGCAGCCGCAGAAAATCTTGGTTTTCGTGGAAAGCTCGGCGTGGACTTCCAGGCCGATGACTGGTTCATACTGTGTCATACTACTCTACCCCCTCTTACAGTGCCACAATGTTGGTCAGACCGGATGCGCGCTCAAATGCCAGTCCGGCGTTGATGAGTCTCTGTTCGCCAAAGCGCGGACCGATCAGCTGCATACCGATCGGCAGCTTGGCCGAATCAAAGCCGCACGGCAGCACCAGTCCGGGGAGTCCGGCAATGTTGACGGATACCGTGCAGATGTCGCCCATATACATCTGCAGCGGGTCAGAGGTCTTTTCACCCAGCTTGTAAGCGGTGGTCGGCGCAGTCGGAGTCAGGATAACATCCACCTGCTCGAACGCCTTGGCATAGTCCGCGCGGATCGCACGCTGTGCGGCGCGCGCCTTTTTATAGTACGCGTCGTAATAGCCGCTGGACAGCACATAGGTGCCCAGCATGATGCGGCGCTGTACCTCCGGACCAAACGCCTCGCTGCGCGACTTGACGTACAGATCAATCAGGTCGTTTGCCTTCTCCGTGCGGTATCCGTACTTCACGCCGTCAAAACGGGCCAGATTGGACGAGGCTTCGGCAGAGGACAGGATATAGTAAATCGGCAGTGCATATGAGCTGAGCGGGAGCGAAATGTCCACAACCTCTGCGCCCAGCTGGCGGTAGGTCTCCGCAGCAGCCAGAACTGCTTTGGACACTTCTGCATCAATGCCTTCCCCGAAGTATTCCTTGGGCAGACCGATCTTCACGCCGGTCATGTCCGCATTGCGGTTCGCGTACAGGCTGTCGTACTCGCGCAGTACGCTGGTGGAGTCGTGCAGGGTGTCTGCACCCATCAGGACATCCGCAAGCAAAGCGGCGTCCTCCACACTGCGCGCCATCGGGCCAATCTGATCCAGCGAGGATGCAAACGCGATCAAGCCATAGCGGGATACCGTGCCGTACGTCGGCTTCAGACCGACCACGCCGCAGAACGATGCCGGCTGACGGATGGAACCGCCGGTGTCCGAACCGACTGCCAGCGGAACCTCAGCCGCTGCGACGGCCGCCGCCGAGCCGCCGGACGAACCGCCCGGAACGTGCTCCAGATTATGTGGGTTGCGTGTCTTGCGCAGAGCGGAGTTCTCACACGATGAGCCCATCGCGAACTCGTCCATATTGACTTTGCCGGTCATAATCATGTCGGCGTCACTGAGCTTCTGCGCCGCCGTTGCCTGATAGAACGGAACATAGTGTTCCAGCATTTTGGATGCGCAGGTTGTGCGCACGCCCTTGGTGCAGATGTTATCCTTGACCGCGACCGGAATGCCGGCCAGTGGGGACAGCTCCTCGCCCGCCGCACGCTTGGCGTCCACAGCGGCAGCGGCCGCCAGAGCGCTCTCACGTGTCTGTGTGATGTACGCGCCGACCTGCTCTTCCACGGCATCCGTGCGCGCATACATGTCCTGTACCAGCTCAACCGAGCTGATCTCACCCTTTTGCAGCATTGCCGAAAGCTCGGATGCCGTCTTGCGATACAATTCCATGACGTTTTCCTCCTTATTCGACAACACGCGGGACGCTTACGCCGCCGCACTCAACCACCGGTGCGTTCGCCAGAACCTCTTCGCTGGAATAGGACGGGATCTCCACGTCCTCCCGCAGTGCGTTCTTGCGCTCGGTGTCAATGACATCCGTGATGTCACCAAGATCCAGCTCCTGCAACTGATCCACCATGGCGACAATGCCCTGCATATCCTCCGCCAACTGGTCAAACCCCGCCCCCTGTGGGTCGAGCCGCGCCAGTCCGGCGATATACTCGATATCCTGTCTTGTGATTGCCATACCTCTATTCCTCCTTGATGTGGAACCAGAGCGGACGGCATCTCCAATCTCTGCTTCCCTTACAACTCCAGCGTCATCTGATCGCTGGTCTCTATCGGCGCGGCGGCATCCTCTTCCGCCTGACCGCCCTGCAAAAGAGCCTGAAATTCTGTCTCGGTATACACCGGAATGCCAAGCTCGTTCGCTTTTTTGAGTTTACTGCCCGCGTTCTCGCCGGCTACAACAAAGTCTGTCTTTTTGGACACCGAACCGGACGCCCGTCCGCCCATGGATTCGATCAGCTCCGTCGCCTGCTTGCGGGTAAATACCGTCAGCTTGCCCGTCAGCACAATGGTCTTTCCGGCAAACAAATCACCGGTCACGGTTTTCTCACCGGTAAAGTTGACGCCCAATTCCCGCAGACGCGCAATCAAATGTTTGGACTGCTCCTGTTCCCGCCACTGGACAACCGACTGCGCCGTTGTCGCGCCGATGTCGTAGATGTCGGTCATCTCCTGCTCTGTCGCCTGCAAAACCGCATCCAAGGAACCAAACGTACTGGACAGCACCTTTGCGGCCTTCTGTCCAACGTGGCGGATGCCAAACGCAAACAGCAGACGGGACAGATCATTGGACTTGGATCGCTCGATGGCGGTGATCAGATTGTCCGCCGACTTGCGGCCCATTCGCTCCAGCACCTCGACATCAGATGCACGCAGTGTATATAAATCCGCGGCGGAATGCACCAGATCGGCGTCGATCAGCGACTGCAGTACAGCCTGTCCGCAGCCGTCAATATCCATGGCGTCGCGGGAGACAAAATGCATCAGGTTGCGCAACAGCTGGGCCGGGCACTCCGCACCGGTGCAGCGCGTCGCGGCTTCGTCCTCCGTGACCGGAGCGCCGCACACCGGACAGACCGACGGCATGGTGTATGCTACACTGTCTGCCGGACGCTTTTCCGGCACACTGCCCAGAATTTCCGGTATAATCTCGCCCGCCTTGCGCACACGCACGGTGTCGCCGATGCGGACATCCTTTTCCCGGATGAAATCACGATTGTGCAGCGTCGCCCGGCTGACCGTTGTGCCCGCCAGCCGAACCGGCTTGAGCACCGCATTCGGAGTCAGCACGCCGGTGCGTCCCACCGTGATGACAATGTCCTCCAACAGCGTTTCCTTGATCTCGGGCGGATACTTGTAGGCTACCGCCCAGCGCGGATACTTCGCGGTGGAGCCCAGACGGTCTCGCAGTGCAAATTCATTGACCTTGATGACCGCGCCGTCAATATCAAAATCCAGTTCCCCGCGGCTGTCCCCCATGCGCTGGATTTCCGCCGCGATATCCTTGGGATCGGACAGCAGCGGATAGCGCGGTGAAACCGGAAATCCGAGTGATTTCAAATAATCCAGCGCCTGCACATGGCTGGTCAACGGCAGCTCGGCACTGTTTTGAATGTTAAAGCAGAAAATGGAC
This sequence comes from Butyricicoccus sp., assembly GCA_051887235.1. Lineage (GTDB taxonomy): Bacteria > Bacillota > Clostridia > Oscillospirales > Butyricicoccaceae > Butyricicoccus_A. The sequence continues at coordinate 13,355 of JBJEZE010000042.1, forward strand.
AGTCTGCGCTGCCGCGCGACCTCGCTGTCCAGCTGACGCAGAGACCCGGCGGCCGCGTTGCGCGGATTGGCAAGCGGCGGCTGTCCGTCCAGCTCGCGCTGGGCATTCAGCTCGTCAAAGACCGACCGGCGCAGATACACCTCGCCGCGCACCACCAGCCGCGGCGGCGCATCCGTCAAGACCTTGGGGATCTCGGCAATCGTGCGGAGGTTATCCGTCACATCCTCGCCGGTCGTACCGTCTCCGCGGGTCGCGCCGCGCACAAATACGCCGTTTTCATACTCCAGCGAGACGGACAGGCCGTCGATCTTGTACTCTACCGCGTATTCGAGCGCCTGTGCCCGTTCATAGAATTCGTTCAGCTCTTCCAATGAAAAGACATCCTGCAAGCTCTCCAGCGGCCACGGATGGGTCACCGGAGAAAACTTGGTGGACGCCGCTCCGCCCACCCGATGGGTCGGCGACTCCGGATCATCCAGCTCCGGATACTCGCGCTCCAACGTTTCCAGCGCACGCAGCATCCGGTCGTATTCGTAGTCTTGAATTTCCGGTGCATCGTCTTCGTAATACTTCTTATTGTGATACCGCAGCGTTTCCCGCAGTTGTGCAATCTTCTGTGCTATTTCCATTGCTTCTTCCTCAACTTTGCCCTGCAATTTGCCGAAAATCCGGCCGATTGCTTTTATTATAGCAAAAAAGCAGAAAGAAAGGAATGGGAGATTTGTCTCCGGAAAACGCCGCTTCACTGGACATTCACCTGCGGCACCTCGCCGACAATAATCGCTTCGCTCAGCGGATAGTCCATCTCGACGATCACCGTCCGGCTGCACCAAAGCGCGTGCAGCTGCACCTCCGCTTTCATGTGCAGCAGCAGGCAGTACCTCGTCTGATTGATCCCGGAATCGGTGAACTCCGTATACATGTTGGACGAGATGCGCCCCAATCCAACCACCGAAAACGGCAGCTTAGGGCCGACACCCGCGAGATACTGTGGATCCACCAGTGTACCAATCGCCACCGACATCGGCATCTGCTCCAGCGCGTTGATCGCGTTGTACGCGTTTTGAACCGCCTGCGTGCGCACCTGCTCCGCGGCCGCCGAGTCCGTAACCAGCGCCGCGGCGCGCCCATCCTCCAGCGTGTTCAGCGCGGACAGTCTCTGTCCCTCCTGCTGCATCGCCTCGGAAATCGCCTGCTCAATGGCGAACGTCGCCTGATATTCCACCGCATTCTGCGCATGCTCGGCCAGACGCGGACGCAGCCAGCTCAAACCTGCCGCAGTCAGCACCAGCAGCAGTCCCAGCAACAGCGCGACTGCTCCGAGGGGACTTCTTGTTCCACGCCGCCCGCGGCGGCGCCGGACTGCTCTCCTCATGCTCTCCCCACCTTTCCCCCAGCAGAGTATGCGTCTGCCGGTCAGGAGGTGAAAAAAGAGAAAAAGGGAGCACCATATTTGGATGCTCCCTTGCAACTGTTTCGTATTTACTTTGAGAAAGGATTACTCCTCGTCACGCAGCAGTGCGCGGATGGACAGAGAAACCTTCTTCTTCTCCATGTCGATGTCGATGATCTTAGCCTCGACCTCCTGACCGATCTCCAGAACCTCATCCGGCTTAGCGATGCGGCGGTCAGCGATCTGGGAAATGTGGATCAGGCCGTCAACACCCGGGATGATCTCTGCGAATGCACCGAACGGCATGAACTTCAGGATGCGAACGGTAGCAACATCGTCGATATCATAGTTGGTGGTGAAGACGTTCCACGGATTGTCCTCCGGACGCTTGTAGCCCAGAGAAATCTTCTTGTTCTCGCGATCCAGACCGATGACGTATACGTTGACGGTATCGCCAACAGCAACGACCTCAGACGGATGCTTGATGCGGCCCCAGGACAGCTCAGAGATGTGAATCATGCCGTCTACGCCGCCGATGTCAACAAATGCGCCGTAGGAGGTCAGGGACTTAACAGTACCGGTGTACTCCTTGCCTTCCTCGATCTCCGCCCAAACCTTCTCTGCGGCTGCGCGGCGCTCTTCCTGAGCAACGGCACGGATGGAACCGACAACGCGCTTTCTCTGACGGTTGATCTCGGTGATGCGGAAACGAGCTACCGTGCCAACCAGCTGGCTCAGGGACTGGCCCTTCGGGATACCGGTCTGGGATGCCGGGATAAAGACGCGAACGCCAAATGCGCTGGCAACAACGCCGCCCTTGTTCTCTTCGCTGACCTTGCCCTCGATGACGGTCTTTTCTTCCTTCGCCGCCTCGATGGACTCCCAGCCCTTCATCTGATCCACGCGCTTCTTGGACAGAACGATGGTGCCCTCAGCGTCGTTTACGCGGACAACAACGGCCTCAATCTCGTCACCAACCTGAATGGAGTTGATGTCGAAGCTGGCGTCGTCGGACAGCTCGTGCATCGGAATGTAAGCGGCATGCTTTACACCCAGATCAACCTGAACTTCATTCTGCGAAATCTGCAGAACGGTACCAGTTACCTTATCTCCTGTATTTAAAGTCTTGAAGCTCTCTTCAAGCATTGCAGCAAAATCTTCGCTGCCGGTTTCCATTTTGATTTCTTCGCTCATAATGTTTTTGACCTCCTTAATAATCCACGCCGGTGTGGACGCGCCTGCTGTAATTCCGATAAACGGCTGCTC
>JBJEZE010000043.1:0-3812 GCA_051887235.1 Butyricicoccus sp.
GGAGTTATAAGAAAAACGCTGGAATCGGACAGAGAACCGGTTCCAGCGTTCTGTTATTTCGTTGTTATTCTGCCGGTGGAAGATGCTGTTCCAGCCAGTCGGCGACATCCGCGAACACGGTCTGACGATTCAGCTCGTTGAGAACCTCGTGCCGGCAGTCCGGGTAAAGAATGGTCGTCACATCCGGAAAACCGGCGTACCGATACAGGGAAGAGATGCGGCGCACACCCATGCCGTAGTGACCGACCGGGTCGGCATCGCCGGACAGAAACAGGATCGGAAGCCGATTTTTTACGGTTTTCACGCACTGCGGGAGGGTGCAGTAATACATCAGCCGGAACAGGTCACGAAATCCGGCGGCGGTAAAGATAAAATTACACTTGGCGTCCGACTGATACAGAGCCACAATGGTTTTGTCCCTTGTCAGCCAGTCGAATGGGGTGTCCGGATGGCTGATCCGCGCGTTATTGCGTCCGGTCGCCAGATTGTTCAGCATACAGCTGCGGTACATCGGTCCGTGCGAGTGCATGACGGAGTTTGCCATGCGGATTCCCACTGTGGACAGCGGGCGGTGCGCCGGCGTGCCGCTGAGAATGCAGCCGTCCAGCTTGTCGGAATAGCGGGTCAGGTACAGGCGCGCGACCATGGCGCCCATGGAATGGCCCAGAAGGAAGTAAGGAAGATCAGGCCAGCGGCGCTTCATGATGTCGGTCAGCGTGGCGAGGTCGTCAATCAGGACGCTCCAACCGTTTTTCTGGCCGAAAAAACCGAGCGCTCTGTCCGAGGAGACCGAAGAGCCATGTCCGAGATGATCGTTTCCGCATACAATATAGCCCAGAGAACAGAGATATTTGGCAAACGTTGTATAGCGCGAAAAGTATTCGCACATGCCGTGGGAAATCTGGACGATGCCCCGGGGCGTTACACCCAGCGGGCAAAACATATACCAGGCAATGGAAGTTTTTCCGTCTGCACTGGGGAATACGCTCTGCGTACAACGGATGTCCACACGCTCGCCTCCTTGCGTTTTTATGATCTTATACAATATAATACCACATTCTCGACGCCGTGAGCAGGAATTAGACAAAAGTTTACAAACGGTTTAAAAACACGAGGTCGATTTGTATTCCGGGCTTGCATCCCCTGTACAGGCACGGTATAATAACAGCAGGGGGTTCCTGAACCATGCGCTATCGGCGATGGAATCAGCGCGTCCCGAACACAGAGGAAAGGGTGGGATACACAAATGCCATTTATTTCGGTAAGTGCAGCCGGCACACTGACACCGGAGCAGAAAACAGAGCTGAAAAAGGGACTGGGAGAATGCATCACGCTGATCCCGGGAAAGACGGAGAAGGCTCTTATGGTCGATCTGACCGACGGACATTCCCTGTACATGGGGGGAAACGAGCTGGAAAACGGCGCGTTTGTTGGAGTCCGTATGTATAAGAATGCAGAATTTGAACACAAAAAGGCGGTTACAGAGGCGATTTTTGCGTTAATGGAACGCGTCTGTGGCATGACAGCGAAACAGGTATATATCACGTTTGATGCCTATGACGAATGGGGAACCAAGGGATCGCTGTACTAAAAAAACGAAGGGAGAGAACAAAATGGCTTTAGAAGAAATGGACAGCCTGATGACGCTGATTGATGAAGAGGGAAATGAAGTCGAATACGAATTCATTGATTCCATTGTCTACGAGAATGCCGAGTATGTCGTTCTGCTTCCGGCGGACGACGTGGACTGTGAGGCAGTTATTCTGGCTGTGGAGCAGGACGGCGATATGGAAAATTACGTTGCTGTGGAGGATGAAGACATCCTGAACGGCGTGTATGAGATTTTCAAGGAGCGTTTTGCCGATCAGCTGGATTTTGCAGACTGATTGCATCATCAACAAAAAAGAGCGTACTGCGGAAGACGGAGTGACCGTCCCGACAGTACGCTTTTTGCTTTCTTGATCAGGATTCCGGTTTGGAGTTGACGACATTCCAGTCCACCGGCTCTGCGCCGTGCCGGTACAAAAATTCGTTTGCCTGTGAAAAATGGCGGCAGCCAAAGAAACCGCGGTGGGCAGACAACGGAGACGGATGGGCGCATTCCAGAATCAGATGCTGCGGAGCGGTGATCAGCTCCTTTTTCTTGCGCGCATTGGAGCCCCACAGCAGGAACACCATTGGCTCCTCGCGCTGACCGAGCAGGGAGATGATGCGGTCGGTGAGCTGTTCCCATCCTTTGCCCTTGTGGGAATTGGGCTGACCCTCGCGGACGGTCAGCACGGTGTTCAGCAGCAGTACGCCCTCACGCGCCCACGGAACCAGATAGCCGGTCGGAGGAGTGAAAATACCGATGTCGTCATGCAGTTCTTTGAAGATGTTTTGCAGGGATGGCGGCATGGGAACGCCGGGGCGGACCGAAAAGCTCATGCCGTGCGCCTGACCGGGACCGTGGTAGGGATCCTGTCCCAGAATCACGATGCGGACATCGGAATAAGACGTGTATTTCAGCGCGGTGAACAGGTCTTCCATGGGAGGATAGACCGGCCCGGCTTTGTATTCGGCCTTGAGAAATTCGCGCAGCTGCTTATAATAGTCCTTTTCAAACTCTTCGGCAAGCAGAGAGTCCCATTCATTTCCAATCGAAACCATAACGTTCATCCTTTCCGGGAATATGTCCTTAGTATACCACACTTGATCGGGCAGGAAAACAAAACAATTTTCCTATTCGATACGATTGGTTTGGATCAGATAGCCTTCTTGTATGGCAGCAAAGGTTGCCATGATACAAACCAGAACAGCAGGATAGTCAATACGGACAAATCCGAGCGTAAACGGAAGCAGAAACAGCAGCAATCCCGTTGCCTTATTGGCGTAAGTGTGCAGCATCACAAGCTTGAGATGGTATAGATAGCCGGAAACCAGGTTAATGACCCTGATGAGAGCGATGATACCGATCCAAATCCACAAAAAGAACGGGAATGTTATCATTGGAAGAAGTGTTATCAGACAGACTATGACAAAAACTATGTCCGCGATGCTGTCCAAAACTGCCCCAAGCTTACTTTCGGAATGCGTTTTTCTGGCAACCGCACCATCCAGCATATCCGTGATACCGCAAAACAGGAACAAGGCATAAAACGGAGGCAGCAATGGTTCGGTGAACAGAAGCATGGGCGCAGCGATGAGCCTGGCGATGGTAATGATGTTGGCGAAATATTTCATATTACATAGCTATGCCAAAAAGAACCGCACCTCCAAAGAGATGCGGTTCGATTGGACGATTTGTCAAATAAGCAATGCCAATTAAGCCTTGCCGTCGGAGCCCAGAACGTTCACGATCTTGTGAGCAACCATGTCCTTGACAGCCTGACGAGCCGGCTTCAGGTACTGGCGCGGATCGAAGTGATCCGGATGCTCTGCGAAGTGCTTGCGGATCGAAGCAGTGATTGCCAGACGAATATCGGAGTCGATATTGATCTTGCAGACAGCCAGCTGAGCTGCCTTACGCAGCTGCTCTTCCGGAATGCCGATGGCGTCCGGCATAGCGCCGCCGTAGGTGTTGACCATCTTTACGAACTCCTGCGGAACCGAAGAGGAACCGTGCAGTACGATCGGGAAGCCCGGCAGACGCTTGATGCACTCTTCCAGAACGTCGAAGCGCAGCGGGGGCGGAACCAGAATGCCTTCCTCATTGCGGGTGCACTGATCCGGGGTGAACTTGTATGCGCCGTGGGAAGTACCGATAGCGATTGCCAGAGAGTCACATCCGGTGCGGGAAACGAATTCCTCAACCTCTTCCGGACGGGTGTAGC
>JBJEZE010000044.1:0-3765 GCA_051887235.1 Butyricicoccus sp.
CCTTTGCTGCTACCGTACCCAGCGTAGCTGCCTTCACATCCTTGAAGGACTTGCCGTAAGAGCCGATCGGGGTTCTCTTCGCTGCACAAATATAAACGTTCATGAGTAAATACTCCTTTCATATAATAATTTTATTATACTATTATTAGTATCTATATATATTTACCTCTATGTTTTGCCGAAAGAACTGTCCCCGACCACTGTATTCCGAATCGGGGACAGTAGAGTTCAAGCGATTATCTTGCCAGCCAGTAGCCGTCCTGTGCGGAGCCCGGAATCATGCGACCGTTCTCGTCGTACTCGTAGAAGCCCTTGCTGGTCTTCTGGCCCAGCATCTTGGCGCGGACCATCTTCTTCAGCAGCTTGGCCGGGCGGTATCTGGTGTCCAGCGTCTCGCGGTACATAACTTCCATGATCGCCAGGCAGACATCCAGGCCGATCAGGTCGCCCAGAGCGAGCGGGCCCATCGGATGGTTTGCGCCCAGCTTCATCGCCGTGTCGATGCCCTCAACGGTAGCCAGACCTTCCTCGAAAATCTGGATCGCGTCGTTGATCATCGGGATCAGCAGGCGGTTGACGACAAAGCCCGGACCCTCGATAACCTGTACCGGAACCTTGCCGATTTCCTCGGAAATGGTCTCAACAGCGGCGATCATATCCGGCGTGGTGGTCATGCCCGGAATGACCTCAACCAGCTTCATGACTGCAGCCGGGTTGAAGAAATGCATGCCGATGATCGGGCGGCTCAGCGCGGCGCTGATCTCGGTGATGGACAGAGACGAGGTGTTGGAGGCGAACATAACGCGCTTCGGGCAGATCTCATCCAGCTGCTGGAACAGCTTGATCTTGGCCGCCATGTCCTCCAGTGCGGACTCGATGACCAGCTCACAGTCTGCGGCGCCGTTCAGATCGGTGAACGAAACCTTGCCGACGATCTCGTCATAGCGCTCCTGCGTGATTTTTCCCTTGGTCAGCTGCTTCTTGATCGGTCGTTCGAACTTCGCGCGCTTGGTGTCAAAGCCCTTGCCGGAGACGACACAGACGACGACTTCGTATCCTTCCTTGGCCTGTGCAAATGCCTGCGCAATGCCCAGACCCATGGTACCCGAACCTACAACTGCAATTTTCATTTGAAATACCTCATTTCTCCGTTGTCAAACGTTTTCTATACCTGTGGAACCGATTGCGTTCCCGAAATCTATTGTGTTAATTACTTAACGATTACATGATGGATTATAGCATAGCTCAACCCGTTTTGCAACCCCTCGGAGCTGACCGTTTTTCTTTGTTTCAGGCTTTTTTTGCCGACTTTCTTGCCAATCTCCGAAAAGTACTCAACATTTCATCAATTCCATTCACCCACTTTGTTGTTATTTTAACAATCCAGCCTCCTCATTCCTGTCACCATTGTTAAATGATAGACAATCTTTCGTCATTATAACCAATTTAATCCAGATATTTTTGTCAAATCAGAGATTTTTTCCGCTTCTCCATACATTTTTCATACAAAACGATTCAAAAAATACTCATTTTTCCGTTCTCATCCACACATTTTCCATCACGCAACACTTCTGCACTTTATGACGAAATTTACCTCATATGCTTTACCTGTCTCTTGTTTTATGATACAGTATCTACATTATCTATTCAGGAAATAGAGGGATTTTTTATGTTATCTACCACGTTGATCTGCATTCTGGCCGGAATTGGCGCAGGATTGGGTACTGGTTTTGCCGGTATTTCAGCCGCCACCGTCATTTCCCCCATGCTGACAACGCTTGTTGGGCTGCCTGCGTACCAGTCGATCGGCATCGCGCTGGCTTCGGATGTCCTCGCATCCGCCGCTTCTTCCCGCACCTATGCGAAAAACCACAACATCGACATCCAGCACGGTCTGGTTATGCTGGTCTCCGTCCTGATTATGACCGCCGCGGGCAGCTTTCTCGCTTCACTGGTCCCAAACACAACTCTGGGCAGCTTTTCTACCTTAATGACGCTGTTCCTCGGTGTGAAGTTTCTGGTCCGTCCGACCGTAAACACCAACGAGGAAAACGCCATGAAGACGCCCTACCGCCGCATGGTCGAGTCCCTCATCTGCGGCCTGAGCATCGGTTTTATCTGCGGCTTTATCGGCGCCGGAGGCGGACTCATGATGCTGTTTGTCCTGACCTCGATTCTCGGCTATGACCTGAAAACAGCGGTGGGCACCAGCACCTTCGTCATGACCTTTACCGCCTTCACCGGCGCCATGTCCCACATGGTCATCGGCGGCATTCCCAATCTGTACGTTCTGGTGCTCTGCATCATTGCCACTCTGATCTCCGCACAGATCGGCTCCATGATTGCCAATCATGTGGACAACCGGGTTCTCAACCGCATCACCGGCGGGATCCTGACCGTCATCGGCGGAGGAATTACGGTACTGCGGCTGATGGCGTATTTATAAACTACTCTGAAAAGAAAACGCAAAAATCCGACGGCAGGAAGTGTATTCCCACCGTCGGATTTTCTGTTTAATAATACAGTTTTACATCTGCCATGCCCCACAGCGTATCACTGGCCTCAAGCTTTAATTTATACACATTATTAACATTGACGGAATACGATTTCGGTAACGCATGTGCTTTTTTGGAAATGTTCGCAAGGACGCAATCATCACCTTCGATACTCAAATCAACATCTGTACTCCCTGAGCCATATCCTCCAAAAATGAACGTCATTTTTGAATATTTACCATTTAGATTAAAATATGCGTAGCTGTCGCTGTAATACCAATCATTATAATATCCACGATAATACTTATTTCCCGACATGGTGAAACTTTGGGCACCAGAGACAGTATACCATCCACTTTTTGAATACGGCTCCATTACATTGACCATATACTCATACGCCGTCATGGTTTTCTTCCTGACTGACGAGAAATTACCGTATTTCTTCTGACCATTGGAAGTTTTATATGCTCTGACCTTAAACGCGTAGCTGCTGCCCATCGACAGTCCGGTTCTCTTATAATTGCGTTTTGTCGTAGTAGCAACCTTACGCCAGCTACCGCTGTTCGTGCTCATATATACTTCATACCCTTTTGCACCGGACACTTTATCCCAAGTCAGCTTCAGACTGGTTTTGGACGTTCTGGTCAGTGTGGCACTCTCCACCTTGGATGGTTTCGTCGCCAAAAGCTGAATCGAAAGATCCACCTCTTCTGCCGCTGTTGTTGCTTTTACCGCTTTCGCCGGAGCAATCTCCGCTGCAAAAGCTGCCGGAATCGTCCCCAATGCCATGCTGCCGCAAAGCAATAATGTGATTAGTCTTTTTTTCATTGCTGTACATCCTTTCTTTATCCCGTAGTTGTTTGACCCGTTTAGTACTTCTAAGCACTAATATAATCATTATAATAAAAACCTGTGGTATTGTCAATAGTATCAAAAAGTACTTAAATCAAGCAGAGGTTTTCTATGTATCTTCAAAGACTACGGGATCTGCGCGAAGATGCAGAGTTATCCCAGCGGCAGATCGCTGCGTTTTTAGGTATACAACAAACCGTGTATTCCCGCTACGAGCGCGGATTCCAGACCATCCCACTGGAACATTTGGTAAAGTTGGCCGATCATTATCAAGTCAGTGTAGATTATCTATTAGGACGCACACAAAATCCAATCATCAACCGATAAAAGAGCATCTCAGACGTTCCATCTGAAATGCTCTTGTTTTTTTCTTACAAAAACCCCAGTCTGCGCCGGGCCAGATTGATCGGGCCTTCGC
>JBJEZE010000045.1:0-15518 GCA_051887235.1 Butyricicoccus sp.
GCCGAGGGCTTTTTGGATGAGTACGGCGTCAAGCTGCTGGGTGCAAATCCGACGACGATTGACAAGGCGGAGGACCGTCAGCTGTTCAAGGACACGATGGAGAAGATCAACGAGCCGATCATTGCGTCCAAGGTCGTACACACGGTAGAGGATGCGGTTGCGTTTACCAAGGAGATCGGCCTTCCGGTCATCATTCGTCCGGCGTATACGCTGGGCGGTACCGGCGGCGGCATCGCGTATACCTGGGATCAGCTGCGTGAAATTGCGGCGTCCGGCATTCTGTATTCCCGCGTCGATGAGATTCTGGTCGAGAAGTGCATCGCGGGCTGGAAGGAAATCGAATACGAAGTAATGCGTGACGGCAAGGGCAATGTCATCACGGTTTGTAATATGGAAAATATCGACCCGGTCGGCGTCCACACCGGCGACTCGGTTGTTGTGGCTCCGTCGCAGACGCTGTGCGACTATGAGTATCAGATGCTGCGTACCTCTGCGCTCAAGATCATCACCGAGCTGGGCATCGAGGGCGGCTGCAACGTACAGTTTGCGCTGAACCCGAACTCGTTTGAGTACGCGGTTATCGAGGTTAACCCGCGTGTATCCCGTTCGTCTGCGCTGGCATCCAAGGCGACCGGCTATCCGATTGCCAAGATTGCGGCCAAAATTGCGGTCGGCTACGGTCTGGACGAGCTGACCAATGCGGTCACTGGCAAGACGGTGGCATGCTTCGAGCCGACGCTGGACTACGTTGTTGTCAAGTTCCCGCGCTGGCCGTTTGACAAGTTTGTCTACGCGGACAAGTCGCTGGGCACCCAGATGAAGGCGACCGGCGAGATCATGTCCATCTCCAACAGCTTTGAGGGCGCGATGATGAAGGCGGTCCGCTCCATCGAAATGAAGGTGGATTCGCTGACCATGCCGCTGATCGCCAAGCTGAGCGATGAGGAGATCACCCAGAAGGTCAAGACCTGCGACTACGAGCGCATTTTCTCCATCTGCGAAGCGCTGCGCCGCGGCATCATGACGGTGCAGGAGATTCACGACATCACGCAGATTGACACCTGGTTCCTGGAAGGCTTCCAGCGCATCACCAATATGGAGCATGCACTGGAGCAGTGCGAGGAGCTGACACCGGAGCTGTATCTGGCAGCCAAGAAGTTCGGCTTTACGGATAAAGTGATCACCCGACTGTCCGGTAAGTCCTGCGAGAAGGTACACCGTCTGCCGGTGTATAAGACGGTTGATACCTGTGCGGCCGAGTTTGAGGCGGAGACGCCGTACTACTATTCCACCTACGACGATGAGACCGAAGTCAAGCCGGGTACCGGCAAGAAGAAGGTTCTGGTTCTGGGTTCCGGCCCGATTCGTATCGGTCAGGGCATTGAGTTCGACTACTGCTCGGTTCATTCGGTCTGGGCGCTGCAGAAGCTGGGCTGTGAGACCATCATTATCAACAACAATCCGGAGACGGTCTCCACGGACTTTGATACCGCGGACCGCCTGTACTTTGAGCCGCTGACACCGGAGGATGTCACGGGTGTCATCGAGGCGGAGAAGCCGGATGCAGCTATCGTCCAGTTTGGCGGACAGACCGCAATCAATCTGGCAGAGCATGTCGAGTCGCTGGGCATCCCGATTCTGGGCACCCCGGCATGGAGCATTGACGCCGCAGAGGACCGCGAGAAGTTCGACGTCATCCTGAACAAGACGGGGATCCCGCGCGCCAAGGGTGACACGGTATTCACCGAGGAAGAGGCTGTCAAGGTCGCGGAAAGTCTGGGCTACCCGGTTCTGGTTCGTCCTTCTTACGTTCTGGGCGGCCAGGGTATGGAGATCGCATTTACGGAGGCGGACATTCGCGAGTACATGCGCATTATCACCCGCACCAAGATTGAGAATCCGGTTCTGGTTGACAAGTACTTGATGGGCCGCGAGATCGAGGTCGATGCGATCTGTGACGGTGAGGACATCCTGATTCCGGGCATCATGGAGCACATGGAGCGCGCCGGCGTCCATTCGGGTGACTCCATCTCGGTGTATCCGTCCATCACGCTGGAGGACAAGCACAAGGAGACCATCATCCGGTACACCGAGCTGCTTGCCAAGGAGCTGGCGGTTATCGGTTTGGTCAACATCCAGTTTGTTTTGTATAACGATGAGGTATACGTCATCGAGGTCAACCCGCGTTCCTCTCGTACCATCCCGTATATCTCCAAGATCACCGGTGTGCCGATGGTCGATCTGGCAACCCGCTGCATGTTTGGCGAAAAACTGCGCGACATGGAGTACGGCACCGGTCTGTATCCGGAGAGCACCCACTATGCCGTCAAGGTTCCGGTGTTCTCGTTCCAGAAGCTGCGTGATCTGGATACCCAGCTCGGCCCGGAGATGAAGTCCACTGGTGAGGTTCTGGGCGTATCCTCCTCGTTCCGCGAGGCTCTGCTCAAGGGCATGATGGGCGCCGGATTCGATCTGAAGAAAAAGGGTAAGATCCTGATTTCGGTCAAGGATTCGGATAAGCAGGAGATCATCAGCATCGCAGAACGGTTTGCGGAACTGGGCTTTGAATTGTACGCGACGCCGGGCACAGCCAACGTGCTGAACCGTCACATGGTTGCGACCAACGCCGTCCGCAATGTCGATGAGCCGTCCCCGAATATGATCGACCTGATTGAGTCGGGAGAGATGGATTATGTCATTACCACCTCGGTCAAGAGCCGTCATCCGGAATTGGGTGCGGTTCGCATCCGGCGCTGCACGGTCGAGCACGCGATCCCGTGCCTGACCGCGATTGACACCGCCTCCGCGCTGCTGCGCTGCCTGGAGGGCGACACCCGGATTGAATCCTGTGAGCTGGTAGACATCAATACCGTGCATTTACAGTAAAACCACCCGAATAGAAGGCTGCATCTGCGGATGCAGCCTTTTTCATCTTTCGGCAGGAAACAATTCTCTGTACACATAGCACAAGAGCTTGCAACAGGAGTACGGTTTTTTGTTGAAATAGCTTGACAAACTGTAACAACGTCGGTATAATAATTACAAAATGGTAACAAAAGTTGCTATAGAATGACAAAAAATGCCTGCCGCGTGCAGATAGAAACTGGAGGTGATGTATTCGGCAGGAAAGCCGGTTCGGGAAGTAACCACCCAGGCAGCGGAAGAGAAAACGCTCCGCTGCGCCCAAACCATGACCAAACGGGCCCCGAAGCTGCTTTCCTGTCGATGAATTGGATTGCGGAAACAGAGCGAGCATGTTGACAAAGTGGCGATTGTTCGCTATACTATATATGATAGATTCATAGTATTTTGAAACCGAGGAACGGGACGAGTAGCCTGTCAGGGAGATCTTCAGCGAGCGGCGGACGGTGGAAGCGCGGCGATTGGACGGCAGGGGAATGGACCCGCGAGGGCGAACAGAACCCGGCGAAGCCGGAAGTATGGGAGACGGCGCTGCCCGTTACGCAGAGTGTGTATTTTTTACGCAGATGAGTGCATTCCTACGGGAATGAAGTTAGGTGGTACCGCAGAAGCGAAATGAGCTCCTGTCCTATCGTGATGATGGGACAGGAGCTTTTGTATCCGTGAATTATTTTTGGGAGGAACGATAACAATGGAACAGAACATCCCCTACAAGATTTATCTGTCCGAGGAGGAAATGCCGAAGGAATGGTATAACGTCCGTGCGGACATGAAGAAAAAACCCGCGCCGATTCTGAATCCGGGAACCCTGAAGCCGGTGACCATCGACGAGCTCTCCGGCATCTTCTGCGAAGAGCTGGCAAAGCAGGAGCTGGACAACGACACGCCGTACTTTGCCATTCCGGAACCGATCCAGAAGTTTTATAAGATGTACCGTCCGTCTCCGCTGGTTCGTGCATACTGCCTGGAGGAGAAGCTGGACACACCGGCACACATTTATTACAAATTTGAGGGAAACAACACCTCCGGCAGCCATAAGCTGAACTCGGCGATCGCGCAGGCGTACTACGCCAAGGAGCAGGGCCTGAAGGGCGTTACCACCGAAACGGGCGCCGGCCAGTGGGGCACTGCGCTGTCCATGGCGTGCTCGTATTTCGATCTGGACTGCCAGGTCTATATGGTAAAGTGCTCGTATGAGCAGAAGCCGTTCCGCCGCGAAGTGATGCGCACCTACGGCGCTCAGGTCACCCCGTCCCCGTCCATGAACACCAACGTCGGACGTAAGATCAATGAGGAATTCCCCGGTACTACCGGCAGCCTGGGCTGCGCGATTTCTGAGGCGGTTGAGGCCGCGGTTTCGCAGGACGGTTACCGCTATGTATTGGGCTCGGTTCTGTCGCAGGTACTGCTGCACCAGTCCGTCATCGGTCTGGAGACCAAGACCGCGCTGGATAAGTACGGCATCAAGGCGGATACGATTATCGGCTGCGCGGGCGGCGGCTCCAATCTGGGCGGCCTGATTTCCCCGTTTGCCGGACAGATGCTGCGCGGCGAGGAGCAGTATGAGATCATCGCCGTCGAGCCGGCATCCTGCCCGAGTATGACCCGCGGTGTATATGCGTATGATTTCTGCGACACCGGCAAGGTTTGCCCGCTGGCCAAGATGTACACGCTGGGCAGCGGTTTCATTCCGTCGGCCAACCATGCAGGCGGTCTGCGCTACCATGGCATGAGCTCCATCGTTTCCGAGCTGTACGACCAGGGTCTGCTCAAGGCAAGAAGCGTCGAGCAGACAGAGGTATTCCGGGCAGCAGAGATGTTTGCTCGTGTTGAGGGCATTCTTCCGGCGCCGGAGAGCAGCCATGCGATCAAGGTTGCCATTGACGAGGCAATGAAGTGCAAGGAGACCGGCGAGGAAAAGAACATCGTCTTCGGTCTGACCGGCACCGGCTACTTCGATCTGGTTGCTTATCAGAAGTTCAATGATAACGAGATGAACGACTATATCCCGACGGATGAGGAGCTGCAGAAGTCCTTCGCCACTCTGCCGAAGGTAGATTGATTGCAGCATTGACAAGACAATCCAAAATGGGGCCGCGGTGCAAGCTGCGGCCCCTGTTTTGTGCCAGAAATTCCATCCATTTTCGACAAGCCTCTTTCCTCATCCGCATCGTTGTGCTATACTTTTTGTATGCATACCGCAGTTTTTTTCGAAGGAGGAGCGCTCATGAGTGAATTATCGCATTTGGATGAGCTGGAGGCAGAAGCGATTTATATCATACGAGAGGTCGCGGCAGAGTGTGAAAAGCCGGTGATGCTGTATTCCATCGGCAAGGACAGCTCGGTTATGCTGCATCTGGCAATGAAGGCGTTTTATCCGGAAAAGCCGCCGTTTCCCTTTCTGCACGTCGATACGACGTGGAAGTTCAAAGAAATGATCGAGTTCCGCGATAAGATGGCGGAAAAACTGGGCATTGAGATGCTGGTGTACAGCAACCCGGATGGACTGGCACGCGGCATCAATCCATTTGATCACGGTGCGGCGTATACCGACATCATGAAGACGCAGGCGCTCAAACAGGCGCTGAACAAATATGGTTTCACAGCGGCTTTCGGCGGCGGACGGCGCGACGAGGAAAAATCCCGCGCCAAGGAGCGCATCTTCTCGTTCCGCAACGAAGCACATGCATGGGACCCGAAAAATCAGCGTCCGGAAATGTGGAAACTGTACAATACCAAAATCAAAAAGGGAGAAAGCATCCGCGTCTTCCCGATTTCCAACTGGACGGAAAAGGACATCTGGCAGTACATCAAGCGGGAAAACATCGAGATTGTGCCGCTGTATTTTGCCAAGGAGCGCCCGGTGGTGGAACGGGACGGCAATATCATCATGGTGGACGACGATCGTTTCCCGCTGCGGGACGGCGAGGTGCCGGAATACAAGTCGGTGCGTTTCCGTACGCTGGGATGCTATCCGCTGACCGGCGGTGTGGAGTCGCAGGCACACACGCTGGATGAGATCATCGAGGAGACCCTGAGCGCGGTGTCCTCCGAGCGCACCTCACGCGTCATTGACAATGAGGCCGCCGGAAGCATGGAACGCCGGAAGAGAGAGGGGTATTTCTAATGAATGGACTGCTGAAATTTATCACCTGCGGCAGTGTGGATGACGGAAAATCCACACTGATCGGTCATATTTTGTACGATGCCAAGCTGCTGTATGCGGATCAGAAGCGTGCGTTGGAGCTGGACAGCAAGGTCGGAAGCCGCAGTGGCAAAATTGACTATTCGCTGCTGCTGGACGGACTGATGGCCGAGCGGGAGCAGGGCATCACGATTGACGTCGCGTATCGCTACTTTACGACGGATCACCGCAGCTTTATCGTAGCGGATACGCCGGGACATGAGGAATATACGCGCAACATGGCGGTGGGCGCGTCGTTTGCCGATCTGGCGGTCATTTTGCTGGACGCGTCGCAGGGTGTGCTGGTGCAGACCCGACGCCATGCCCGCATCTGCAAGCTGATGGGCATCCGGTATTTTGTGTTCGCGGTCAACAAAATGGACCTGGTGGAGTACAGCCAGAGCCGGTTTGCGGAGATTACGCGGCAGATTGAGGAACTGCGCCGGGAGATTGGATTGGAGCATGTCCAGATCATCCCGCTGTCCGCGACCGAGGGAGATAACGTAACCCATAAGACCGATAATCTGGCATGGTACGACGGCGTCCCGCTGTTGGAGTATCTGGAGACTGTGGACGTCCGGCAGAACAGCCGGGAGAATGGCTTTTACATGCCGGTGCAGCGTGTCTGCCGCCCGGATCATACATTTCGCGGCTTTCAGGGACAGATTGAATCCGGCAGCGTGTCGGTGGGCGATGAAATCACCACTCTGCCGAGCAGTGAGCGGGCGAAGGTCAAGGGCATTTTGATGACCGACAAAGCGGTTCGTACGGCGTACAAAGGACAGCCGGTTACCATTTCTCTGGACCGCGAGGTGGATGTCTCGCGCGGCTGTGTGCTGGTCAAGAAAGTCAACCTCGCTGCCTATAAAAAGCTGACAGTCTCTCTGCTGTGGATGGACGATGAGCCGCTGGTGGTCGGCAAGGACTATCTCGTCAAGCTGGGAACCAAGACGATTTCCGGTGTGCTGACCGGCGTGCGCTACGCGATTGATGTCAACACAGGGGAGCACATCCCGACGGATACGCTGAGCAAAAATGGACTGGCGGTGTGTGAAATTCTGCTGACTGAGGCGATCGTCGCGGACACCTTTGCCCATCACCGCACGATGGGCGAGCTGATCCTGATCGACCGCGTGACCAACATGACCGCAGCCTGCGGTGTAGTGGAATCTCTGAGCGATAAAGCCGGTTCGTTCTCCGACCGCGCATCCTTCCAGTGGAACGGGTGGGAAGCACGCGGCGACATCTTTGAGGAATTTTACTACGATCCGGAAAGCCTGAACGTGCTGAAGTATCAGGCAGTCAAGCAGACGTACACGGTAGGAGATGAGATCCCGACCGAGGGCGAGAGCTACCACTACCCGGATAGTTTTGACATTATTGTCCTGCGCGACAGCATCGCCATTCGCGTGCGAGACCGGAAGATCACCGAAATCCTGCCGGTCGGACAGTACACCTATGACGATGTCCCGCTGGTCAACGGCAGAGGATTTTCGGTTGCAGCGCATTCGGAGCAGGAGGTGCAGCAATTCCTCACGGAATACGCGGATAGCAACCGTCTGAACCGTGCGGCGTTCTTTGCCAAGTGGATGACGTTTGATACCTATCGCAAGGTGGTTATTCATCTGTTTGAGTGAGCACAGAATCATGAAAATAGAAAACAAAATCAAGCTGGCGGCAGGATATCCTGCCGCCAGTTCACTTTGGTTCTATTTATATTTCTTCCACTAAAATCACACCGTTGGTTTTGGATACGTCATGCAGGACGTCGTCCACCCGATAGCTTTTATGTAACCGAAGGGTAAACAGGGCGCAGGCATTGTGTTTTTTGCTGCCGTGCGAGCGGGTGATTTCCATGTTCAAAATTTTCACCCCGTGTTCGCGGAACAACCGCAATACACTGTCCAGACAGGACTTTCCGGTGTATTCCATGTACAGATTGATCTCCGGCGCATTGCGCAGCATCCGCAATTCCAGTTTGGAAAAGACCAGCTCCGCGAACAGAATGAGGAACGTGGACAGCAGAGCGCCTTCGTAAAAACCGCCTCCGATCGCAAGGCCGACAATCGCGGACGCCCACAGACCCGCAGCGGTGGTCAGTCCCTTGACGCGCTGACGGCGGGTGACGATGATGGTACCGGCGCCGATGAAGCCGATTCCGGCGATGACCTGTGCGCCCAGACGAGCCATGTCGGTGTAGTAATGCATGCACAGATACAGATATTGGCTGGTCAGCGTGGTGATGGATGCGCCCAGACAGACCAGAATATGGGTGCGAAATCCGGCGGGACGCCGTTTGTATGCGCGTTCAATGCCGATCATGCCGCCGCACAGGACAGCGAGAATCAGACGGAGTGTGACGGACAGCAGGGTCACATCGCGCAGATTGTCAAAGACAGGGAGCATAGTGGCGACACCTCCTTACAAATCCTGAACGGTGTGGATGCAGTCCAGACCGGAGAGTGAAGACAGCATTTGTGTGTGTGTTTGGCGGGAGTTCAGGTGAATGAACAGCACCGCGCTGGGATACCGCACCCATTTGTCCTGACTGCGGTCCAGTTCAATGTCCAGAATCTGACCTCCCTGCGCCTTGATCCGGTTGAGGATTTCCCCGATGTTGTCCAGTGATTCAAATTCCACGTAGAGATTGATCTCCCGTGCGTTTTCCAAAATCAGCGCGTCAATCAGTGGGAAGAGACGCATGCACAGGAAGATAAGCGGGCAGGCCAGCAGGACGCACTCATAAAATCCTGCACCCACCGCCAGTCCCGTGCAGGCAGAAGCCCACAGGCCGGCCGCAGTGGTCAGTCCTTTTACCTCCTGATGTCCGGTGACGAGGATGGTGCCCGCGCCCAAAAAACCGATGCCGTTGATGACCTGTGCGCCGAAACGGGAGACATCCGTTCGCAAGCCAATTTCTGCGGCAAGTTCAGCCCAGCGGGTTTCCAGCATGGTGGCTTCGTATTGGCTGAGCAGCATGGTCAGAGACGCACCCAAGCACACCAGCATATAGGTGCGGAATCCGGCGGGACGGCGTTTGCGCACGCGTTCCAACCCGATCATACCGCCGGTCAACATGGCCAGCGTCAAACGCAGCACGACCGAAGCAAAATTCAGCTCGCGGAAATAGTCCAGTGCGTGAATCATGAGCGGTTCTCCTTTCGTCTAAAATAGATACAAAAATGACAGAAATGTCGTATTTTTGATAAAAATACCAACGATTTTACCGTTTCTTTACAAAAACAGTATACCACAGGTGGGACTGTCAGGGGAAGAGGATTCGGAGAAGAAACCGATGATTTTCGGGGAGATTATCGTAAAAACATCCGTACAAGGCGTTCGGACAGACTGGTGTAGGGAGCGTATCGCATGGGAAGATCCAGCCAGGTGGCCTTGTCCACGATGCTTTTGGTATGAGAGAAGGTATCAAAACCGGCCTTGCCGTGATAGGATCCCATGCCGCTCGCGCCGACTCCGCCGAACCCCATATGGGATGTGGCCAGATGGATGACGGTATCGTTGATGCAGCCGCCGCCAAAACGGCAGCGGGATGTGACCTCGCGGACGGTACGTTTGTTCTCGGTGAACAGATAGAGTGCAAGCGGATGCGGGCGGCGGTTGATCTGCTCCAGCGCATCGTCCAGATTGTGGTATACCAGAATGGGCAGCACCGGACCGAAGATTTCCTCCTGCATGACCGGGTCATCCCACGACGCGGGGTACAGAAGAGTGGGTGCGATTTGCAGCGTGTCCGGATTGGTTTGTCCGCCGGAAACCGTCTTTTCCGGCGAAATCAGGCGGCAAACGCGGTCAAAATGCTTGGAACTGGCCATATGCCCGTACTGCGGATTGGTCAGCGGGGATGCACCGTACTGCCGTTTGATCTCCCGCTTCAGTTCGCGGATCAGATCCTCCGCGATGGTTTCCTCGCAGAGGATATAGTCCGGGGCAACACAGGTCTGTCCGCAGTTGAGAAACTTACCGAAGACAATACGGCGCGCGGCGACGTGCAGCTTGGCGGTCTTGTCCACAATGCATGGGCTTTTGCCGCCCAGCTCCAACGTGACTGGGGTCAGATGCTCGGCGGCACACCGCAGCACTTCACGGCCTACGGACTGCGATCCGGTAAAAAAGATCTCGTCAAATTCCTGCTCCAGCAGGCAGCGGTTTTCCTCACGGCCGCCGGTGATGACCGCGACATATTCAGGCGGGAAGCAGTCCTCCAGCATGGTTTTCAATATAGCGCTGGTGTGAGGGGAATAGGCGCTGGGTTTGACGACAGCGGTGTTGCCGGCCGCCAGTGCGTCTACCAGAGGATCCAACGTCAGAAGGATCGGATAGTTCCACGGACTCATAATCAGCGTGACGCCATACGGGGACGGTTTGGTGTAGCTGCGCGAGACCGCTTGTGGCAGCGGTGTCCGGACGCGGCGCTCTCTGGCATAGGAACGCACATGGCGCAGCATATGCCGAATCTCGCTGTGTACCATGCCGATCTCGCATTGATAGCTTTCCGCGCGGCTTTTGCCGAGGTCCTGATACAGTGCCTGCACCAGTGCGTCTTCGTATCGGATCAGCGCGTCGCGCAGGACGGTCAATGCCTGCATGCGGAATGAAACCGGCAGAGTATGTCCCTGTGCAAAATAGGCTTTTTGCGCCTGTAAAATCGACCGAATTTCCTGAGAATGCATGCAATTCCTCCTCATTTTTTGGCAGGTTGAATGGTTGGTTTCATCGTAACACACAACGGGATGGGAGTCAATTCTCCGGCGGGTTCCGGGAACGGGCGGGGAGTGTATCTTGACAGAGAAACGGAAATATGGTATGCTTGGTGTACTAGTTATAGTAATACACTGAAGGACGAAAGGAGGGGGACCATGCTGCAGCTGGACAGGCGGGATCCGAGACCGGTCTATGAACAGGTCGTGGACGGGATTGAGCAGCTGATTGCGCGCGGCGTGCTGGAGGCGGACAGCCAGTTGCCGAGCGTCCGTCAGATGGCGATTGATCTGTCGGTGAATCCGAATACCGTGCAGAAGGCGTACAGCGAGCTGCTCAGCCGCGGAGTGATTTATTCGGTGCGCGGGCGCGGCAATTTTGTCGCGGGAGAAGCGGATGTACGCGGGCAGAAGCTGGCAGAGATTTGCAGCGAAATGGTTCATCTGCTCCAACGTGCCAAGGAACTGGGCGCGACCCGCGAGGAGCGCGAACAGATGCTTCGTTCCCTGAAAGAGGTGATCGAGGATGATTGAAGCAAAAAATATTCGAAAGAAGTTCCCGGGAACCGTCGCGCTGGAGCGCATTTCGCTAAACATCCCGAGCGGCTCGATTTACGGGCTGATGGGATCCAACGGCGCGGGAAAATCGACGCTGATGCGGATTTTCTCCGGTGTGCTCCGTCCGGATCGTGGTACGATCACGCTGGACGGCGAGGAGATTTTTGAGCATATATCCGTCAAACAGAGATGCTTCTCCATTTCGGACGACCCGTATTTCTTTTCCGGCAGTACGCCGCGGGAGATGATGCGGTTTTATCAGACAGTCTATCCGCAATTCGATACAGAACGGTGCCGTGCATTGCTGCAGCAGTTTGGATTAAAGGAAAACCGGCGGCTGCGGACGTTTTCCAAGGGCATGCAGCGGCAAGTGTCCATTATCTGCGCGGTGTCCTCCGGCGCGGAGTATTTGTTCTGCGACGAGGCCTTTGACGGTCTGGATCCGGTCGCGCGGCAGGCGATCAAAACCATTTTGATCGGGGATGTGGCCGACCGCAAAATGACGGTTGTCATCAGTTCGCACAATCTGCAGGAGCTGGAGAACTTCTGCGACTGCATCGGTCTTCTTCACCGGGGAACCATTCTGTTTTCCTGTCAGATGGATGACATCAAACAGGAGATGCAGAAGGTACAGTATGTGGCGGACGCTGACAGCGCCCGTCCGGAAGCACTGTTCCGGGGCATGCAGATTGTTCGTCAGGACCAGCGCGGACGGCTGTGCACGGTGGTAGTGCGCGGAAGCGGGGAAGAGATGATCGCCCGCATGCAGCAGGCGCACACGGTATTTTATGAGCCGCTGCCGCTGTCGCTGGAAGAAATTTTTATTATAGAAACGGAGGAGAACGGTTATGACCCGAACGAAGTCGGCGTGTAATGTGGGCACATTGCTGCGCCGGGAGCTTCGGCGGCAGTATCCGCTCTGCATTTTGAGTTTCGTGGCGTTTCTGGCCGCGATGCCGGGACAGCTGATGGTGCAGCTGCAAATGCTGCAGCAGATGGATTTCCGCGATTGGGATCAGTCGTCACGGCTGGAATACATACATCAGGTGATTCTGGACGCACTGTACAGCAACCAGATCTTGGGATATGTGCTGGCGGTACTGGCGGTGCTGGCGGCAACCGCAGTGTTCCACTATCTGCACGTCCAGAAACAGACAGATTTCTATCATGCGCTGCCGGTGCGGCGGGAAAAGCTGTTTTGTTCCCGCATCTTGACAGGCCTTCTGGCGGTGATTCCTGCGTATTTGGTCAATCTCATCCTGATGTATGTGGTTGGCTGTATGTACGGACGGAGTGACTATTTCAGCGGCAGGATATTGGCCGTAAAGATACTGGTCGATCTGGGATTTTTCCTGATTGTGTTTGCGATTTCGGTGCTGGCGGCTATGCTGTGCGGCAGTACAGTCGCGGCACTGACCGTCAATGCGGTGCTTCAAATCGGCGCACTCGCTCTGTGGGAATGTGTGCTGATCTGTGAGCGGCTGTTTTATCCGGCTTATTTGCAGGCAGAGCGATATTGGGAAATGCAGTGGCTCAGTCCGATCCTGTATCGGGGCAACGTGCTGAACAACTGGTTTTACTATTTTTATAACAATACCAAGGATGTTGCGGAGGCGATTCAGCGGGGAGAGTATTACAGTGAGGGCCTGCTGAAAATTCATGCGGCGTATATTGCGGCGGCGGTTGTCCTGCTGTTTCTGTCGCTGCTGCTGTACCGCAGACGGCGCAGCGAACGCACAGGCACAGCGATGGTGTTCCGGGGACTGCGGCTGCCTCTCAAGTATTTGACCATGGCAGCAAGCGGACTGCTGTTCGGCAATCTGCTGTTCGCCATCACGGACTTTGAGCCGATCCTGTACTGCGGTATGGCAGTTGGCGTGTTGCTGGCGGCCATGATTGTGGAGTGCCTGTTTGATCTGAGCTTCCGGGCGATGTTCTCTCATCAGCTGTCTCTTTGGAGCTTTGTTGTGCTGGCTGTGGCTGCGGTCGGCGCGATGCGGCTGGATGTCACGCAGTACAACACCACGCTTCCCAGCCGCGGTGACATTGTATCCGCCAATGTATATTCCTATTATGAAGAATTGTCCACCGCCATGCCGGCGGCATATTTGGCTCAGATGGAGGGAAATGCTGAGACCGAGAGCGTCGGAAATCAGTGGGAAAAGCAGAAAGTACTGTTGTATCCGCTGTCGGATCAGGAGAATATTGATGAGATTTATGCCATGGCGCAGCGCGGTGTGCAGACGATGCGCGAAAACCGCAGCCGTATAGAGGGCAATATGGAGTATGATATTGCATTCACGCTGAAGGACGGATCGACCTTTGTGCGGTCGTATTACCTGTCCGGAGACGAGAAG
Organism: Butyricicoccus sp.; assembly: GCA_051887235.1. Lineage (GTDB taxonomy): Bacteria > Bacillota > Clostridia > Oscillospirales > Butyricicoccaceae > Butyricicoccus_A. The sequence goes on from JBJEZE010000045.1 coordinate 13,740, forward strand.
AGCGAGGAGCACAATGTTCTGATGCAGCGGGCAGCGGATGTCCGGTTCTCGGAAGAATACCAGGAGCATCGCACCGACGCGGCGGTTGTGTCGCCGGACAATGTCGGCACGCTGGTGGTGGAAAACAGCTCGCAGGCGGACCAGGACGGCGATTTGATCACCGACTCTGTGGCAATTCAGGAAATCCTGACGGCAGTGAAGGAGGAGTCCTCCATGCTGACGAGGGACTATATGCTGGAGCATCCGGCAGTTCTGGCGTTGCATACGATCCCCAAAACGACGGAGGTAGACGAAGACAATCTTCCGGAGGAGTTTTTCTGGCTGAACAGCGGCGAAGCCGGCGAGTATGACATCCCGGTCTATGCCTGCCAGAAAAAAACGGTGAAGCTGCTGCAGGAGCAGGGCATTCGGGTCGCGCGGTTTGATGAGAGCCAGATTACCAGTGTCCAGCTGTACTATGACTCAACAAAGAATGTTTCCAGCTATGGAGAGGTTCTGTCACTGGCCAGCTCCCCGCAGTCGGAGAGCAGTGCAGTGGTACAAAACAAGGACATTTCGGATGTTCTTGGGGGCGCGGTTGCCGTATCCATTTTGCGCTGCTGTGACCCGATTGTCGAGCAAACGGCTGTTTCCGAGGCGTACAGCGGATGTGTGTATACCGGAGAACAGTACAGCTGCATCGCGTTTTATTACATGAAAAATATGGTTCCGCAAAAGACGCAAAACTATTCCTACGCGAGATAGCGTCAGGAGAACAGACGGCAGGCTGGGCAGAGTGATTCTGCCCAGCCTGTCTGTTACCCGGAGAATCTGTGTCAAATCGCTGGATTTCTGCGAAAATCTGAAAAATCAGGCAGATTTCTTGCGTATGGGTACTTTACATTCTGTTATAAAACCAGTATACTATAAATACTAATAGTATCGAAACGAACAGGACGTAACAGCATGGCAAGTGACTTTTCCCGCACGCTCGCGCTTCTGCGCCGCGAAAAGAGAATCAGTCAGAGAACGGCGGCCGGAGATTTGCAGGTCTCGCAGGCGCTGCTCAGTCACTACGAGAACGGGCTACGAGAACCCGGTCTCGCTTTTGTTGTGCGTGCAGCCGAATACTATGGCGTCTCCTGCGACTATCTGCTTGGACGCAGCCTGTCCCGCGACGGCGGTCGCCTTCCGGCACAGGCGGTGATGGAAAACGCCGAACAGCCGGAGACCGATTCGGCGGTGGAGCTGCTGAAAAAGCTGATTTCCGATTCCGCCTCTCTGCTGCTGGAGGCTGCTGCGCGGTCCGGTTCGACGCAGTTGGTGCAGGAGATCACGACTTACCTGTCGGTGGTTTCGTATAAGCTGTTTCGCTATCTGTATCAGGCGGACGGCAGCAACCCGTCGGAGGCATTCAAAACCCGTCCGGAGAGCTTTGACGCGCTGTGTGATGCGCTCATGAAGCTGTCGGAACTGCGCATCCGCTGCGCCGCTGCGGGGGGCGGCTCGTTTGGACTGGATCCGGAGGACGTGCAGCTTCCGTCCCTTTCTCTGGGCACGCTGACCGAGACTTTCCCGAACTACGCGCAGTCGCTGCTGACGGTTTTGCAGAATATTTCGGATGAAATAGAACAATTTGATCCACCAAGAAAAAAATAAAAAATTCTTAAAAAAGTGTTGACTTTTGGAGGTTAACACGATATAATAAATACCGTCGCTGAGAGAGCGACGGGCATAAAGCCGATAAGCTGGTGTAGCTCAGTTGGTAGAGCAGCTGATTTGTAATCAGCAGGTCGGGGG
>JBJEZE010000046.1:0-3641 GCA_051887235.1 Butyricicoccus sp.
CGGATCCGGAAGAACTTCTCTCTTAGGAACAAATCCTCTTCTTGGCACGATACTTCCCTCCTTCACAAAAATGATTTCATAGGTACTTCAAAAGCCGCCCCCGGCTTTTGTCATCGCCTGTCCGAGGGTTTGATCAAAATCTATATCAAACACTCTCAGGACAAAGCTTTTGCTTTGCTGAAACATGAAAATTTCAAGTCAAATCTGGGTAATAGAATGGTGTGTCGTCGGACAGCGAAAATTACTTGCCCGGCTTCGGTCTCTTGGCGCCGTACTTGGAACGAGCCTGACGACGGTTTGCTACGCCCTGCGTATCCAGAGAGCCGCGGATGATGTGGTAACGGACACCCGGAAGGTCCTTTACACGGCCGCCGCGAACCATAACAACAGAGTGCTCCTGCAGGTTATGGCCGATACCCGGAATGTAAGCGGAAACTTCCATACCGTTGGTCAGCTTAACACGGGCTACCTTACGCAGTGCAGAGTTCGGCTTCTTCGGGGTCATGGTCTTGACCGTAGTGCAGACACCACGCTTCTGCGGAGCGGACTGGCTGGTCTGCTTCTTCTTCAGAGAGTTCAGGCCTACCTGAAGAGCCGGAGCGGTGGACTTATAGGCAACTTCCTGTCTACCCTTGCGTACGAGCTGGTTAAAGGTTGGCATTCATTGCACCTCCTCAAATATAGAATGATCTATTTCAACGGACGCCTGTCCGTCAAAATCAATTTGCTTTGGTGACCGTCACAACGGCGGCACCGACTGCGATTCCTGCGGCTGCACCCAGCTCCTTCATCGAGTCGACCTCGACGATCTCAACGCCGCTGGCCTGACACAGTTCGACGATCGGGCCGGTGATGCGCTGTTCCGCGTCCTGGGCGATGAATACCGTCTCCGCATCGCCGTCACGGATGATCTTTTTGGACTGCTTGATGCCTACGACTTTCGCCGCTGTTTTAAGCTGTGAAAGCATAGAACTACCTCCTTATCGCATACCCGTTTATTGTATCGTAAGAATGTTCTCATGTCAATCACTTTTTTCACGATTTTACAAAACAGAAATAGGATACCCGTTTGCACCGGTTTTATTCATGATTTTTGCACAAAGCGCAAAATCCACCGGTTTCTCCAGACAAATCCATCCAAAAATCCGCCTTGCAGGAGCAATAATTTTTCCTGCATTTTTCCGTTTTATACGCCGGTCATCCAGCGCTCCGGATGCCGCGCGGTCTGCTCGATTTCCAGCAGCACCTGGGAGGCGTGCCAGCCGTCCGCAGCGGCGTGGTTGCACGAGACGGAAAGAGGCAGCCAGACCCTGCCGTCCCGCTCAAAGCACCGCCCGCCGACAAAAATCGGAAACAGCATCTGCGGCGCGGTAAAGGTGTCGCTTCCGTGTCCGGTAAAGCTGATCCACGGCGCCATGGACACCGGCGTGAAATTGATCGGCTGGTTGTCCTTTCCCTTCACGCCGTGCACGTCCCCATAGGTCTGCATGTCGTGCACGACATCGCGATAAAACGCCGCAAAATCCGGTTTCCACTCAGTCCACAAATCCGAAAAGGTGTGGTCGTCCTCGTGGAACACCGGATAGACCGGGCTGCAGTACGTCCAGTAGCCCGGCGCGCCGTCCGCATCCGTGGTCATCCGCATCTCCTTCCAGCGGTTGACCGTGTTCATGACCATCCAGAGGAACACCGGATAAAATTTCAGCCCCAGCGTTTTGCGTTTGTTCCAGGTTTCCGTGATGTCCACCTCCGCGTTCAGATTATACCGCGTGCGGACAACCGTCTGATAGTATTCAAAATGCTCCGCCCTCTCCCATTCTGGCGGCATCGGCTGAAACAGCATGTGCGCTCCCTTCCCGTGCGAGGGCCTGCCGGCAGGGGATCTCCGTTTCCGGCAGGCTCCTATATGATTGACTGTGAACGCAATGATTATACCATATTTCTCCGCCGGAAGTACAAAAACCTTTGTATTCTGTCAACATCCGCCCCGTCGGCGCGTCAGCTCGCCTTCAGGAATCCGGTCAGCCGCATGTCCTTGGCCTCCGTCTTCACGTCCATCTCCAGAATCCCGTCTTCCACTTCGCCTTCCGCCCGAAACGTCAGCTTCTCGTCCTCCAGCGCAATCGTGCCCCGGAACTCTCTCCTGCTTCCGTTCATCGTCACGTTGACCAGTTCCAAGGTGTTTCCGAAAATCTCCATCTCGCCGCCGGTCTCCTGCCCGTCCTGCTCCAGCCGCAGCGTCCCCGGGATCAGTCCCGCCTTCGTGTCAAAAAACATCTGGTATGCCTCCTGAACGGCATTGCTTGTATTCTGTTTCATCCTGCTTTCCTCCCTGCCAGGCGATTGGCCCACTGAATTTGTCTGTATCGCTGCTGCATGTCCTCCGGCATGCTGTGCTCTACCGGAATCCCTCCCAGCATGCTGTCCGCCGTCGTTCCATACAGCTCACTCAGTATCACGCACTGCGATGCCGTCGGTTCGCACACATCCTGTTCCCAGCGCAAAACCATCTCCGCATCGCCGCCAAAATACTGCGCAATCTCCTCTTCCGAATACCCGTTTTCCAGCCTCAGTTGTCTGAGTATCTTTCCCAACGTACCGTTATCCATTGTCGTCACGCTCCTACGCTCTATTTTTTTCTAACAGTATTAGCTTTTTGGCCGTATCATTTTCCTAACCCGGTTAGCAATTTGCCTTGAAACATGGAGCTGTCTTCTGACAGCCCCTGCGTTCAGCCCTTTCCGCACGACATCTGCATCAGCTTTTTCTGAATGCGCAGATATGCCTGCGCGTCCTCCGGCCCCAGATACTCCAGCATCCGAACCATATAGTCCAGTGCGTTCTCCCGGCGCTCCTCAATCCGTCTCCGGCCCTCTTCCGTCAGCCGTACAATAATCTGTCGGTTGTCCTTCGGGTCCGTCGTTCTGGTCAGCAGCCCATTCTTTTGCAGCGTTCTCAAAATCGCCGCAACGCGCGCGGTACTCATCACCAGATTCCTGCTCAGCTCTTTCGGATACGACCAGCTTTCGTGCTCAAACAGATAATTCAGCACAAACAGCTCTCCCTGGAAGATGTCCATCCTCCGCCGTTCCGTCCGCATCTGCCGATGCGGCAGGCTGGACCGCAGCTGAAACAGTTCCATCGCGATCTCCCGATAATTCATTTTGTTTCACCTAACCCCGTTAGCTTTTACTGTTAGCAATTATACCCTCTCCTGTTATCCCCGTCAAGAGCCTGCTCCCTTTGTTCTCATTTTCTTTACAAAAGAAACGCCCGGCGGTCGGGTTGGCTCCAACCGCCAGGCGTCTTCGCTCATCGGTGTTCCTTCTTTTTCTTTTGCTTCATGTAGACGACGTCTGCCAGGCCGAACATCACCACCAGCACCGCCCACACGCGCGGGTCGGAAAACGGATCGACCTCTTCCAGCTCTGCGGCGGCCGCCTCCTGCTCCTCTGTCAGCTGTTCGGTCTGTGTATCGGCTGTCGTGTCTGCCTGTTCCTGCTCGACCGCAAATGCCGGCGTCATCAGCAGAGTCAGCGCCACAATCCATGCCGCCATCAGACGTCTCAATCGCATGGTTTTCATCGCAGATTCCCTCCTCTTCCGGCTCTATCGTAGCATATTTTTCTGCATTCGTCCAG
>JBJEZE010000047.1:0-3638 GCA_051887235.1 Butyricicoccus sp.
TCCTCGGTAAAACGGATGTTCGGATGCTTCAAAAGGTCGTATTTTTCATCGATGACCGGCTTCTCGCCGCGAATCAGCACAATAGCATCCTTGTTGTCCAGACGGCGCACCTCGTCCGGCGTCATCAGCTCGCGGCCGGTCTGCTGGTAATTCTGGCTGAAGGAGCCGTTGCGCCCCTTGCTCTGGCTGGACGTTTTCGTGTTGATGGTCTCCTTCCCCAGCAGTTCCGAGATGTACTTGTGCGTACTCTGCTCGTTGCCACCGAGATATACAAAGCTGTCCGCATTGCCGATGATGCCTTCCCAGTCATCCTTAAACAGCGCCTTGAGCTGGCTGATGTTTTGCAGGATGATCGTTGACATGATATTTCTGGAGCGCATAGTTGCCTGCAGACGGGCGTAGCCGTCGGGCAAGGCCACGTTGGCAAATTCATCGAACATCAGCCGGACCGGGAAGGGCAGCGCGCCGTGATGCACCTTGTCCGCCTGATAATACAGTTCCTGAAAGGCTTGCGTATAGAGCATGCCGACGAGGAAATTGAGCGATGCGTCATTGCTGTCCGGGATGATGCAGAAGATGGCCTGCTTGCGCTCGCCGAGCTTTCCCAGCTCCATGTCGTCGCTGCTTGTGATACGCTGAATTTCCGGCAGCGTGAACGACGCCAAACGGACGGCGGCGCTCACCAATATGCTTTTGGCGGTTTTTCCGGCGGCCTGCTTGAAAATATGGTATTGGCGCACGGCAATGTGATCCGGCTGTTCTTCCTCCAGCGCCTCAAACAGCAAATCCAACGGAGATTGGTAGTCGTCATCTTCCTCTTTGGCCCCGCCGTTCTCGATCATATACAGAATGGTCTCCATGTTCTGATCCTCCGGCGGCGCTTCATGCAGCAGATACAGCATCAGCGCAGAGTCCAGAGCCGTCTCCGATTTCTCCCAAAACGGATCGTTTGCTTTCGCGCCCTTTGGCGTGGTGTTTTTGATGAAGTTGTCAATGAGCTTGAACACGTCCGAATCCCTGCGGATATAGTGGAAGGGATTGTAGCAGTCGGATTTCGCCGGGTCGATCAAGTCAAATACCCGCAGCACATAGCCCTCCTGCAAAAACAGATTTCCGCCAGCCCGGAGCATTTCGCCCTTTGGGTCGGTCACGATGAAGCTGGCATTGGCAAGCATCAGATTGGGCTTTGCCAGAAACCGCGTCTTGCCGCTGCCGGAGCCGCCCACGATGATTTGCAGGAGATTTCTCCTGTGCAGCTTGCCGTTCATGCTCATCTGTAAATGCTGCGTCAGAATGACGTTCTGGCTTTCGTCCTTGTCGCGGTATTTCTTGTCCAGATCCCGGACGCTGCCCCACGACGCGGAGCCGTGTTCCTCACCGGGGCGGGTATTCTTCTGACCTGTGTAATAGAACAGAATTGCGCAGCCGTAGAGCAGCAAAAAGATACCGATGAATTTTGGCGTATACGGCGTCCAGCGCAGGGAAAACGGCCTCTGGATGGCGGCAGAAAAGCCGTCCATCAGCACGAAAACCGTCATACCGGGTTCATAGCAGCCCGCCATTAACACGGCCAGCCATAGCACAGGGACAGCAAACGCCGCCCACACCGGGGCGGCGCTGCGAAAGGATTTCTTTTTGTGGATCACAGGTCAGATGGATGGATGCACGCCAAACCGGTACGGCTGGCATGGCGCTTGCAAGCAAGCAGAAATCCGGCTGCGGCCAGCAGAATTGCCGGAACAATGAAATAAATCAGCTTTTTCATGTTGTGAATACCTCCATTTCAAATGAAATAAATCTCACGGTGAGACGCAATACAAGAAGCAAAAAGAGAATGTGACCTGTAAGCGTACAGAACACATTCTCTCTTTTCGCTATCTCAGAAGTTTCGGATAATCCGTCTTTCCGTTGACAATGCGATAGACAAATACCGTTTCCTCTATCACTTTGTAAACGCAGACATAATCGCCGCAGATCACCTTGCGGAACTCCCGTTTGGCCAGTTCCAAGTCCGGATGCTGGGCGCCCATATAGGGAAAATCGCCCAGCCGCTCCAGCGTGTCAAGGATTTGATCTGTGATGCGCTGGGCAGCCGCCGGACCGACCAGCCGCAGATAAATGTCCGAAATTTTGTCAATATCCTGCCATGCGGCAAGCAGCAATTCAACCCGATACTTTGCCATGTGCATATTTCTCCGCCAGACGGGAGCGAACCTCGTCTACACTGAACGTAGGCGCACCGGCTAATCTGGAAAACTCCGCCTCCAGAACGCTTGCCCGATGCTCCAGTATCTTTTCGCGTTCCTCATAGGCTTCCACGCTCATCACGACCAGATCGGCTTCGCCCTTGTTGGTGATAATGACCGGTTCGCCGGATGCTTTTGCGAGCATTGAAATCTGCTGATATTCGTTACGCAGCGCGGTGGATGGTTTCAGATTCATCATCAGTCCTCCTATCATGGTTCTGATAGTATTATATCATACTCTTGCAGATATGCAAGCACACGCAGCAAATACGTCTCATGGTGAGACGCAATTCCCGGCTTGCGCCGCACTTCCCAGCATCGGGAAGTCCGCGCCAGCGGACTTCTCCGGTTTGCTCCCCTTGTCTGCCACACTTCCGATGGCTGGCCGCTGTCAAGGCCCGACCAGTTCGCAAACTGGTCGGCTCGCGGACGATTGCGCCAGCAATCGTCCGGCCTTGACTGCGGACGGTCATCGGAGTACCATCCCGCAAGGGGAACAAACCGTTCATCTGGACCTGCCTGGATTGCCGCGCAGCCTTGTTTGCGGTGTAATGGCCCGTTCGATACTACCGCCGATTTTCTGTGCCATGTTCTGCATCTCATGGAGAGCCTGCCGCCGGTCCTGCGGCTCATAGCCTTCATAGAGGGCAGTGAGATTGGACGTATCCGGCGCTTCTGCCGGAATTCCAAAGCGTCTGCAAATCATGTAGCCCACGCTTTGCGCGTCCAGTTCATAGTCCCCGCGGCTGTAATTGGCGTTATATCCCTTCCCGTGGAACCGCGCATGGGTGATCTCAACGGCAATCCCTGCAAATGCTTCCTGATCTGCATAGTTCGGGTTGATTGCCAGCCTCATTTGGTCGGGGTCATAGAGCGCAGGCAGCGGAAGCGTTGACTCCGTGACAATGGGGACCACGGAATAATTGATGAGCGCAGAGAGTGCGGCGGCCATTTCCTTGGAATCCGGTTGAAGCATGGTGTGCTTCAGGTCGCGTCCGCTGGTCTGACGAATATCAAATACGTCTGTCAGCACATAGCCCTTGCCAAAGGTAGACCGGGTAAAGATTTTTGCGCCGTTTCGTTCTTCCGACGAAAGAACGCTTCGGCTCAGGCTTTTCCACCGTTCTTTGGTGCCAAAGATGGTGGCCGACGCATCCTGCACCATGACCAGCGCCACGTTTCCGGCGCTGTAGCTCGAATTGTCTGCCTGACAATTCAGATACCGGAGATACTGCTCCGGGTCTGTTGTGATCTGCACAATGCCGGCGTCCTGCATGGCGTTTGCGTTCTCACGTTCCGCATCGCGCTGCATCCGCCACTGTTCATCGCTCTGGGTTTTCTGTGCAATGATCGTTTCCAGATTGGAAATAAGAATCCCTCCTATCGGATGTG
>JBJEZE010000048.1:0-3631 GCA_051887235.1 Butyricicoccus sp.
AAGGAAAGGACTGAAACCTTGTATCAAAGTTTCAGTCCTTTTATGTGGAATGACTGTAAGCGTCAAATAATCCCCCGTCTCCCCGCGCCGAAAATTCCCATGAGATAATAGAATCGCGCGATATAGCGAGAGATAGCGATAACTCTCATGAGAGGGCGGATGGGATGAAACTACAGGATGCAAAACGGGAAGCGGTGCTGCAGCAGTGGCGGGAAATGGTACATGACTGCCGGAATAGCGGTCAGACGGTAGCAGCATGGTGCAGAGAGCGCGGCATGCCAGTTGCGACATATTATCGTCGGCAGAGGTTGGTATGGGAACAGGAAAGCAGAAAACTGCCCGTGAAAAGCATAGGACCGCAGATGATCCAGACGGAAGAAAGGCAGTTGGTTCCGGTAAACTTCGAACCGGTTCCATACCGTGAAGCACAACCAGCGGACACTGTTGAAGCTGCGCAGATCATTCTGCGCAAAGGCGAATGGAGCATAGAAATCCGGAATGGAGCGGACGTAACGCTGCTGCGTCAGGTTCTGGAGCTGCTGAGATGAAGACGCTGGATCTGAGTCAGATCGGCGCGGTATATATCGCCTGCGGATACACAGATATGCGCCGCGGAATCAACGGACTGGCAGCGCAGGTGCAGCAGCAGTTCCGTCTGGATCCCAGACAGCAGGCAGTCTTTCTGTTCTGCGGCAAAAGGAGCGACCGGTTCAAGGCATTGTACTGGGACGGAGACGGATTTGTGCTGCTGTACAAGCGTCTGGAAAACGGTCGTTATCAATGGCCGCGTACCCGTGAAGAAGTACAGCAGCTTACCTCGCAGCAGTATCGCTGGCTCATGGAAGGACTGAGCATCGTTCAGCCCAAAGCGCACAAAAATGTCAGTGCCAAAGATCTGGTGTGACACAGAGATTTAATACTTTTCGAATTTTGGCCGGCGCCGCTGCGCGCCGGTCATTTGTTCTGTCTGCCGGATTGTGATATAATGGAGTTGGAAGAAAAAGACGCAGGAGGCGGTGTCATGGAACGTCCGGACGAAAGAACGCTGTCGCCCGAAGCGAAGGAGTACATAACGTATCTGGAGAATCGTCTGGAGAATATGAGCGCCATGTACCGTAATCTGCAGAAGGCACATTTCGGGAGCAAGAGCGAAAAACAGAAGCCACAGACTGTTCTCCCGGCGGACTGTGAGCAGCTGAGCATCTTCAACGAAGCAGAAGATGCAGCGGACGCCAAAGCAAAAGATCCGACAGCACTCCCGGAAAGCACGGTGGAAGTGAAATCGTACAAGCGATCCAGGAAGCGCAGCCGTGAGGAACTGCTGGACGGACTGCCTGTGGAGATTCATGAATACGAGCTTCCGGAGGAAGAGCAGGTCTGCCGCCGCTGTGGTCATGCCCTTGAGAAAATCGGCAGGGAATACGTCCGGAAGGAATGTGAATACATCCCTGCGCAGATAAAAGTCCACGAGTATTACCGCGCGACCTACGCCTGCCGCGGCTGTGAAGACGGTATGCCGGAGTGTGAAGGCTGTGAACGTGCCGACATAGGCGTCTGTGCCAAATGCGAAAGCAAGCCGGGAATGATCCTCGTAAAAGCGGAGATTCCGGAGGAACACCGATATCCCGTGCTGAAGCACAGCATAGCCAGCGCCAGCACCGTGGCACAGGTGCTGTACGACAAATATGTCATGGCTATTCCGCTGCACCGACAGGTGCAGGACTGGGAAAGGGCGGGCCTTAAAATGAACCGCGCAACGCTGGCGAACTGGGTGCTGGCGATTCACAGAGACTACTTTTCTTCACTGTGGAAGCATATGAAAACGGAACTGCTGAAGAGCAGCGTCATTCACTGCGACGAAACCACAGTACAGGTGCTGAAGGAGCCGGGAAAGACGACGATCAGCGAATCCTACATGTGGGCCTACCGGAGCGGCGAACACGAAGAGAAGCAGATCGTTTTGTTCGACTACCAGCCGGGACGCTCCGGGGACTATGCAAAGAAATTCCTTGAAGGCTACAAGGGCTTCTTTGTCACGGACGGCTACGCCGGATACAACAAGGTGATAAACGGAATCCGCTGCGGCTGCTGGGCGCATGTGCGCAGGAAATTTCTCGAAGCAATTCCCGGCAGCGATCCGAACGGAGAACAGGCGAAGGGCAGCAAAGCGAAGGAAGGCTTTGAATTTTGCGAAAAGCTTTTCATGCTGGAACGCGAATTTGCAGGCCTTTCTCCAGCAGAGCGGCAGACAGAACGCGAAAAACGAAGCCGACCCGTGCTGGAAGAATTCTGGACATGGTGCAGCGGCGTAGACGCCCTGAGAAATTCACCGCTGAGCAAGGCAGTAGGCTATGCCACCGGCCAGAAACAGATTCTCGGCAGTTTCCTGCTGGATGGACGGATCCCGATCTCCAACAATCCGGATGAAAACGCTATCCGCCCGTTTGTAATGGGCCGGAAGAACTGGCTGTTCTGCAATACGCCGAACGGAGCAGCCGCCAGCGCTGCGGTCTACAGCATTGTGGAAACGGCGAAAGCCAACGGACTGGATCCGTACAAATATCTGAAATACCTGCTGGAGCAGATGCCTCGCACCGGCAGGCGGTATTCCTGTGACTTCCTGGATATGTTGGCACCATGGAATCCGCAGGCTCAGAAGCTTTGCCGATAACAGCTTTATACAAAACAGACTCAGAAGTTCCGTTTGAACGGATGCTTCTGAGTCTTTCTTGTAGATATCGAGATATCGCGCTATATCGCGATAGATGGCGACAACTCTCACGAGGGATTATTTGACGCTTACATTTCTTCGAACAATATCTGTGATATTGGTGCACGACTTTTCAATCGCTTCAGAAAAAGAACTTCGTCCCAAATTGAGACGAAGTCTTCTTAATATTGCCAATTACTTATGTGCACCATTAATCCTCTATGACAACATCACTGTCATCCATCAATGACACCTGAATATATTTCTCGTTTGAATACTCTTTCTTGCCAGAATATTTCATCAAATAAAATTCAAGAATATCTTTAAGGTCATCTGGCCAAACCGCTTTTCTTAATTCAGATACATTGAGCGATACTAAGTCCATAAGACGTTTTTTCTGCTCATCATTTAATTTGCGATAAAGAGTCTGCCATTTTGCTGTTGTTCCATTTTCCTCAAAATGAGAACGGAACATAATCAGCTCTCGAGGCATGGCCAGCAATTCATAATATTCTTCCAAATTGTTGCCGAACGCCTTATAGAAGAAACTTGAGCCTGCTGCCACAACACCCTTTGTTACTTGCAAAATTGCAGAAATCGCACGAACGGATTTCTTACACCAGTTTGTGCCAATGTAGGTGCGGTCGGTTTCGCTAATAGGTGAGTATTTCATCGGGAAAGAGAAAATCTGGATGCCCAGTTCCTCGTTCAACTCGATATTTACCTTCAATCGTTCATAGAGATCTTTGGGTTCATCTTTGTAATTGAACAGAATATAGTTAGAAATCTCCTTGATTCCATGGCGTTGTGCAGTACGAACGGCCTTGCAGTAAACATCCTTCAGTTTGATGTCATCAAACGCAATACGCAAGGGATGGATTGCAAGCCTGGCCAGCTGCTCCATATTCTCATCGTTGATCT
>JBJEZE010000049.1:0-15061 GCA_051887235.1 Butyricicoccus sp.
TCGTCGGATTTGCACCCAGCAGCTTGACGCCGTACTCATCCAAAAAGCCCTCGGCGACCAGCTCCATCGCGATGTTCAGTCCGGTCTGACCGCCCAGTGTCGGCAAGATGGAGTCCGGACGCTCTTTCTTGATGATCTCTTTGACGCACGGAATGGTCATCGGCTCGATGTAAACCTTATCCGCCATTGCCTTGTCCGTCATGATGGTCGCCGGATTGGAGTTGACCAGAACAACCTCCAGTCCCTCCTCGCGCAGCGCGCGGCAGGCCTGTGTGCCGGCGTAGTCAAACTCCGCCGCCTGACCGATAACAATCGGGCCGGAGCCAAGCACCATAATCTTGTGTATATCCTTGCGAAGCGGCATTACTGTGCTCCTCCCTTCTTGTCCATCAGGTCAATGAACTGATCGAACAGATAGCTGGTGTCCTGCGGACCCGGATGCACCTCCGGGTGATACTGAACGGTAAAAATCGGTGCGTTGATATGCTCCACACCCTCGCACGAATTGTCGTTGATGTTGATGTGGCTGACACGCGCAATGCTCGGGTCAATGCTGTCACCGATTACCGCATAGCCATGGTTCTGGCTGGTGATGTAGGTGCGGTCATGCGCCAGATCCTTGACCGGATGGTTGACGCCGCGGTGTCCGAACTTCATCTTGCGGGTCTGCGCACCGATCGCCAGACTCATCAGCTGATGGCCCAGGCAAATACCGAAAATCGGCATGCCGGAGGAGATCAGCTGTTTGAGATTTTCAATGATCTCAACGTTCTCCGCCGGATCACCCGGTCCGTTGGACAGCATAATGCCGTCAAACCCGCCGTCCAGAACAACCTGCGGGTCGGTGAGTGCCGGAAGCATGGTAACTTCGCAGCCGCGCTTGCACAGCTCGCGCTGAATGTTGCGCTTGACACCGAAGTCAAACAGGGCAACGCGGTGCTTCTGTTCGCCCTCAGCCGGATAGACAACCGTCTCGTCGATGGTCACAGACTTGACCGCGTCGGTCACCTTATACTCCTTCATCTTCTGAATCATTTCCTCGTCCGGCTCGTAACCCTCCGAGTACAGAATGCCGTTCATAACGCCGATGCCGCGCAGGATGCGGGTCAGACGGCGGGTATCAATGCCAGCCAGGCCGACAACGCCCTCCGCCTTGAGGTAGGCATCAATCGAACGATCCTGCCGCCAGTTGGACGGATACGCACAGGCTTCACGCATGATGAAGCCGCTGACCCAGCACTTGCGAGACTCAAAGTCCTCCGGGTTCAGTCCATAGTTGCCGATCAGCGGATAGGTCATGCAGACCGTCTGACCGTAGTACGACGGGTCGGTCAGGACTTCCTGATAGCCCGCCATGCCGGTATTGAATACAATTTCAGCAATGCTTGCGCCTTCTGCGCCGACGCTTACGCCTTCAAACAGCGTGCCGTCCGCCAGCAGGAGATATGCTTTCTTCAATGTTCCAGACACTCCTTCATTTCAGTATCCCGCAGACGCGGGGTGGATTCTATATCTATAAAAATATAATGGTTTCTTGTTATCGAATCGCCGAGACAATGTCGTCGCGCATGCGGATGGCTTCCTGACGGGCCGCCTCCTGGTAATCCAGGTCGCACTTCTTCCATGCGCACATGATGCCGCGGGACGAATTGACAATCGCGCCCAGACCGTCGTCATTAAACGCATTGGCAATGTCCTTGGCGGTCGCGCCCTGCGCACCGTATCCCGGTACCAGGAAATAGCTGTGCGGGATGATCTCGCGGACGATCTTCTGCTCCTCCGGATAGGTGGCGCCGACAACCGCGCCGACCTGGCTGTAGCCGCACTCGGTCATCAGCTCTTCGCCCCACTCGGCAACCTTCTCTGCCACGCGGACATACAGCGGCTTGCCGTCCAGCTCACGGTTCTGGAATTCGCCGGAGGACTTGTTGGAGGTCTTGACCAGCACGTAAATGCCGCGGTCGCGGTTCTTGCATTCGGTCAGGAACGGGTTGATGCCGTCCGAACCGAGATAGGCATTGACCGTGCACGAATCGCAGTTGTACACCGGCAGGCTCAGTCCGCCGACCTCGCTCTCGCCCAGATAAGCCTGTGCGTATGCGGTCGCCGTCGCGCCGATGTCGTTGCGCTTGATGTCCGCAATGACATACATTCCCTTCTCGTGCGCATACGCCACCGTATCCTGCAGCACCTGTGCGCCGTCCGGGCCGAGCAGCTCGTAGTATGCCGCCTGCGGCTTGATCGCCGGGACAACGTCGCACAGCGCATCAATCAGACCCTTGTTGAACTCCAGCATGCTCGCCGCCGCAGCTTTGAGCGTTTTTCCGTATTCTGCAATGTTTCGATCCACGATATACGCCGGAATATATTCCAGACGCGCATCCAGACCGGCTACGGTCGGGTTGTTCTTCTCACGAATTGCTTTGACAAGCGCATTCACAGACATAGCATTTCCTCCTGCTTCCGTCGATTTGTCGATTTATTTCTGTCCCAGAATCACGACCGCATCGCGGCCGTCCACCTCACGCAGCTGAACGCGTACGGTTTCTTCTTGTGAGGTGGGCACATTTTTTCCAATATAGTCCGGACGAATGGGCAGTTCCCGATGTCCGCGGTCTACCAGCACCGCCAGCTGAATCCGGCGGGCGCGGCCCATGCACAGCACCGCCTCCATCGCCGCCCGCGCCGTACGCCCTGTGCACAGCACATCGTCCACGATGACCACCGTCTTGGACTGGATGTCCGCAATCGCTGCCGGTTGTGTGCGTTCCCCGCAGCGCTCCGGGTTGTCGTCGCGAAACGCAGTCACATTCAGCGCAATCGTCTGCGGCCGCACACCTTCGACATCCGCGATTTTGTCCGCCATCCGCACGGCAAGATGTTCGCCGCGGGTGCACACGCCCGCAAGCACCAGATCGGCTCCGCCGCGGTTTTTCTCCACGATCTCATACGAAATCCGGCTGACGGCGCGTCGCATTGCTCCCTCATCCATAATTTCTGCTTTTTTGATCTGTTTCACGGGCACACCACCTTCTGCACACAAAAAAACGGCTTCTCCGCACCCACTTCAGGCCGGAAAGCCGCCAACGGGCATAGTATACCCCATACCCCTTTGATTCATTCCTGTCGCCTTGCCGGACTCACGGGCCCTGCTTAAAGGTGCATTTTATTTATGTTTTATTATATACTACACCGCTTTTTTTGTAAACGCACAAACAACAAAATCTTTTCGTCATTCTGCACAGTCCATCGGTTGTTCTGCACAAACAAATTCCATCCGGTTCGTATTTTCTGCCGACAATTTCCACTCAATTTCCAAATCTTTCGCAAATAAACTTCCTGCTTCGCGGACAAACTACGGGAGAACTCGAAAGGAGATGGAGCAAATGAAAACGTCTGCATTTACTGCCGGAATCGTCGCCGGTCTGACCGGTGCGTTCGCAACCGCCTGTGTCATGAAGCGCAAAATGCCCGGAACCCAGATGGGACAGACCATGTCCCACACCGCACACACCGCCGCCAACACCGTCAGCTCGATTGCCCACGATGCCGCCAATGCCGTAGATCACATCGTACAGTAAAAAAAGCTCCCGTCCGGGAAATTTCTTCCCAGCGGGAGCATTACTTATGTTCTCTGTTTTTCCACACTGCTCATCCCGGCCATGACCGCAGCGCCGACACCGAGATACAACACCCAGAAGCCCAAGAACTCCGATGGTGCTCCATTCAAAAGCATCGGATGCGGCACCGCCCATGCCCAGAACAACCAATTATAACACAGCGCCAACGGCACAAAGCTCACAATCCAGACATTGATCCGCACAAATCGATATAGCTCCCGGCGCTTCTCCTCCCCCTTGCAAACGCACATGCCAACGCCGAACACCGTGCAGCCCGCGATCATCAGCGCGATGCCGATCAAAAGAGACAGCCCGTTCTGCCACTCATACCACAGCAGCTCCGTCGCCAGAAATCCGACAACGTTGATCGCGGTCGCCGCAATCGACACCGCCCTTAGGTTCCCTGTATTATGGTTGGAATCCGGCGGCGTAATCCCTTTGATTAAGTAATCTGTCGTCACACCAAACAGTTCGCTGAGCTGGACAATCTTTTCCAGGTCAGGCACGCTCTGTCCGCTCTCCCACTTGGATACGGCCTGCCGGGACACGCCGATTTTCCCCGCCAGCTCTTCCTGTGAAAAACCCCATTTCTTCCGCAGCAGCGGAATGGTTTCTGTTATTTTCATTCCAGACACCTCCTGCTTGATCTGCTCTGATCATATCATCTCCAGCCGTTGCCGTTCCACCAATTCAAGCTTGCAATGTGTCAACCAGCGGTTGCTTTTCCCTGTTTTACAGCAAATCTTACCTGTTTTTGCGGTTCATTCGGTTACCGGGAAGACACGCCCAATCAGATCGTCCAGGATATTGGTCAGCTGCTTGCGCGTCATCTGGTTGTCGTCTTCCAGCCACATGGAGACAACACCAATCGCTCCGTTGGCCAGAAAACGGCAGATATACCGCTGCTCCTGCTCGGTTTCATTTTGAACGTACGTGGTCTGTATCCGAGAAATCGTGTGCTCCAGCACATACATAAACTTCGTGCGCAGGCTCTCGCCGGAATCATCGTGGAACAAGGTCTTGACGATGAACTTATCTTCTTCAATGCAACTCAAAATAGCATCGGCTATGCCATGGACAGAATGATTGTCTTCCGTCGGCTCATAGGCGTCCAAATGCTGCGCAAACGTCTCGACCAGTTCGTCCTCCACTTTATCCTTCAGGTCATACGTATCGGTATAATGAAAATAAAACGTCCCCCGGTTCAGATCAGCCCGCTCCGCAATCTCTTTGACCGTGATTGACTTAAACTCCTTCTCGTTCATCAGCTCTGCCAACGCCTGACGCAGCAGGCGCTTCGTCCGGCGAATCCGACGGTCTTCTTTCTTTTCTCTCATTTTCATCATCCTTCTTGTTTTTGATCAGTTTTTCTTTCTATGTATTATAAAATACAACGATTTGAATTGCAACAGCGAATGCGCACATTTGTCAAAATTCCTCCTGTTTCGCTCTTGCACCGCCTAAAAAAATGTGTTATCATTGATTCATTCCATAAGCAGGTATAATTCATTGGTAGAATGTCAGCTTCCCAAGCTGAACAGGCGGGTTCGATTCCCGTTACCTGCTCCAAAACAAAAATCAGGCTTGAAAGCGCATTGACGTGCTTCAGAGCCTGATTTTTTTAACTTTTATTATCTTGTATCATCTCAGTCGCCTGATGTCAGCCATCATTCGATAAGGATACATAACAAAAAAGAGGGTACTCTGTCGTCCCTCCCGCTCAAAAAGACGCATCTCTGTGCGTCTTTTTCTATATTTACTCTGTTTTTTCTGTCTCCGGCGCGACCACGGTATTCTCCACAAACACGGCGCGGAAATCCGGGTACACTGCGTCAAACTTCAGATTCTCCTCCGGGCAGAACTGGCATTCCGGATCAATCACAATCACCGAACCGATTCCTGCGTTGTTGGCAGCCAGCACGCCGGCGTTTGCATCCTCGAAGACCAGACAGTCTTCCGGCGGCATGTGCAGCACCTCGGCCGCAGCCAGAAACAGGTCCGGAGCCGGCTTTCCGTTTTTAATCCGATCATTGCAGACTATGGCGTCCCGGTCAAACCAGCGATCCAGATGTAGGTTTCGGTAGTAAAAATCCACGCTGTACGGACTGGAGGACGTCGCAATCGTAAACGGTACACCCAGCTCTTTCAGCTGATCCAGATACCGCTTCAATCCCGGCACCAACTGAAAATGCTCGGTATCGCTGATACACAGCTCCTGATAAATGCGCTTTTTCTCATTGCAATACGTGCGTATTCGGTACTCCGACAGCCCGCCGCCCCAGAGATACTCCACGGTTTCCCGGCTGTTGCGTCCGCACAGGACGTTCCGATACACTTCTTCGCTCACTGGAGGCCGCTTACAGCTCTCCAGCACCCGGTTCCACGCCTTCAACTGAAATAACGTGTCAAACAGCATGGTTCCATTGAAATCAAAAATAACTGCTTTTTGTTGCATAATGTAATCTCCTCACTCACCGGCTCTATTGTAACATACCCGACGCAATTCATCAATCATTTTGGGAATATCTTTCGATCATTCTCCATACGGATGTACAAACGCTGTCCTTTCCCAAACAGCATGGTGCTATCCACCTAACAATATTCCATTTCTCAACATATATACCACAAGGAGGATTTCATGGAACTCACCAAAACCACGTTACAATGGAGCAGGCCGCTGCTGGACTGCCTGCACACCTATGAGGAGTCGGCCGATGCCATCGTTCCGGACACATTTCCGGACATCCTGCGGGTATCCGCCGCGTACGGTGCCGTGCAGCTCAAAGACGACGCTCCTCAGTCCGGCCGCGTACTGGTTTCCGGTTCCATCCCGATTACCGTCCTATATGTTCCGGAGGATGGCGGGCTTCGCCGCCTGACTGTCCCCATCAGCTTCGCCCACATTGAGGAAGGGCCGGGAATTACCGAAGACAGCCAGATTTTTGTCACCTGCCAAGTGGTCAACGCCAGCGCCCACGTCATGAACTCGCGCAAACTGTCCGTCAGCGCTATTTTATCCATCCACTGCTGTGTTTTTGCGCAGGAGGAGCTGTCTCTGACGGACGGAATCGCCGACTCGGACAATCATCTGGAGCTTCTGACCACCTCGCATACCATTACGGTGCCTGCCGCCGTACAGCGCCGCGAATTTACCATGATGGACGACCTTGATCTGCCGGAAGCAGGACGGTTTGCCGAGCTGTTTGCCCCGGCGTGTGATCTCCGCATGACCGAATGCCGCATCTTGAATGGAAAAGCCGTCCTCAAGGGAGAATGTCTGCTGCATTTTCTGGGACTGACACCGGAACAGGCCATCGAGCCGCTGAACACTTCCATGTCTTTCACCCAGATTTTTGATGTGCCAGATTTCAATGACAATCACCCGGTCAGTGTCCGCTTTTCCCTCCGCCATCTGGACACCGAGCTGCAGGACGAGGGACAGGTTTCGGTCGGCATGGGCATCAACGTTCTGCTGACCGCCTTCTCCACACACACGCTGCAGTCCATCGCCGACGTCTATCACCTGCAATATCCGGTGCAGGCCGAAATGCAGGCGGTGGAAATCCCCGGATGCCACCCGCTCAACGAGTTCGGATGCGAGGCCTCCGAGACCATACCGGTCGGGATGAAGGTCGTCTCCGTCGTCCATGCCTGCGCCTCGCCGGACACCATCCTTCAGGAGGAATCCCGCACCGTGCTGCGCATGATGGCTACCATCCTGTACCGTTCGGACGACGGAGAGTACTATTCCATTTCCCGCGCGGTTCATATGCCGCTGCATCTGCCGGACGGTACCGGTCCGGTACAAGTGACCGGCACGATCTGCCGGGCCTCTGCCACCGTCAGCGGGGAAAACTCCGTCGTACTGTCGCTCAGCGCGCGCTGCTCCCTTCTGTGTGAGGAACCGCTTCGCATCAGTGACATCACCCGTTTGGAGCTGGACACGACCGCAGTACCGGAACGCATTCCGGTTTCGGTCATCCTGCGCTACGTGGACAAGGAAGAACGCCTGTGGGACATCGCCAAACACTATCACACGACGGTGGATGCCATCCGTCAGGCCAACCGTCTGGGAAATGAGGACTGCTGTTCCTCCTCCCAAATGCTGTTGATTCCCGTGCGGTAAGCGGTCCTTCCAAGGAAGCTATATCACAATCCGCTTTGGAGGTAACGAATGGAACATCAGGAACTGTATGAAGACATCAGCCGCCGCACCGGCGGCACCATCTACATCGGCGTAGTCGGACCCGTCCGCACCGGAAAATCCACGTTTATCAAACGGTTTATGGAGACGCTGGTTCTGCCCAACATCGACAACATCTACCGTCGGGAGCGCGCCAAGGACGAACTCCCACAGTCCGGCTCCGGCCGGACCATTATGACCGCCGAGCCGAAATTTGTGCCGGAGGAGGCCGCGGAAATCGCACTGCCCGGCGGTGCGTCCTGCCGGGTGCGTCTGGTGGACTGCGTCGGCTATCTGGTGGACGGCGCGCTGGGACACATGGAAGACGACATCCCGCGCATGGTATCCACCCCGTGGAGCAGCGATCCCATGCCCATGGCGCAGGCGGCCGAGCTCGGCACCCGCAAAGTAATCACCGATCATTCCACCATCGGGCTGGTCATCACCACCGACGGCAGCTTCACCGACATTCCGCGCGAGGAATATGTCGACGCGGAAGAACGCGTGATCCAGGAGCTGAACAGTCTGAACAAGCCGTTTCTCGTGCTGGTCAACTCCGCGTATCCGCAGGGGGAAGCCGCGCAGGAGCTGTGCCGCTCCCTCTCGGAGCGCTTCGATGTGACCGCCCGCGCGATCAACTGTCTGACCATGTCGCCGTCCGACATGGCCTCCGTCCTCCAGTCCGTACTGTATGAGTTCCCGGTCCGTGAGGTCGGCATCATTCTTCCGTCGTGGATCAACACGCTGCCCGCCGGCCATCGGGTCAAAGAAGCCATCTACGGCGGCATCCGTACCCAAGCCGCAAAGATCGGGAAAATGCGTGATATGGAACACTGCTGCGCCGCTCTGGCGCAGACGGAATATGTCACCGATTCCGGCATACGGGATATGGACCTCGGCTCCGGCGCCGTCCGCATTGAGATGACCGTACCGCAGAGTATCTTTTATCAGATTGCCGGTGAACAGTCCGGTCTGGACATTCAGGACGAAGCCGACCTGATTCCGCTGCTGACCCGTTTGGCCCGCGTCCAGAAGGAATACGAGCGGTTTGACGGCGCGCTGGCTCAGGTGCGTCAGACGGGATATGGAATCGTCATGCCGACCGTCGAGGAGCTGTCGCTGGAGGCGCCGGAAATCGTCAAGCAAAACGGAAAATACGGTGTGCGTCTCAAAGCCTCCGCCCCCTCTATCCACATGATCCGCGCCGACATTCAGACCGAAATTTCCCCTATCGTCGGGTCCGAAAAGCAGTCGGAAGATCTGGTCCACTACCTGCTCGCGGAATTTGACGGCGAACCGGACCGCATCTGGCAGACCAATATCTTTGGTAAATCACTCAACGAGTTGGTCAGCGAGGGGCTGACCAGCAAGCTGACGCATATGCCGGAAGACGCGCGCGGAAAATTGCAGGAAACGCTCCAGCGCATCATCAACGAAGGCTCCGGAGGTTTGATCTGTATTATTCTATAATTGCACAAATGGATACCGCTTCCCATTTATAGCGTGAAGCGGTGTCCTCTTTTTCGATGTATTCCAATATTTTCTTGACATTTCTCCCATTTGCCCATATAATGGAACAGAAAGTGACATGAGGAGTGATAGTATGGCCCTGACCGCCTCCCAACAGAAAGAGCTTCTTCAATCGCCGCTGTTCCGCGGATGCAGCAAAGACGATTACCTCCCGTTGTTTGACACAATGGAGCCTCTGATTCTGTCCAAGGGACAGGTACTGACCACACTTTCCTCACATCGTCCTGTCCTGTACATCCTGTTGAACGGAGAGCTGGAGTGCAGCACCAACACCGGTGTCGTGTTCGGTACATATTCCGAACCCTTTGTCTTCAGTACATCCCCTCTGTTTCAGGAACATTCTTCGGGACAATATTTTCCGCAAATCTCTGTACATTCGTCCGCCGCAACGCTGACGTCTCTGACCCATGAGTCCCTGATCCCTCTGTTGAGTTCCGACAGCACGCTGGCACTCAACTTCATCCGGTTTCAGTCTGAGACAATCCGTGGCTTGATCGACGTCTGCTTCCGCTTTTCCGCCTCTTCCCCCAGCGTCCGTCTGGCAATGTATTTGCTGCAGGAGGCAAAAAACGATGAGCTGCATGTCGTTTCCGGCATTTCCAACCTCGCCCGCTCGTTGGATGTCAGCCGCGCGACGCTGTATCGCTCTCTGAGCGAATTGGAACAGCAAAACCTGATTCAGCATACCGGCAAGACCATTCTGCTGCTCGACCGCGAAGCGCTGATTGGCTACATTGACAGTTCATCTGACACCCTGTCCTGACACCGGCAGACAATAAAGAAAAGCATCGCCTTCTCGTCGGAAAAGCGATGCTTATTTTTTATTTCAAGAGGTGAGCGGACGATCTTCAGGTTCTACGCAAAATGTGAAGATGATTGAAGATGTGTATAGAGGAATAGAGCTTTGCTTAGATACTACGACAGTCTACTATGGTACGCACCACAGCAACAATAAGATTAGAAGACGCAGTGGAAAACCGTCGCTCACACTCAAGAATTCAACAAAAAAGGCGCCACAGATTGCTCTCTGTGACGCCTTTGTCATCTTGGCTATAGTATATCGTCCGGAGCGGTTTCTGTCAATCATTTTGCAGATGCTTTTTTCCGCATTATTACCAAAAATCTTGTGAATTTCGGTCGTTTTCTCTCTCGGATACCACTAAAAGAACATAAACTACTTTTTTTCAATTACTTCTGTCTTCTTTTTCAGTATCCCGATCCGGACTGTGAAAAAAACACCTGAGAGCAGCAGCCCCCAGGTGCTTCATGAATCAATTTTTATTCGCCCTCAGCCGGATTCTCGTAGAAACGAACCCAGTCAAAGTCCAGCGCCTCTGCAATACGCATCGCTGTTCCAACCGGAAGGCGATAGTCACCCAGTTCAATACGGGTATAATAGCTTCTTGCAATATGTGCCTTCTGTGCCGTCACTTCCTGAGTCAGACCCTTGCTCTTTCTCAGCTCAACTAACCAATCACGCATGATACTCACCTCATAAAATAAATTTCATTATTGTAAAGAAATCTTTCCGAATCCTTCAATTTTTACGATGACATTATATCACCTAACTGAAAAGATGTATATGTATTTTATGACGGATTTCAGCTAAAAATGCACGCAAATGCTGTCATCATGTTACAAATCGGAATTGAGCGCCGGCACTTTTAAAAACCATGTTACAAAATTTAGGTCTCTGTACCCAATTACTTGATGAGCTTGGAAATCGCCTTGAACTCCGGCGTGCCCGAAAAGCGCAGCATCTCGAACAGAACCGTCTCGGTCGTGCAGACGCGGATGCCCTCCTGCTCGGCGCGGCGCAGTCCCATCTCCTTATCCTGCGGGAACCGGGATCCGACACAATCCGCGACAATCATCACTTCTTTGCCGGCCATCTTCATGTCGATCGCACTTTCCAGCACGCAAATATGGGTTTCTGTGCCGCAAACCAGGATATTCTTGCATCCTGTCGCGTTGATTGCATCGCGCAGCCCCTCGTCATCCCAGCAGCTGAACGAGCCCTTTTCATACGCCTTGGTATCTCCGACTACCTCGCGCACTTCCGCAACCGTCGAGCCAAGACCCTTGGGATATTGCTCGGAAATAATCACCGGAACACCCAGCAGCTGCAGGCCCTGCAGCAGGATCTGCGTTCTCTTCAGCAGCTCCTCCTTATTGCAAATCGCGGGAATCAGCTTCTCCTGATAATCCACCACCAGAACGGCGGTGTCGTCTCTTCTGCATTTCATCTTACTTTCCTCCTGTGTGGTAAAGATACCTATATTATACGATATCCTTGATTATCTCACAAGAGCTTTCCCACGGCTTTTGTATTTGCTTGTTCCGGCAGGCCCGAACAAAGGCCGAGACAATCTTTCCGGCGCTGCCGTCCGAACGGAACGAAAATTCCGGGTGCCACTGAACCGCCCACACAAACGTTTTTGAAGGATCGTACACCGCTTCCACCAAATTGTCTTCCGAGCGCGCCATCATCCGCAGTCCGTCCGCCATCCGTTTGACCGCCTGATGATGGTAGCTGTTGACCGCCAGTTCCGTGCAGCCCAGCAGCTGCGCCAGCGGTTCTCCATGGGTCAGATACACCCGGTGACAGGGGCGGTCATACGGGGGATGCATATGGTGCTCGGTGGAGCTGCTGCGCTGGCTCGGCAAGTCCTGATACAGTGTCCCGCCCAGCATCGCGTTAAAAAGCTGGATCCCACGGCAGATGCCCAGCATCGGTTTGTCTTCCTGATAGGCAAGTCGAAACAGCGCGGCCTCCAGCTTATCCCGCTCCTCGTTCCACAGTCCGCATTCCGGCAGCGCCTTCTCGCCGTACAGTTCCGGATTGACATCGTGCCCACCGGTGAACAGAAAACCATCACACAGCCGCAATACCTGTTCCATCTCTCCCTGATCCATTCGCTGCGGAAGCATCAACGGCAGCGCTCCTGCCTCCTGCAGGCAATCCGGATACCCTGGCAGCATCCAGAGGCTTTCTTTCTCTTCATCATATAACGGCAGCACGCCAATGACCGGTCTTTGTTTCATACTCCTTCACCTCAGATAAAACAGAAAACGGAGACTTCTTCCAGGGCGTATCTGAGATGCTGAACGATCAGACTGCTACTGCAAACAGTCATTGTTTCTTTGTTCAGATACTGACTGGAAGTAATCTCCGTTGATTTACGATGCCATTATACCGCACGGTCCCTGCGCCGTCAATCGCCAGACTTTGCTTTTTTTCCGTTCCTCTGTCCCATTTCTCACTGACAGCGGCGGCCGCGCATCTGTTCAAAATAGTTCCGTCTGTATTGCACCGGAGGAACACCGGTGTTCTTTTTAAACATCGCGTTGAAATGATTGGTTGTCTCATATCCCACCATGGATCCAATCTGCGTCGCACTGTAATCGCTGGAAATCAGCAGATTCTGCGCTTCGCCGATGCGGCAGCGGATCATAAAATGGATGGGCGAAAAGCCATACTCCTGCTTGAAGACATGGGACACATAATACGGAGAAATATTCAGTTCCTCCGAAATCGTCTCCAACGTCAGCGGTTCCGTAAAATGTGCCGCGATGTATTTCTGAATGCGGTTGGCCAGCGCAACCTCACGCGTGTTTCGCTGCGTGCGGGCATCTGCCGGAGTGCACAGGGCCGTCATCAGCATCCCCATAAACAGATAATGCGCGGATGCGCGGACGCAGGTATCCGTGCTGGTGACCCGGTCGTAGACCGACCGGCAGATCGCCTTCATCTCGGTCAGGCGGTCACGGGCCGGACGGACAAATCCCTCTTCCACGCTGCCCAGCTGGCCGATCTCCCGTCCGCTGAGCTGTAAATTGGAAATACCAAAGCAGTAGTCTCCAATCTCGGTTTCCAGCAGGGAGTGCACCTCATGCATGTCTCCCTGATTGGCCAAGAGGAAATCTCCTGGATAAATTTCACAGGTTCCTCCTTCGCAGGTGTAGGTTCCCTTCCCGCTGCAAATAAATACCAATTCACACACATCGTCATGACGATGCATGCAGCGATTGATGCGGCGGTTGTTTGAGTTTTGTTCCGTAACATAGACCAGCTCCGGTACACGGGTAAACAGCTGCGCGGTGTCATTGTGCAGTGACATATGTATAATTCCTCTCTTTTTTTCAGCAAAAAACCAAAAGTCTTCCTATATTTCTATTATACACAATCCATCGTAGAAATAAAGAGTTTTTGATAAAGTTATGAAAAATAATCGCAAGAATCCGTAATGATACAAAAATATGACTTGATTTTTGTGCATTTTTTCTCGAAAGGCGAGAAAATACAATCGCAACATAGTGTAAACAATCGCTGCAAAAGTGTGTAATAATATAAGCGTTCAAAAGAAAGAGTCTCCTGCAGACGCACAGGCTGAATTGGGAACTCAGCCACGTCTGCAAATAATTGGGAAAGGTGGGTCAAGAAAACAAATATTGGAAAGAGATAACTGAATAGAAAGAAAGGAGATACTACACAAATGCTTATTGCAATTGAATTTATTCTCTTTACCGTATTGGTCGCTGTTCTGTCGTGGTGGAAGACCCGTGACGAGCGGCTGGATACGGAGGAAGGTTACTTCCTGGCGGGCCGCGGTCTGCCGGGCATCGTCATCGCAGGCTCCCTGATGATGACCAACCTGTCGGCGGAACAGCTCGTCGGCACCAACGGCCAGGCATTCGCAGGCAGCATGTCCACCATGGCTTGGGAGGCAACCTCCGCCTTCGCTCTGATCATTCTGGCGTTCGTTCTGCTGCCGCGCTTCCTCAAGGGCGGCATCGCAACCATCCCGCAGTTCTACGAGATGCGTTACGATACCATGACCATGCGTCTGTTCTCGATCATGTTCCTGATCGCCTACGTCGTCACCATGCTGCCGACCATCCTGTACTCCGGTGCGGTTGCTCTGGAGAAGATCTTCAGCATTCAGGATCTGTTCGGCGTCAGCTACTTCTGGGCCATTCTGATCGTCTGCTTCGCAACCGGTATCATCGGTATGTGCTACTCGGTATTCGGCGGCCTGAAGGCAGTCGCTTACTCGGACACCATCAACGGTGTCGGCCTGATCATCGGCGGCTTCATCGTTCCGATCCTGGGCTTTATCGCACTGGGCAAGCTGGACGGCGGCGGATTCTTCGCCGGCCTGCATCATTTCGCAACTGCAACGCCGGAAAAGATGAACGCTTGGGCAGAACCGTCTTCCCTCGCTCCGTACGTTCCGTGGCCGCTGCTGTTCACCGGTATGTTTGTAAACAACCTGTTCTACTGGGCGACCAACCAGTCCATCATCCAGCGTTCGCTGGGCGGTAAGAACCTGGCTGAATCCCAGAAGGGCGCAATCTGGGCTGGCTTCTTCAAGTGCTTGGACGTATTTGTCATCGTCATCCCGGGCATCATCGCTTTCCAGCTGCTGGGCTCGACTTCTTCCGGCGGTTCGTTTGACGGCGACACCGCATACCCAGCTCTGGTTATGCAGGTTATGCCGAAGCCGATCATGGGCTTCTTCGCTGCCGTTATGTTCGGCGCCATTCTCTCTTCGTTTAACTCGGTTCTGAACTCCGCATCCACGATCTTCACCCTGAACATCTGGAAGCCGATCTGGGGCAAGAATGCCAGCGCGGACAAGGTCGTTAAGGTCGGTAAGTACTTCGGTCTGATTGTCGGTCTGGTTGCCATCTTTATTTCCCCGTTCGTCATGTATTTTGGCACCGG
>JBJEZE010000050.1:0-14924 GCA_051887235.1 Butyricicoccus sp.
TGTTACAGGTACAGTTTCAGCCGGTCAATCGCCAGCTTCGCCTGATCATATTCCTTGGATGCCGTCTTGGTTCCTGCTTTGACACCAAGAATTTTTGCATCTGCTGGCAGCACATACCCATACGTCTTCCATCGTTCCATCGCATTTTCGTACTGCTGCTGCTGTTGGTTCTGCAACGCCTGCGCCTTCTGCAACCCGATATCCGCCAGTGCAGCGTATCGGTTTTGGGAAGCCTGCGCCACCTCTTCCGAATACTGGCTCTGCGCCGCGCTTCGAGACTGGCTGGCCTGCGTGGACAGCGCATTCAGGTTGCTGCGCAAGTTGTTGCTCTCCGCCACCCGCGCACTCTCCGTATAGCCGCTGGTTGCACTGCTGTATGCCGAACCAAAGTTCAGTCCGGCTGCCGCCAGCTTTTCCTCCTGTCCCAGCGCAGAAATGCGCGACGCCGTTTGCGCCTGTGTCACATTGCTGCGGTATTCGCTGTCAATGGATTTCAACGCGGAGTTCAGCCGTTTCTGGCTCTGTGCTTTTGCACTCTTATACTCCTCCTGCCGCGCCTGCTCCGCTGCCTTGTACAGCCCATTGATACTTAAACTCGCCATGTCTGTTCCTCCTTTCTCGGGATGTTCGTGCGAACCGTATAACATATCTCCAATCCGAGCAGCCCGAACGGTTCCGCCTTTTCATTCTTCACAACGCCCTGAAACATCTGTACCTTCCTCTGCCGCCTGCGCCCGGAAATCGGATGCGCCGCTGCACTCGCGTTGAAGGAAAAGCGGGAAAAATCCAGGCTGGCAAACGAGAAAGAGAACATGGTTACGTTTTCCTCCATTCCCGCTCCTTTTTCCGTACGCCAGCCGATCTCCGCCGAGCTCTGTCCCTGTGAACGGAGCACCGGCGTAAACGAGACGATATTCTTGGTCCGCCCCCACTGTCCCAGCGGAGAAAGAGGCGTGCACCACCAGGCAGAGACCGGTGTCAATCCATCGTAATACCGATATCGGTCGTTCTCCATCCGGAACCGATACACCTCTCCTTCCTGCGTTCCAAACCACAGCGTATCCTCTATCTCCGTAAAACAGGACGCCGGAATATTGTTCCAATAATACCACTCAGGGACACCGTTGCTCATCTGCCGCCCGTCCGCCACATAGCAATGTCCATTGATCGCCAGATAGAGACGTTCCTTCCACGCATACATCACCGCCTTGTCCAGACCGATCTCTTGCTTGAGCTTCCGGTCAATCCGTTCGGACACAGGGGAAATAACACGGTACTCCGCCACATCCGTTCCGAACACACCCATCACGCCATTGGACGACAGATACATCGGCACACCGCCCAGCACACCCATTGCACCGGATCCCATCGCACCGATTGCTTCCGCTCCCTGTTTCAGCGAATAGGCCGGTTTGTTGTTGTCATCCAGCGAAAACGTCCTCAGATACTGTTTCGCATCCTGTCCATCCTCCTTCAGCACCAGCTGTGCATCATACTGTCGAAGGTATCCGACAATCGCCGACGCATCCGCACCAATCCGGGTATATCCATTGTCCGGGAAATACGATGGGTCAAACAGTCCGCTCTGCCAATCACAGTTCGGTTCCTGCGGGTCTCCCGCGACAAACACACGCGTGTCGTTGCTGCCGCCGTACAGACCAAATATCGTACATCGGTCGATTTTCCCCTCATACTCCTCCACCGTCTTGGCAAATTGGATGGTCACATTGGCCAATCCGCCCGCATCCTCCGGCGCGGTCGTCAGCGTCACCGTTCCCTTTTTCAAATTCACAGACTGAATCGTATAATCCGCACAGGTGACACTGTCCGAATCAATTTCTGTTGCATCCAGCTGAAAGGTTCGGCTGCTGCCGTCTCCGACAAATGTGTTGATGCGGTATGGCGTCAGCAAATTGACCGCCTCCAGCGTTGTTCCACCCCCTTCCGGCGGGGATCCAATGGTCGTCGTCGGTACAAACGCTTTCTGACGAACCGGAACGCATTCCGTCCCGTCGTACACCAAATAGGTCTTTCCATCCAGAATCCACAGCTTTCCGCTCATGAGGAACGAGCGCGATAGCGCCTGGTTCATCCCCTGATACAGTGTGGTATACCCATTCTCCTCCAGCCGGCACAGCAGCTTTCCGACGTGAATCAGAAGATCATCTCCCAACCGATGCAGCCCGTAGATGGGCGACTCAAACAGCGCGACCCGCTCATAACCGTTGCGTTTTATCGGATATCCGGCTTCGTCCGCGATCATATTGCAGGCATCCGGCGAGCGGCTCCAGTCCACTTGAGACGAGTCGGAGGAAAAATCCACTCCGGCGAACCGCTCCACCGTCAATACCTGTACCGCATCTTTCGTCGGATAACGATGCCTCATTTAACCACTCTCCTCCAAATCCGTCACATAGCACGGCGAATAATATGCCATCCGCCGCTCCATCTCTTCATTCATCCGGTTGTATTCCTCGTGATCCTCTTCCGCAATCAACAGCGCCGCCAAACCGTAGGGAAAGCACTCCCGCACCATGGCTTCCTCATAGGGAATCTCCTGTCCCAGTGCGCTCACAGTCGGAGCCACCGTCCATCCGTCCTCCCCCTTTGCCGCACACAGCGCATTGTTCTCCCAAAGATGGTCATCCAAAAGCTGATTCAGGCATTCCACCGCCAGTTCCCGATAATAGAGCACCTCGCTCTCCCGCAGCCCCAGCAGCGCAATCGCCCTCGTGTACAGCTGTTCTCCTGTCATATAGCTCCCTCCTTATCAACCGTCCTCCCCTCCGGACGTATCCGGCAGGGAGTCTGGTATGAATTACGCTCCGGCCTTGACATCCGACGGGAATTTTCCGTCAGCAAACGCAACTGCCTTGACATCCGCCAGCGCGGCCGTGAAGCTGGCAGAATACACCTTTGCACTGTCCGAATAGCGCGGATCGGTACCGTCCGTCGTGTATAAGATCTCATCCGCATCACTCTGTGTGATGGTTACCTTTCCGCTGGATGCCGACAGCGTCGGCGCAGCCAGCTTATTTGCCGCATCCACCAGTGCATACACACCGGCCGACTTTGCACCCAGCACAAACGCATCGTAATAATGGCGTCCCTCAATCAGAGCGCCGGATACGCCGACCGGATCATTGTGCACCTTGGCATCCGAAATCTTATACGGCATCAGCACCGCATTCTTATGCGTGATGATAAAATAGCATCCGTCCGGCATGTAGCTCTTGGGCACACGGACAATGCTCAGTCCGGCAATCTCACCGCACACGCCCTTGGCAACCGCCTTGACGCCCAGGCCCTCCAGACCGGTGAACTCCGGCGACAGACGGATCATCTTGTATACCTCGCTGGTCACATAGACATAGCGGTCACCGTCCGGCACCAGATTGTCGTCCAGCGTCTGTGCACCTGTGGAGATCAGCTCCACAATCGTGTCGCTGGTCGGTGCGGTGGACACCGTGTCAATGGTTCCCGCCATCTCGGCGAAACGACGCAGCGCGTACTTATCTGCTGTCGGCGTGGACTGCTCATTGATCTGAAGACGCAGCATGTCTGCCGCCTTCTTGGTCATGTTCTGATCCAGATTGTTTCCCTTATCAATCGTCAGCGTAAACGCCTTGTCCTGCGTCATCTTAAGCTCCTGAACGATATCCTGCATTTCGGTCACCGTGCCGTAGCGACTCATGCCCTCACGCGTATAGTCCACTTCGGGTACGGTAATCGGGGTGTAGACCTTGAGGGTCTTGACGCCGGTCAAATCAAAGGATGTCGATGTCTTGCCCTTGACGAACGAGCCCGTGGTGAATACCTCTGCGATCTGACTGGAATACTTTGTCGCTAAATTAACTGCCATACTATAATTCCTCCCTGTATTGTTTCAAATTACTGTACTACTCGTTGTTTTACCGCTTATCCCTTGCCCATCAGCGCAAGGATAATCGGGTCGGTGATACGGTTCTCACCGTCTGAACGCGCACTTCCCACGTCGAACTCCCGGTTCTGCCGGTTGGTGCGAAGATCCTCCAGCTCCTGACGCAGCTTGGCAATCTCATACACACGGTACGCCTCCAGCAGGTCTCCGGTCCGATTGGCTTCCTGCCATACCTCCTCCGGAATATCCATCGGACGCACATCCGGATAGGCGTTCAGGAAGCGGGAGTACGTCTGCCCGTTCTCCCCCGTCTCCGGCGCAGACTGCTGCGGCATCATTCCTGCCTGTGCCTGCTGATTTGCCCGACTCAGCCCCTGCTCCGCCGCCGCAATCAGCTGCTCCAGCGTCAGCTCCATGGTCTCGCCATCCACCGTGACTGCGTACAGCGGCTCATCCGAATCGGTCAGAGCACCCTGCTGCGCATTCATCTGTTCTCTGTTGTTCATGTTGTTTCCTCCTTACTCAAATTGGTTTCCTGTTCACTCCACGCGCCCTGTTCCTTCTGGCGGCGCAGCGACTGCAGCAGCCGGGACTTTCCGCGAATCTGGCTGTCCGGGATGTTCTCCACATACAGCACCGGATCGGTAATAATCCCACGCTCCAGCAGGTTGTCATTGGTCGTCGTCTGCATGGTCTCCGCCCAATAGGCCGCCGAGCCGACGTCCACATTGAGCTGCAGGGCCAGATCATCCAGCTGGCGGAAATCAAACCGAATTTCCCGTTCCCGTCCGTCCTCTTCGCTCACACGCACCAGGCGCGAACCGTAATGCACCCGCATCAGATCCACGCAGATGCGCACCGTATCCTCGACAAACCGGTAAAACTCCATCTTGACCAGTTCCAGCGGTGCAATCGTCGCCTGCTGTACCGTCACAATCGCGGACGTGTTGTCCGGTTTGACATTGCCCAGCGCCGCGTCCGACGCGCCCATCAGCTCCATCGTGTCCTCAATCATCTGCTGAATCAGCGCCATGACATCGGAAGAAATGTTCGGCGCCTGAAACGCCGTAATAATTGCCTCCGACGGATTTCCCCTCATGCCGATGGCCTTTCCCACATCCGACGAATAGCCGTTCGGGAACCGCGTCATGTCATAGATAATCTTGGGGAACGCGACATGCTTGATGCACTGCACATACATCGAATACAGCTTGTTGATGGCAATCTGGTTGGGGATCGCTTCGGTCAGCGGAGAGGAGCCGTGACAGCAGTTCTTTACCCGCTCCCAGCTCATGTACGATACCGGGTAGTACCGATATGGCACGATGGTTTCCGGCATCAGCACCGCACTCCGCGTGGTCTTGGTGAACGCAATTCCTCCCTCCACGCGCTCCATCCGCAGCAGCACTGTCACCATGTTGTCGTCCAGACTGCGCCAGATCTCCTCCATCGGGTCATCTCCGCTGTCTGGCGCAATGCATTCCGCTTCACTCTCACTCATGCCGCGCCGAACAGCCTCCCGGCGAACCTCATCCACCGAGCGCCGCATGGCAATGATGAGATACGGCTGCCGCTGCACGTCATCCACCGACGGATTTCCGAAAAACAGATCGGTGTTTTCAATCAGATCGATGGCGATCTCGCCCTCGACGCTCTGTCCGCTGTCTTCGTCCGGGTCAAAGCGCAGATAAAAACAGCTGTCTCCATCCACACAGGCGTTGCGCAGCATATATCGGTTTTTGGACTTCATGCCGGTCCGCTCAATGACGCTGGCCAGCGAGCGGTCCAGCACCTGCTGCATCTGTTCCGCTCCGTCTCCGCCCAGAAACGGCTGTGCACTCACCGCGATGTCATCCGATACAATCATGGAGATGAACAGATTGACCACGCGGCGCAGCACATTGAAGATTAGCGGATCCAGGCTGGATACCGAAAGCCCCTCCCACTGTCGTCCAAGGAAAAAGTTCTCATTGGTGTGCACGCGGTCATACAGACCGATCTGATTGTTGAAATCAATGCCCCGCTGATACTCCTGCCAGACGGACTCCACGGTCGGTTTATTCCTCATCCTGCGGTTCCTCCTTTCCCGGGACGGTATACGCCAGCATCGCCGCAATATCGCGGCTCAGCACATCCATCCCGCTGTTTGTTTGGGTTTCCTCCGGCGGCGCCTGCCGTTCCCGACGCCTCACCGGTCTTCTGTTCGCCGCCCACACGCCGCACAGAAAACAAGCCATGCAGCACAGGCAGCAAAATACATATTCCATTGTGTTCTCCCTTCGTTGCTATCCGTTTCCATACGCCAAAAACGCATCCATGTCACTGTCCAGCTGATTTTCCACTGTCGGCATCCCCTCCGGTCGGATCGTCGCCGCGAAATACCGCAGTGCATCCGGCGCATGGGTCAGTTCATGCGGCTGCGTCGCCACGTCGTTCGGACGGTTGGCGTCGTACTGCACCGCCGGCAGCGTGCGGATCAGGTTGCGGCACCGCGGCGCAATCTTCAGCCGCGCCGTTATCGCTCCCTGCTCACCGCGAAACGGATGGAGGTACTCTTTCAGTGCGTACCAGCCCTGCACGCGGTCACCCGCCGCCCGGTCAAAATACAGCCCGTGCTCGGCGAAAATTTCCACCGCAGACCGTCCGGTCTCCTGCCGCCTTGCGAACAGATCCGGCGGCGCAAACCGCTGGTCGATATTCTCCCCCGGCTCCTCCGCCAGCAGAATCTGCTGTGCGGCCTCAGAAATCACCAGACCGGATTGATACACCTCCCGGTACACCCACGCTGTCCCGTATCCGTCCAGCGCAATCCACAGCGCCGCCAGCATATCCAGTCCATAGTCGATCGCCAGATACCGTCTCCAATCGCTCGGAAACGTCGGCGGCTCCTCCACATGAATGTCCGGAGAGAATTCCGAAAAATATTGCCCTTCAAACAGGTTCCACTCTCCGTTCAGCAGCGCCCTCCGGCTCTTCTGATCCAACATTTCGAGACGCTTAACATAATCCGGATCGCTCCCCATCAGGAAGCAGTTGTCCTGCACCTTGGCCGGAAGGAATAATCGTCCGCCCGACTCCTGTCCGGGAATCAACCGGTCAATATACCGTTCCTTCACCCAATGATGCCCGACACCGCCCGGATTGGTGGACGATTTTACCTGTTTCGGATACCCGTTTGCACCGCGGATGCGGGACAGAAGATAGGTAAACTGAAACTCGGTAAAATGCGTCAGCTCGTCGAACCGAATCACATCGTATTCCGCCGACTGATATTTGGTCACATCGCCCTCGTTGTCACAAAAGCCAAACTCCATCGTCGAGCCGTTGGTGAATTCCCAAATATGCTTGCTTTCCCGATACTCCGCGCACTCCTTTGGATACAGCGACAGCGACACCTGAATCAACGACCGCCGCAGCTCCGGAAACGTCCGCCGCAGCATCAACTGCCGGGACTTCGGATACTGCAGCGCAAACACCAGCGCGTCAATCAGCTGCGCATAGCTCTTTCCTCCGCCCGCCGCGCCGCCGAACAGCGTTTCAAACGCCTCGGACCGGATAAATTCCATCTGCCGTGCCGTGACCGAAAGCTCCATCACTCCACGACCTTCAGAACCAGTGTGAACTCCGTGCTTTTGTCCTCCGGCTTGCTTTCGCTCAGCTGCCCCTTCCCGACCGCACGCTCCAAAATTTCTTTGGCGACACTCACCTTGGTCGTTCCGCTCAGCGTCTCGTCCGACAGCATGTCACACAGACACTGCGCAGCCTCCGGAGAATACTCCTGTAAAATCGTCCGGACTTCGTCGCTCTGCGTTTTCTTTTTTCGCCTCGCCATTCGCATTCCTCCTTTGTTTTTCGCGTTCCTGCAGCTTACGTTTTGTAATAATAACGATTTTTTCCCCCTTGTCTACTGCAACTTTTCCCAACCCTGTGTATAATTCTTGTCAGATCCAGTCGCCCTTTGGTATAATGAGAACAGAAAACAAAAAGGGGGAATTTTTATGCGTTGCCCGCACTGCGGTGTACATTTTATGGACAACGAAAAGGTCTGTCCACTATGCGGAAAGCGTCCGGGTACGGCCGCGTCAGCCAAAAAGACCTCGCAGCCCGTCTCCTATACCGCGCAAAAAAAGAACGCTTCTTCCAAAGCGCTCCGAAACCAATCCTCTTCCTCCCGCTCCGCCTCCTCCCGAAGAGCTTCTCGCTCCAGGAAGAAGGCAAACGCGTCCGGAACATCCAAACCCATTGTCTTCTGGATCATTCTTGTCCTCATTGTCGCCAACCTCCTGATCCGCACCAACACAGACTTTTTGTCCTCCTTTTCCACCATCTCCATTCCCTCATCTGTTTCCAGTCTCCTGGACACTTGGGAGGAGGACAAAACCGATCTGACCAGCGCGTCTCTGACCACGTCTGAATGTCCAACGCTGCTGGTCGGTGAGTGGGAAAGTGCTGCGACAGGCGACACCTTCCGGATCCGCAAAAACGGTACGATGCTCTGGTCATACGACGGCGAAACCTTCCACAGTGATTCTGACACCTCGGTCGAGTTTACCCTGTATGAACTATCTTCTGACGACGCGGAAGACTACCTGTCCGAAGAGGAAATCGAATACTATCCACCGGACTCCTATGTTTATTATTTCGCTTATGTCCCCTGCTCGTCCGACGTTGACACCCCTTCCGACGACCAGTATTTCAACGTCTGGTTCTACCTTCCCCGAGACCTGTACAGCCTCGGCGAGAGCGAGGTCGGCTGGAGCATCGACGCCTATGACTATTCCAACGATGTGTACACCGTCTATACCCGTACCAAATAACTTTCTACATACAAACGCTGCCGGAACCGCAGGATCTCCCCGCATTCCGGCAGCGTTTCTGTCCGTTTTGATCTCTCAGATCTTCTCCACGTGCTTTTTCGCAATCCAGCCCTTCCCGGATTGCAGCTTCAGCCAGTTCGATGTCTCATCGACAACCGTAAACACCTCTCCCTTTTTCGCTGTTCCGACCTTCGCACTCGTTTTGCCTGCTTTTTGGCGGATGTTTACCTCATCCGACGTCACCCGCACCGTATACTCCAGCGGGTTCTGCCCCGTCAGCCCTTCGCAGATCGCCGCCGCCATAATTTTCGCATCCCATCGCTTCGCATCGTCCGCACTGTCCACAAAACAGCACTCCACCAGTACGGCCGGTGCGTCCGTATTCTTGAGTACATACAAATCCTTTCGCACCTTCACACCGCGGTCTGCGTATCCGGTTCGTTTGACAATCGCATTCTGAATCTTGTTCGCGTATTTCTCCGCGTTGCCGCCCCTGCCGCAAATCAGACATTCCGTACCGTGACCGCCGCCGCTGTTCAGGTGAATGGACAGATCACATGCCACCGTGTGCGCATTACACTTGGACACAATCTTTTTCAGAATATCGGTCTGTCCCGTCCCATTGTCGCAGGTGCAATTATACACCGTATGTCCCTGCTGCTCCAAAAACGCGATCAAATCGCGGATAACCTTGCGGTTTTCCACACTTTCATCCAAAACTCCGACCGCTCCGCAGCCAATCTTTCCCGCCGGATTGTGCCCGGCATGTACATTAAATTTCGCCATTTCCGTTTTCTCCTTTCTCTTCATCCTTATTCGTCGAATCGCTCAGCTGCTCCAGCCGCCGCGTGACCGCCTGCGGAATCGGCACGCCGCACACCGCCGCATTTTCCAAAATCGAAATGATCTCCGACAGCACAAACGACGCAGTGCACAGCTTGCAGATGCCCATTCCGGTATCCACCGGCAGCACCATATCCACCACCGCGCACGCACCCACAACCGCAAACAACAGCATTTTCCGAATCAAACCCATTTTCGCCGTCTCACTCTTCACTCGGTTCTGACAAACCGCCTTTGCCACGCCGGTGGCAAAATCCAGCGCCGCCGTGATAATCAGCGCGAACACAAATCCGCTCAAGCTCCCCGGCTCGCCGATCTCTCGAACCCCCGCGTGAATGCATCCGGCTATCCATTGGTACATTTCCTTCACCTCCGTTGGTATTCTTGCAACTTACATCCAGTAAGACTACCGATTTATTTCCATTTGTCTACTGCAACTTCTCCCAATCCTGTGGAAATCGCGCAATGTGTTCTGCCGCCATCCCGGCAAAATCATCCCGCACAGTCCAAAACCAATTTGACATTTTACATTATTTTTCCTATAATAGAGAAAAACAGCCAGCAAGGGGGTACATCGCACAATGAACATTTCTGATTCCGGTGTACTTGCCCCGTCTTTTATGGATTTTACCATTCCGTCCGGCTTCGCCATGCATTCTCTGTATTACGTGCCGCAGTTCGGACATTTTTACTGTACCGATCAGTACCGCATCGACCGCGATTCGCTGGACCTGTTTCTATGTGTCTATGTCTGCTCCGGCTCGCTCTTCTTCGAGAGCGACGGAAAGCAGTTCACCGCCGTCCAGGATCAGATCGCCTTTCTGGACTGCCGCAAGCCGCATTGCTATTACTGCACCGGCAGCACAGAATTCCTGTGGTTTCATTTCAACGGCTCCAGCAGTGCAGACTACGTCAATTTTCTCACGACGCAGAGCGGATCCGTGTTCTCCGGCGACGTTGTCCTTGGCCTGCGCCGCAGCTTTGAACGCATCTTCGCCTACGCGCAGGAGGTTCCCAGCAACGAGCATCTCATTTCTCTGCACGTCACGCAGATCCTCGGCCGTCTGGCCTCTCCACAAAAGCGTACCGCCGCCAATCAGGCCCTGGAGCCGGCCATCCGGCACATCCGTGAGAATTTCAGCCAGCCAATCGCCTTGGACGAACTGGCTTCCCTGTGCA
This sequence comes from Butyricicoccus sp., assembly GCA_051887235.1. GTDB lineage: Bacteria > Bacillota > Clostridia > Oscillospirales > Butyricicoccaceae > Butyricicoccus_A. The sequence continues at coordinate 10,720 of JBJEZE010000050.1, forward strand.
GCATGAGCACCTCGCATTTCATCCGCAGCTTTAGCAAATACGTCAACAGCACCCCCCACGAATACCTTCTTGCCTACCGTCTTCGGCAGGCCAAGCAGCTTCTTCTGACCACCGACGAATCCGTCGAGCAGATTGCAGAACAGTGCGGCTTCAACAGCGCGTCGCATTTTTCCCGCGCCTTCCGCAAAAGCAACGGGATCTCCCCCACGGAGTTTCGTTCCATCCAGTTCTGACGGCAAAGAGCATGCAAAAAGACGGGATCCCGTTCGGAATCCCGCCTTCTTGAAGAAAATAATGCAATTATCTTTGCTGCGTTCGGCCTTGCAGCATTGTAATTACCAATCATTGACTTGTTTTGTTATTATACCGCATATAAAACGAGTTGTCAACGCGTTTAAATGAAATTTTTAAAATTATTTCTCTCATACTATCAGCAGCCGGGAGCCTCAGCGTGCTCCCGGCTGTTTTTTCGCCAACATCCGTATCCTCTGCAAAAAGAGAGGCATCTGCGCCCCCTTCGGGGCGCAGACACAATTTAGAAATTGGAAAAAATCATACTGACCTTTGGCAATCAGTCGACAAATCCGGCAGCCCGGAGATTCTCGCGTCCGACGGTCGCCTTCTCCAGCGGTACATCGAAGGACTTGACCGGGAACAGATCCTGCTCGACCACGCACCAGCCGTCGTAGCCGGTCTCAACCAGCGTCTTGTAGAACTCCGCAAAGTCAATGCTTCCCTTGCCCGGCTCTACCATAATGTCCTCGGTCACGGCCTTGGCAAACGACCACTTGTTTTCGTCCATCTTTGCCTTGACCGCCAGATCGCAGTCCTTGATGTGAATGTACGGAATGCGTGCCGCATTCTTCTTGTAATACGAAATTGGCTCGCCGCCGCCGTATACATGGTGGCCGGTGTCGAAACACAGATCAACCGTTGTGTCCGCCAGGAAACGGTCAATTTCCGCCTCGGTCTGGACATGGCTGTCCACATGCGGGTGGAACAGGCCCTGGAAGCCATTCTCCGCGCAGCGATCCGCACACTTCTGGACATTCTTGCAATAGATTGCCCATTCCTCGTCCGTCAGCTTGGGCTCCATCGCCAGCACACCGGTTTCCAGATCCGTGTACATCGGAGGCAGCAAAACGATATACTTGGCAGACGGGAATGCCTTCAGCAAAGCGGAAATATCGTCGATATCCTTGAGCATCTGCGCGACGGACTCCTCATCCAGGAAGTTGCCGCCAACCGTAGCGCCGACCAGCTCCAAACCGCGTGCGTCCATAGCATGAACCAGAACCTTCGGATCATTGTTCGGCATATATCCCCACGGGCCGATCTCGCATCCAGCGTAACCGGAAATCTTCATTTCGTCCAGGCATCTCCACCACGGAGTCTGTTTCTCATGCTCCGGGAACCATACACCCCAGGAATCCGGCGCAATACCTACGCGAATAGACATATTGTTTTCCTCCTATCTATCCTAACAAAGCGATTCTTCTGCATTGATTGCCCGGATCGGGAGGGCATCGCCTCCCGTCCCCGGCAAAGATATTCGTATATGATTACTTGACCTCAACCCACTGCTTGCTCTTGGAAGACTCGATAACAGCGGCAACCGTGCGGTCAATCTTGTAGCCGAACTCGAAGTCGGTTACGTACTCAGCGCCATTGGTGATCGCATCAAACAGCGCATGGACTTCCAGAATCTTCATATCGTTGTATGCGATCGAGATGCCGCCCGCCGGCTGGAATGCGGAGTAGCCCTTCATCTGCGGGTTCAGCAGAACGGTGCGGAAGCCGCGGTCACGCTCGTTATCATCGTGGAAGTAAACCTGAACCTCGCCCATGCGCTCCAGGTCATAGCGAACCGAGCCCTTCGTGCCCTGAATCTCATAGCACAGATAGTTCTTGCGTCCGGTAGCAACGCGGGAGCAAGCGATCTGACCAATCGCGCCATTTGCGTACTCTGCCATAAAGGTCATGATGTCTTCATTTTCAACGTCAGCCATCTCGGTGGAACCAGCGGTCTTCGGGCGCTTCGGGAATACCGTGGTGGCAACCGCATTGACCGAGGTGATGTCGCCCATAATGAACTGAGAGATGGACAGGAGGTGGGAGCCCAGATCACCCAGTGCGCCGCAGCCAGCCAGCTTGTTGATGTGTCTCCAAGTGATCGGCAGGGACTCGTCCAACAGCTGGTCCTGATCGTATGTACCGGTGAAGCGCATGATCTTGCCCAGTGCGCCGGACTGTACCAGCTCGCGGACGTATGCGTTTGCCGGGTTCTGCGTGTTATTGAAGCCAACATAGTTGACGACGCCCTTCTGTGCTGCCAGCTCCGCCAGTTCCTTGGATTCCTCCGCCGAAATGGACAGCGGCTTCTCGCAGTATACATTCTTGCCGTTCTCCAGAGCAGCCTTCGCTACGACATAGTGGAATGCGTTCGGGGTAGCGATGTCAACCAGATCAACATTCGGATCGGTGACAACGTCGTGCCAGTCCGTGGTGATACGCTTGAAGCCGATCTTCTTCTGCGCAGCCTTTGCGGCTTCCTCATTTGCGTCCGCAACAATCTCGAACGATGCGACACCGTAATCCGGTCCAAACAGCATTTCTGCGTCAGCCAGTGCAGAAGAGTGTGCCTTGCCCATCCAGCCGGAGCCTACCAGACCAATACGAATTTCCTTCATGATGTTTCCTCCTTGAAATCAATCTTCCTGTGAGTGTTTTGTGTTTCGTACGGATTGAGTTCCTTGTGTTTCTTGCTTTCCTCAACCTGTGATCACAGTATACCCTCTATTGACAAAAATGTCATTTCACCCAGTTCCCGACTTCTATACAAAAATTACTCTGTTTCTCATATTCACATCATTTCTTATAAAATTCATGATCATTTTTTGTACATATAGCTCACATCATTCCTGATGTTTATAAAAATTTTGCGCTTTATTACTTTTCTCTATACAAAAATTACTTTTATTTTTCAGGCAAATTTTTTCACACAGCTATCGTTTCTTTTTCATTCATCTGTTTTTTTGCTCTGATCTTGAAAATCCTCTTGGTTTTTTCCTTGCCAAATCCGCGCAAATCTGTTATCTTGATGTGAGAAAAGGAGATGAAAGCAATGCATTGTTCCTCCTGTGCGGGCTGCTCGTCCGGCTGCGGAAGCAGCTGCAGCGGCTGTTCCGGCTGCACCTCCGGTGCGCTGGATCACTACGAGCGCGCCCTGCTTCTGGAACTGGCCCAGACCCCCTTCCTTCCCGTCGTGCAGTTTCAGCGCCGGGAATTCTATTTCTCCACTCCGGAGCCGCTGGAACCGTCCCCGGTCTATCTGCACGACGGCACAGAAGATACCCCCGAAGTGGAGCTGACCTCGCTGGCTCTGCGCAAGCTCGCTTCCCGCGGCTACCTCTCTCTGGACGCCAGCCTCCCCCTTTCCGGCTGCGATTATGTTTTGTATCAAACCTCGGCCCTGCGCCAGCGGCTCGCCGCCCTGCACCCCGGATACACCATCGTCGTCAAGCGCGGCAGCATGGCGCTCACCGCTGCCGGTCAGGACGCCATTGACGATTTGGAATTTTGACCACACAACAACTCTCCGCTGTGAAACGGCAGCGGAGAGTTTTCATGCAAACGCAAACCAGACCATTTCCATACAGAAGGAGTACGATCATGGCAATTGAAACCGTCAAAGAATATTTCAAACAGTTTGGCATGGAAGACCGCGTCCAGGAGTTGGACGAGTCCAGCGCAACCGTCGAGCTGGCGGCCCAGGCCCTGCACTGCGAACCCTGCCGCATTGCAAAGACTTTATCTTTTTTGGTAGAAGACAAACCGATCCTGATCGTCACCGCCGGCGATGCCAAAATTGCCAACGCAAAATACAAATCCCGGTTCGGTGTAAAAGCGAAAATGCTGACGCCGGAACAGGCGGAAACCATGGTCGGTCACGCGGTCGGCGGTGTCTGCCCGTTCGCGGTCAACGACGGCGTGACCATCTATCTGGACGAATCGCTCAAACGGTTTTCCACCGTATTCCCAGCCTGCGGAAGCGGCAACAGCGCCATCGAACTGACCATCCCGGAATTGGAGCAATACTCCTCGTTTGCTGCGTGGGTGGACGTCTGCAAAAACTGGGAGTGACGCATTGCAAAAAGAAAGATGTGCATGGGCCGCATGGCTTCTGCACATCTTTTTTTCTGTCT
>JBJEZE010000051.1:0-14723 GCA_051887235.1 Butyricicoccus sp.
TGGCCGTACCGCTTTGATGCGCAGGAGCGCGCACTGAGGGCCGGCATGCGCGGCGCCGGATTCTCCGCCCTGCTGGGTCTGGATGACTTCCGCAAGGACGCGCTGGCCACCGCGCTGCACGTCTATCTGCTCCAGCGGCGCTACCCGCACGCGGAACTCAGCCTGAGCTGCCCGCGTCTGCGCCCGATCATCAACAACGACAAGATCAATCCGCGCGACGTCGGCGAGCGCGAGCTGTGCCAGATCCTGTGCGCGTACCGTCTGTTCCTTCCGTTTGTCGGCATCACGGTATCCAGCCGCGAGTCCAAGGACTTCCGCGACGGCATCACCAAGATCTGTGCCACCAAGGTATCGGCAGGTGTCTCGACGGGCATTGGCGACCACGAGTCCAAGTACACCGGCAAGGAGGACGAGGACGTCGGCGACGAGCAGTTCGAGATCAACGACTCCCGCAGCTTTGACCGAATGTATCACGATCTGGAAAACGGTGGTTTACAGCCGGTACTGAATGACTACCTCTATGTGTAAGCCGCTCATCGCCGTCACCAACCGCCATCTGTGCGAGCGGGATTTCCTCACCCAACTGCGCCGCGTCTGCGCATTCGGTGTACATTCCATCCTGCTGCGGGAAAAGGATCTGTCCGAATCGGATTACACCGCTCTGGCCAAACAGGCGCAGCAGATTTGCCGAGACACCAACACCCCGCTGACCATCCACGGTCATCCGGAGACCGCCCGCCGGCTCGGTATTTCCCGCCTGCATCTTCCGCTCCCCCAGCTCCGTCAGCTGGAGGACCCGCAGAGCTGGGACTGGCTCGGCACCTCGTGTCACAGCATCGAGCAAATGCAGGAAGCCGTCAAACTGGGCGTCACGTACCTCTTTCTCGGCAACATCTTTGAAACCGACTGCAAGCCCGGTCTGCCCGGAAAGGGGCTGGAGCTGCTGCGTGCTGTCTGCGCGCAGTGTCCGGTTCCGGTGTTCGCCATCGGCGGCATCTCGCTGGACAATCTGCCGGACGTTCTGGAGGCTGGCGCAGCGGGCGGCTGTATGATGTCCGGTCTGATGCGACTGTGAAAACGCCGTATTTTCTGTGAATTCCATCCATTCGCTTGTGTCACTTCCCTGTTTCTGCTACAATAACAGCAGAACTATCCAACAGGAGGGAATCTCGTATGACTTTTATGGAACTCGTTGCGGCACGCGAGAGCTGCCGTGCATATCAGGACAAGCCGGTATCCCGTGAGGATCTGACCAAGATCGTAGAGGCGGGCCGTCTGGCTCCCAGCGGCTGCAATGCTCAGCCGTGGAAATTCCTCGTTGTCGATGAACCGGAAGCCAAGGCCAAGATGTGTGACGCACTGGTCGTCGAAGGCGGCGGCACGGGCGCGCCGTGGCGCGAGCAGGTTCCGGCTTTCATCGCCATCGTCGAGCAGAAGGCCAACGTTGCTCCGGTCGTATTTGACTACTACAAGGACACCCAGCGCTTTGCGCAGGGCGACCTCGGCATGGCGGTCATGAACATGTGCTATGAGGCAGTCGAGCTGGGTCTGGCGACCTGCATCCTGGGCCTGAACGACCAGAAGAAGATGGAACAGTATTTCGGCATCCCGGAAGGCTGCACCGTCCGCATGGTTCTGGCCGTCGGCTACAGCGCAGAAAAGAACACCATGCGCCCCAAGGCGCGCAAGCCGCTGGAGGAAGTCTGCAGCTTCAATCAGTGGTAACGGCCACAAAAACAGACGCCGGATATCTGACTGGGATATCCGGCGTTTTTCTGTCTGTCAGCGCGCTCCGTGCTGCTTTTTCCAGCGTTTGATCTGTTCCAGCCGCGCCTTGTATTTGGCCTCCGTGCCCTGTTCGGTCGGACGGTAATACTCCCTTCCCAACAGACTGTCCGGCAGGCACTGCATGTCGGTCAGCTTGTCCTCCGCGTCGTGGGCGTACTGGTACCCCTTTCCATAGTCCAGATCTTTCATCAGACGGGTCGGGGCGTTGCGGATGACCAGCGGAACCGGTTCTGCCAGCTGTTGAACCGCATCTTTTTTCGCCTGCTCATATGCCATATACAGCGCGTTGGATTTGGGCGCGAGCGACAGGTACACCACCGCCTGTGTCAGGTGTACGGTGCACTCCGGCATCCCAATCAAGTGGCATGCCTGGTAGGCGGCGACCGCAATTTCCAGCGCGCGCGGATCCGCCAGTCCGACGTCCTCGCTGGCAAACCGCGTGACGCGGCGGGCGACATACAGCGGATCCTCTCCTGCCTCTAACATGCGCGCCAGCCAGTACACCGCCGCGTCCGGATCGGAATTGCGCATGGATTTGTGCAGCGCGGAAATCAGGTTGTAGTGCTCCTCCCCGTTTTTGTCGTACAGCAGGGACTTGCGCGACGTACACTGCTCCAGCGTCTCCGGCGTGACCGCAATCGCGCCGTTCTCTCCGACCTCGCCGTTGAGTACGACCATTTCCAGCGTGGACAGCGCCGTCCGCGCGTCGCCGTTGGCAAACACGGCAATCTGCCGCAGCAGCTCCTCCGATATCGAAACATTCTGTCCGCCAAAGCCGCGCTGGTCGCGAAGTGCACGGGACAACAGCTCCACAATGTCTTGTTCGGTCAGCGCCTGCAGCACAAACACCTTGCAGCGGGACAGCAGCGCGCTGTTGATCTCAAACGACGGGTTTTCGGTCGTCGCACCGATCAGGATGATGCTCCCCTTTTCCACAAAGGGCAGGAACGCGTCCTGCTGCGCCTTGTTGAACCGGTGAATCTCATCCACAAAAACGATGGTCTTCTCGCCGAACCGGCGATTCTCCTCCGCCTTCTGCATGACCGCCCGGATCTCCTTGATGCCGCTGGTGACGGCGGAAAAGTCGATAAACGCGGCGCGGGTGCGGTTGGCAATAATGCGCGCGAGCGTCGTCTTTCCCACACCCGGCGGGCCCCAGAACACCATGGAGGACACCTGATCGCTCTCGATCAGGCGGCGCAGCACCTTGCCCGGCCCCAGCAAATGGGTCTGCCCGACGTATTCCTCCAGCGTCTGCGGCCGCAAACGGGCCGCCAGCGGCTGCGGGATCTGCTGTTCAAACAACGTAAACTGTTCCACACTCTCTCACCTGCTTTTGTCCGACCAAACGGGTCCGGTATCTTCGCGTCCATTCCCTGACGCACACCGCACTGCGCCAGTCTCTGTGTATAGCATAGCATGAATATCCCGGAAACTCCAGCAGATTTCTGTCTTTTTCCATCCTCTTCCTGCTCTCGTCGTATTTCTCTGCCGATTTTTGTCCATGGACTTCAAATTATCTGCGGTATTTGGTATAATAAATCATCTGAAGACGTGGAAAGGAAGATGTGCGATGAAAATCGGCTTCGACAACGAAAAATATACCAAACTGCAATCCGAAAAAATTCGGGAACGAATCAATCAGTTTGGCAACAAATTATATCTGGAATTTGGCGGAAAATTGTTTGATGATTTCCACGCTTCCCGCGTGCTGCCGGGATTTCAGCCGGACAGCAAGCTCAAGATGCTGCTCACGCTGGCGGATCAGGCGGAAATCGTGATTGCGATCAGCGCAAAAGACATCGAGAAGAACAAGGTGCGCGGTGATTTGGGCATCACGTACGACAAGGACGTTCTGCGGCTGATTTCAATTTACCGCAATCTGGGACTGTACGTGGGCAGTGTCGTCATCACGCAGTACGACGGACAGAAAACCGCAGACCAGTTCAAGGCCAAGCTCGAAAAGGCTGGCATTTGCGTCTATATTCACTATGTCATCGACGGCTATCCGAACAACGTATCCCACATCGTGAGCGACGAGGGATACGGCAAGAACGACTATATCCAGTCCACCCGCCCGCTGGTCATCATCACGGCTCCCGGTCCGGGCAGCGGCAAGATGGCCACCTGCCTGTCGCAGCTGTACCACGAGAACAAGCGCGGCATCAAGGCCGGCTACGCCAAGTTCGAGACCTTCCCGGTCTGGAACCTGCCGTTAAAGCACCCCGTCAACCTGGCCTACGAGGCGGCGACCGCGGATCTGAACGACATCAACATGATCGACCCGTTCCATCTGGAGGCGTACGGCAAGACCACCGTCAATTACAACCGCGACATCGAAATCTTCCCGGTTTTGAAATCCATCTTTGAGGAAATCTACGGCGAATGCCCGTACTCCTCCCCGACCGACATGGGTGTCAACATGGTCGGCTACTGTCTGAGCGACGACGCCGTCTGCTGTGAGGCGTCCCGGCAGGAAATCATCAGCCGCTACTACCAGGCGCAGCACAACTATGCGCAGGAAAAGGGAACCGAGGAGGAACTCTACAAAATCGGAATGCTGATGAAGCAGGAAAACCTGACCAAGGCAGACCGCGCCGTGGTTCCGGCTGCGCTGTCACTCGCGGAGGAACTGCAGGTCCCGGCGGCTGCGCTGCAGCTGGACGACGGACGCATCATCACCGGCAAGACCACCGATCTGCTCGGCGCCAGCGCGGCGCTGCTGCTCAACGCGATGAAGGTTCTGGCCGGCATCGAACACAGCATCCACCTCATCGCCCCCGAGAGCATTGACCCCATCCAGCACCTGAAGACCGACTATCTCGGCAGCAAAAACCCGCGCCTGCACACCAACGAGGTGCTCATCGCGCTGTCGTCCAGCGCGGTCACCAACCCGCTGGCCAGCATGGCGCTCAAGCAGCTGCCCAAGCTGAAGAGCTGTCCGGTCCACGTCTCGGTTGCGCTGTCCGATGTGGACATCCGCACCTTCAAACAGCTTGGCATCAATCTGACCTACGAGCTTTCGTCAGACGAGCTGTGACAACACGCAGAAAAAGCCTGATTCCAAACGAATCAGGCTTTTTTGTATGCAATTACGCGGATAGCTCTCACAGTCCCTGCAGAAACAGCTGTGCTTTTTGGATATCCTCCAGCAGATCACGCCGCTGCCTGCCGATCATCAGCTCCCGGTTCCAGCGGCTGTACGCCTCGCTCCCGTTTTCCGCAATGAACTGCGTGGAATAAAAATCCGTATTCAGCTCGGTCACAAACACGACCATCTCCTGGCTTCTTCCAAATGCCGTCTCCAAAAAGGCGAAGGCGGCTTCCAGCGACGCCGACGCGGCCGCACTCCGCTGCTCGAACGCTTCCGTGAGCTGTCCAAACTGCCCGGACACCAGCGCGAATCCGTCCTCCGCATTGGATACCGGCGCTGCCAGCTGGCGGTACTGCTCCAGAGTCGCCGCCGCTTTGTTCAGCGCCGCCGCTTCCTTGGGATCGACGGCAGCCGCCTTGCGCCGGGAGTCCAGAGAAAACCGGATGGTCTCCGCTTCCTGCTCCAGCTGCTCCGCCAGAGCCGCTTGTCCCAGCGAGGTTTTGACAAATTTCAGGCTGTCATACACGCGGGAAAGGGTCTTTTCCTGATAATACAGGTCGGAAAACTGATTGGTCAGACGGCCAACCAGCAGACCAATGACGCTGAGACGCTCGTCAAACGGCGCATGGTTCAGGCGCTCGATAACAGTTTCCGGCTGTCGTCCCGCCAAGATCTCATCCACATGATAATCCGACTGATATTTTTGAAACAAGTCGTAATAGGCCGCAAAGTCGCGGGCAATGCGCGGATGCTGCAGGTATTCCGCCACAACCTCCTCGTTCACGGGCAGGTTCAGCGCTTCACAGGTGAGCAAAAAGCTGGAGAGATCCTCCCAGCCGCGCGCGGTGACAAAGGCTTTCCCGTCCACCGTCGTCTCGATGGTATAAAAGTTCTGCTTTTTGATTTCCAGATAGGACAGGATGGCCGGATGGATGTGGCTGCGGTACGCATAGGGCTTCCAGACCTCAAAGCTCTCCTGCACGTCGATGCGCTTCAGCCGGTCAAGGGTGACAATATCAAAGTCCCGCACCGACTTGTTGTACTCCGGCGGGTTGCCGGCGGCGACAATGACCCAGCCTTCGGGCACGAAGTGGCTGCCGAAGGATTTTCTCTGCAAGAACTGCAGCATGGTGGGCGCCAGCGTCTCGGACACGCAGTTGATCTCGTCGATAAACAGGATGCCCTCCCGCAGACCGGTTTCCTCCATCTTATCGTACACCGACGCGATGATCTCGCTCATCGTGTATTCGGTGGCGGTGTACTCCTTGCCGCCGTACATCTTCTTGCTGATAAACGGAAGTCCGATCGCACTCTGCCGGGTGTGGTGGGTGATGGTGTACGACACCAGCGCGATGCCGCATTCATCCGCCGCCTGCTCCATAATGGCAGTTTTGCCAATGCCCGGAGGGCCCATCAGCAGAACGGGACGCTGGCGGATGGAGGGAATCCGATAGTTCCCGTCTTCATCTTTGGCAAGGTACGCCTGTACGGTGTGTTTGATCTCCTGTTTTGCACGATTAATATCCATTTCTGTCGTCCTTACTGTACTATAGAATCGCTCAAATCATCCGAGCCGAGAACCAGCCGAATGGCCCACGGCGGCACGAGATGTTCGGCGTAATTGTCATCCAGGAAAATAAATGCCGTGTGATACGGCGGCCGCTTTTTCGGAAAGATGCCGAACCCATCCGTGAAGAAAATCAATCCCTGCATGTGGGTCAGTTCTCCCTGCCGGATCAGCTGATCCACATAGTCAAAGACCGGACGGAAATCGGTATCGCCATTTCCCTTTGTCTCAAAGGACTGCGTCATCTGCCGAAACTGCTGCAGATCCGTGATCTTGATGTCCGACTGGATGCCCGCATCACACTGAATGATATGGACGTTGACCGTCCGGAAAAAGCTGTTGGTATCCAGCAAAATCGCGGCCGTCTGCTCCAAAAACCGCTGCAGCAGTTCCCCGCTGCACGACCCGGACGTGTCCACCGCAATGACAAAGTCGTGAATCTTTTTGACCTCCCGGTATTCCAGCTCTTCCATCAGCGGAACATTTCCATACAGCTGCAAGCCGTACGTGTAAAAGCCATAGTCAAAGCTGTCCGGATCAATCGTGACCTCCTCCCGCATGACCGCAAATTTTTGCAGAAAACGGCGGTAATCGACGCGGGTGCGGTGCTCGATATGCAGCTGTTTGAGCAGATCGCCCGCCATCAGATTCAGCTCCTGATGAAAGGTCTCCATGGAGGTCTGCGTCTTCTGGCTGATGTCCTTCCACTTCTGCTCCACCTCATCCCGGTCAGGCGGCGTGTCGTCCGATCCGCCGGAGGATTGCTGCTGCTGTTCGCTGTCGTCCTCGTTTTGCCTGTCCCAGAACTGGTGATCATCCACCAGAAACTCGTCCATCATGCCGCGCTTCTGGACATACGGCAGCTCCCGCAGACGGGAGTAAATCTGTTCGGCATTCAGCACCGCAACATTCAGCTGATCGTAATACTGCTGCCGCTCATCCGACACCAGACAGTGCACACAGGGATAGTCCATGGAATCAAGAATGGATTCCGCCGCAATGTCACAGGCCAGATTCCAGTCCTCCGGGTCGCGTTCCCCGCAGCCGGTGATGTGGCGGAAAATGCCGTGCAGAATCAGATGCAGATACGCCCGATTGACCCAAACCGGATCATCCTGATAATTGCGCGCCAGATAGTTGGGATTGTAAAACAGATGCACACCATCCGTCGCAACCGTCTTGGTCTGTAAATTCAGGTCAAAGGACAGCGACGACAGCGCAAGGTCAAGAAACCGCATGGAAAGATATAGCTCACTGCGGGACAGCGACAAAATGCGGTTTCCCAGCTGAATCAGCTCCTGATGTACGATATTCACCAGCGCCCTCCTTTACAGTGTAAACCGCTTGCGGCGTCCGCCGAACCGCGACAGGCGGTATTCCATGAGCAGGCTGACCGCTTCCGGAACGTCCTGCTGCGCGGCAAACGCCAGAACCGACTGCACCGTCTCCTCGTCCAGACAGTCTTGCGCGAGCAGCACCTCCAGCAGAGCGCAGTCGCGCTGCCCGAGAATCCACTCGGCGGCCGCCTGCGCGTGTTCCGCGAGGTAAGACCGGTATTTCTCCCGCGCTTCCTCCCGAAGACGGTACGGATACTGCAGGCGCAGCAGGGCGATGGTCAGAATGGTCTCCGGATCGTCCTGCAAAATGGCATGCGAAAATGCCTTGTCATACTCCGCAAAATCCAGCTGTGTCGGAGACACACACATCCGGTAAAACGAACCGGAGCCATATGGCTCCGCCCGGAACAACCGCGGCTGGACAAATTCCATATAGACATAATCGTATTCCGGGAACAGCACCGAAACCGTCTGTCCGTCCTCCATCTCCATGGTGAGGGTGATCTTGGTCTTCAGATCGGGGAGCAGCTGGCTCAGATACCGCATCCCCTTCATCGAAATCGCATGCAGCTGCTTGCAGTTTTTGAACGCGCCGTCGCTGATGGAACGAACGCCGCCGCTCAGGTTTAGCCGTTCCAGGTTGCCGCAATTATAGAAAGCATGGTTTCGGATTTCTTCCAATCCTCTGGGCAACGAGACGCTTTTCAGCTGTTTTTGTCCGGAAAACGCGTACTTTCCAATCGCATAAACCGGCTTTCCGTCATAGGTCTCCGGAACCACGGCGTGAACCGGCGCACCATTGACCGAAGTCAGCACCATCCCCTGTTCGGTTGCTTCAAAATTGAACTCTTTCACCACTGCCTGCTCCTCATTGCTTTCTCTGCTCTATCTCAATCCAATCGCACCCAATGCCGCACAAAACGAAACATGTTTTCTGCCTTCATAGTAGCATATTCTTCAATCATATTCAAGTAATGCACATACCGGCGCAATCCTCACCCCGTGTCACGAATCCAGAATGTGGTACTGTTTCAGCAGCTCCACGCGCCGACTGCCGATCGCAACCGCCTCGGCCGCATCGTTGTCCCGGCTTTTGCTCGTCTCCTGATGATAGTTCCGGATGCGGCTGCACCATGCAACCGGCAGCAAGTACGGGTGTTTCTCGAGGTATGGATACCGTCCTTTTAAGCTCTTTACCGGAGGAAATATGGTTTTCAGGACGGACGTACCAAATTTCCCTCCCGCTTTTTGCGCAGACACCGCGTTCAACGTGATGTTGCTGCTGTGCTTCCGGCTCATCGTCCCGCCGCCATAGATGCCGGCGTCCAGCAGATCCGCCAGCATCATGCGCTCATCTACCCGGATCCGGAGCCATTCCTCCGGATAGCAGGCTTTCTCCGGGTCGAAGGTCAGATCGTTCCGTCCGATCTGGAACAGGGCTGCGCTGAACAGGTCTGCGTGAATCTCCCGACACTGTCTCAGCACCCGCGCCCAATCAATCTGTCTGCCATACGCATTGGCAAACAACACAATATCACATACCTGCCGGATTCCGAAACCGCTGTGCAGGAAGTGTTTCAACGCGTGGCAAATCAGGTAAAACAGATGGTCTGTGTATTCCATCGTAACGACGTCCGTTTCGTTCATCCAAAGCGAAACCGCGCGGCTCTGCGCCCCTTCAAAAAACCGATTAAAATCCCCATACGCATCCGATTCCGGAGGAAACAGGCTCTTATGCAGCTCGATATAAAGCGGACTTCCCGGTTTTCGATACGGGACTTCATACGCCGTCCGGATATCCTGCGCCGGGTCAGACAGCTGCATCCCATAGTCCAGCATCGCCTGATGGCACCGTTCAAACTGTTCCGGAGGGATCAGTATATCTTCATCTGCGGACATCCGGTGATCCGGGTTGGGGTACAGACTGCGGCATACAATTCCTTTGACAACCAACGGCTGTATACCGGCTTCCCGCAGATGCCGAAACAGCGACAGGAACTCATGCGTTCTTCTCGTCTGTACCGTAACCGCATGGATGATCTGCCGTTTCATCTGCGTCGCACTCTGCGGATCCAGACTGCGGGCCGCCGGGCAGCGATAGACTGCCTCATATATCATGGGAAGTACCCGATGTGTACTGGCTTCATGGAACAACGCAAGCCAATCCTGCGTCGTCAGTTCCATCTCCCACGACACCGTTTCGTTTTGTAATGCGGCGTTTAACGCCGGTAAGAACAAGTCATACTTTACGTCCATGATCCCCCTCCTCGTTTGTCCTCTCCGCGCTTCTATTGCGGAAGGATGTCCACCACAACGACCTCCGGTATGTTATTGCACCGTGGGATTGATTCTGTGCTCCCCAATCCTCTGGACAGAACCAGCCTCTTGCTGCCGTCCTCCGACGCGTACAGCCCCTGCAGTCTGCCCGGGAACAGTCCCATGTCCGGCGCGTAGACCCCGCCGATCAGCGGCAGGACGATCTGACCGCCGTGAACATGACCGGAAAAAACACAATCCACATCCCATTCATCCAGCCCATCGTTGATGAGCCAGCAAACCGGCATATGACACATCAGAATCATATACGCATCTGTGTTCTGAAACGCTGTCAGAAACGCACATTCCTCCGGATCTGCTTCCTTGGTTTCCAAATAGTTTGCCGGCAGGCAGTATCCATAGATGCCGCCCAGCCGGATGCTCTGCCCATTGACGGTGATGTCCTCATACTGTTTGTCCAGAACAACCGCTCCGGAATCCTCATACAGCTTCACAATATCTGTATCAAATCGTTCCCGATACTCTATCTCATGATTTCCCAACGAAACATAGACAGGCGCTATGCTGCACAGGTCGGAAATCAATTCCGTCGCCAGATCCGTTCGGGGATCATCGGAATTCAGCAAATCTCCCGTCATCAGGATGAGATCCGGCGACTGCTCCGCCGTCAGATCAATCAAGTTCCGATTGTTCTCGCCAAATGTGCTGTTATGCAGATCGGTTATCTGGACGATCCGAATCGGTGCTTGAACCGCATCGGTATTGATACGATATGATGTACCGGTCAAGGAATGCTTGGATTGATAGATACTCCGGCCAATCAATGCGCCCACCGCCAGCAACACTGTGATGACGAAAATCCATATATGCCGCCGCAATCCGTTCACTGGTATCCTCCTCCGCTCAGCAAAATACGATTTCACCCAATCGTTTCGTACAAGATAACATGTGTTCCCAGTTTTTATTATACCATGAATGCGCCGCAAGTCCAATCGTGGTCAAGCATCAAAAACCGTATACCTCGCTGACGCGTATGATATGCGGCATCCGTACGAACAAAAGAAAAATCAAGGGGACAGCATATCTGCCGTCCCCTCATCATAAATTTCATTCTTTTCCACACTGCTATACAGCGTTTCCACAGAACTATGTATTAATTTTTCCGGTTGTCAAACGGTTTTATTGAAATCGGTCATTATCTGATCAATTCCTTCGGAATCTGGTCATAATCAAACATGACTTCAGAATGATTGTCCCGAATCAGCTGCTTATCAGTCACCTTCCCGGTTGCCCTGTCAATGACATTTCTATAGATTTTGGATATTCTGTAATACTTATCTCCTTCTTTATGGAAATGATGATCTTCTTCAAAAATCTCATAATACTGAGGGAATTGTCTTTCGCTTCTTAACTCTCCCCAAAGCTTGCCGTCGCTGCACCAGACAAACAACTGAACATCCTGATCCGTATTATTTTTAAACCGGTAATCTATGTAATTATAGCTGACAGAAGTTCCTGAGCTAAACGGCACTCTTTTACCATGATCAGGAGCCAGAGCATCAGAATGGCTGTGAAACTCAACAACCTCCAGAGGACTATGCAGAATAAGCAGATGGATCGTATTTGCTAAATTGCATAAACCGCCGCCGGTTCCCGGCACCAGCTTACCGCCGTGAATAACACGGCCGTCACTATAACCCTTTTTTTTGGTTCCTTCTCCGATGGTCCGCCAAAAAGAAAACACTTCACCCGGATGGATGATCATTCCATTGATTTTTGACGATGCCAGCTTAATATTATTGGCTTTATTGATCTGAAGCTGCGGATCGATGCCTTTCCCCTTTTTTATAAGTTCTGAACTATAACTCGAAACAACATTGGGAAGCTTTTTATCAATTATTGTTTTTGCAAACTTTTCTTTGCTGAAAAAATCCTGTAGATAGCGTTTATACTTTTCCTTCGTCTTGGAAATGGCATATGTCGCAGGACATATTTCGCAAAAAAGCTTTTTTTGTTTACGTTTCTGCATATTTTCTTCCCCCGTTTCTAATATAAATATCCCCAAGTCTGTTGCGATATTTTTTATTATGTTTCCATATTTTCAGTACCAAATATTCAAGATATCTTCTTTTTCCGATTTTTGTCTCGCTTTCCAGCTTAATAAACTTAACAAGAATGCTGGCTATCCCGCTTTTATTGGCTCCCAGAATATCGATAAACATCTGATCTCCGATCACTAAAGCTTCTTTCTTCCTGATGCCAAGCATTTTTACAGCCTTCAAATAAGCTGCTGTATTTGGTTTGTCTGCGTCACATATGTATAATGTATCAATATTTTTTATAAACCGTTTTACCCGTGCTTCGTCATTATTGGAAATCAAAATGGTCTTCAGACCTATACTTTGTATCTGCGAAAACAGACTGTCTATTTCCGGCGTAGAATCATCACCGTGATGGACAAGGGTGTTATCAATATCAAAGAGGATTCCTCTGAATCCCTGATCATAGAGCTTCTGATAATCAATGGAAAAAACACTGTCTGCATATTCATAAGGATAGAAACGTTTTAGCATTTTACCACCCTTATCTTTTTATATAATCACAAACACTGTTAATCTGCTCACCAAATTCCTCACCGAATTTTCTGTCAAAAAAAGCACTGCCGATCGTAAATGCCCATGGTGCGGCTTCCTTTACTTCATCAAGTCTGCGATAACTGTCAATGCTGCCCGCAATGCAGACAGGTGCATTTATCTCCGAAACAAATCTCTGATTCAGTTCCACCGGATCGCCTGTATATCTGTACCCCAACAGATCAAAACCATAAACACCTTTTTCAAGATATGATTTTGCCTCATTAATCATTTGCTCTGCGGTTCCTTCCAAAACCGAAGGCCGTCCTGTAATCGTTCCGACAAACGGCATATACTTTATTCCTGCCTTCTGGCAATATTCATTGACAGAATCAGAAAATACCGTACCCATAAGAATATCGCATCCGCATTCAACCGCCAGTTTTGCGCCTTCCAGGCACTCAGCCTCCGTGTAAGCCACCACTTCAAGGACTGTCTTTTTCCCGCATTCCTTCATATAGGCATACAGCGCTTTCATCTGATCCGGCGGTAATGCTTCCTCTTTAAATCCCCAATACACTGCTTTGGAATCTTTACACTGTTCAAAAATCTCATATGCATTATTCACTGTCCGATCATTATAAGTGAGCATAACAATTAATATAGGACTGCCCGTCGCCAGTGCCGGATCCCCTTTAAATTCATTTTTCATTTTCTCTCCCCCGTTTCTTCTGTTAGCTTAAACAATAAGTCCCCTGTTAAACAATAAAAAAACTATTATATGTTTTATTCTACAATTATAGCGGGTAAGTTGTCAAGAAGTAGTGGTATATTAAATTTGTAACGCTTCCATCTAATAGGTTATAATGACTATTGGGAAAGGAAGAAAGTTTTTCAAGCAGTCGAACGGGCTTGTTGTCTGTGAATTGCAGGCGGCAAGCTCTTAATCTTTGCCTTGATTTTGATAGTATACCATACTGTCTAACAAATGGGGGCAGTTCACAACGGAGAGGCGGCATTTTTCTGTACTCTATACTTCTATCCTTTGTTTTATACATATCCCCTGTAAACTTTTTGAAGGAAAAAAGAGGGTATCTGCGGACAGAATGCTTTCTCGCCTGTTCTCTGCCTGCTTTCTGCTGTATAATGACCAAGTCAACAAAGCACGCCGATAATCCCGCTCTGAAAATACAAAAAACCGCCTATTTCCGAAGAAATAAGCGGTTATGTTGGAGCTAATGGTGGGAATCGAACCCACGACCTGCTCATTACGAGGTCGAAGTCCCTTATTTTGTGTCGTTTTATTTATGTTTATCCTTGCCACAATCTCCGGTATCAACACGTTTATATTCAATAATGATTCATGCTGTTTCGCCGCCCGTTACCAGAACAATGACCAAATAATGACCAAGTTGTTCAGATACTCCGGCTCTGCTGCCCCTGGACATCTCAACCACAAATAAATCTGTTTTTTGTGTGTGAGTTCATCCATCCTATCTGTGCGTAAAAAAGTATAGAATGATAGATTTGAGTTTTTAAGTCAAATATAGTTCTGTATTCAGCCAATTCACCCCAGATATCGCTTTTAAAATTCAAAATCAATTCAACTCCGCTCTATACCTTAAAATATAGAGCCATATAGATTCTGTATTTTTTTGTAGAATGTCTCCCAAACAAGCGGAGCTGTGCCTGTGACTTAGGGGGGACAACTACACGGATCACAGAATAGTAATCCGTCAATTCCAGACATCTTTTGCTCATATTGGGGCGAAAATACCGGGTGCGACCTTTTCGGTCATCCCTTGCGCCAGTGGTGCACGACATCGGTGTCCATGACCACTAGGCAACGGTGGACAAAGATGTCCTCCGTGCAGACAGCTCCAAGCACGGTGCGCCCGCTCTTCGTTCCGGCGGGAATATTGGCAGGGCGGTGTATCCTGCATCTCAGGTGCCCTTTCGGGTATGTCGGGCAGCCATTTTTGTGATACCGTCGATCAACTATTGTTGCGGCTTTTACCTTATGTTCTTTTTGCCGCCGTCATCCGCAATCGAACATAATCGACGTGCCAGCCGTCCTCCCGCAGCAG
>JBJEZE010000052.1:0-14631 GCA_051887235.1 Butyricicoccus sp.
AAAAAGCTGACGCTTCCGTAGAAGCGCCAGCTTTTTGTTTATTCTTGGCTTGTATCCATTTTCCGTGTATACCACAAAAAATAAATCAAGTTGATCACAATGCCGAATACGGTTGCGCTTGGTGCCGCCAGACCAATCATGGTCAGGCTGGCATTTGGCTGAATACTCATCAGATAGGACATCGGAAGGCGCACAATGAACGACTGCGCCACACCCTGCAGCATGACAAACAGCGTCTGGCTGTGCCCGTTGAAATAACCCATAAAGTTGAACAGGATGCAGGTGATAATTGCCTCCGGCGCGAAGCCCTTGAGATACTCCGCCGCGCGGGCAATGACCTCCGGCTCGTTGGTAAACACACATGCCATCAGGTCGCCGTGGAAGAAGGACAGGTAGCACAGGAACACACCGATTACCGCGCCGATTCCCATGCCGCACAGCATGGCTTTGCGCGAGCGCATCTCCAGTCCTGCGCCGACGTTCTGCGCGACAAAGGCCGCCATGGACTGCATGGACGAAGACGGCACCAGCATGATAAACGCAACGATCTTGTTGGCGACACCGTAGCCGGATGACGCGTCCAATCCCAGCCGGTTGATAAATGCACACAGCGCCAAAAACGAAACCTGCGTCAAAAACTCCTGCAGCGCGATCGGCGAGCCGATGATCAGGAAGTTGCGGATCTCCTGATTGAAGCGGATATGACTTCGTTTCATGGTGAACGGCAGCGGCTGACGGCGGATGATAACAAGCGACAGCACCACGCTGACCGCCTGCGCCGTGATGGTCGCAATCGCCGCACCGGCAACATTCAGATGAAATCCGGCGATCAGCACCAGGTCGCCGACAACATTGGTCACACAGGCGATCATGACAAAGATCAGCGGCAGACGGGAATTGCCCAAGCCGCGGAAAATGCTGCTGATGACGTTATAGGCGATGACAAACACAATACCGCCGCCGCAGATGCGGATATACTGCGCCGTCAGCGCGTGCGCCTCCTCCGGCGCCTGCATCAGACTCGCGATCTGCGGTGCAAACACCAGCAGCACCACGGACAGTACCACCGCCAATATCAGAAAGAAACAGATGACACCGCCCAGCACATATCCAATGCGATGTTCACTCTTCTCTCCGATATACCGGCTGATCAGCACCGTGACACCCATGGTCAATCCGGCGACGACAAACGTGACCATATTGATCAAATTGCTGCCTGTGGAAACCGCAGAGATACCCGCCGTCGTGCCAAACCAGCCGACCACCAGAAGATCGACCGCGCTGTACATCGCCTGCAAAATCAATGCGCCCAACACCGGAAGCATAAACCCAATCAGCTTAACCGGGATGCTTCCCTCAGTAAAATTTCCTACGTTTTTTTGTTGACTCATATGGACTCCCTCATACTTCAAACTATATCCATTATAGACGGTTTCCGGTATCCTGTCGATGTGTAATTCTTACAGAATTCCGTCTGTCGGAACGCGGAGTCAGTATGGCCGCGCAACAGCCCAACTGTTTTTCACGAAAAATGTAAAACTCCCTTGACATTCTGTGCGATATCTGGTATGCTCTAAGTGTAAAGCAAGCTTGACTTTTCTGCCGTGACTGCGGCAAAAAATTTTACGCTTTGATGTAAAGGACGCTTTACACAAAGTGTGCACGAGGTGATGAAATGAAAAATACCATCGAGCAGGAGCGCAAGGCACGCGGACTGACACAAAAAGCCTTGGGGGATCTACTTGGCGTTTCGCGTCAGACCATTATTTCGCTGGAAAACGGGCGGTACAACCCGTCGCTCCTGTTGGCGTATCAAATCGCCAAGCTGTTCGACTGTACGATTGAGGATATTTTTCTGTTTGAAGAGGAGGAATCGACATGAAACGCAAACATACTCTGCTGTATCTCAGCTTTATTCTCATTGGTTTGGCACTCGCGATCACCGCCGCTGTACTTCCCGGAGACGGCCGACAATCGGAACTGCTGAGCTGCTTTGGTTCGGTTCTGTTCGTCATCGGTGCGATCAAGCTCGTCCGGCTGTACCGCATCTCGCGCAATCCGGAAAAAATGCGGGACTACGAAATCTCGCGCAAAGATGAACGTGTCCACTTTATCGCTGCCCGCGCACAGCAGTGGACCCTGTGGCTCTCCATATACACCGAACTCGCCTTCGGTTTGGCGCTGTCGTATCTCCCCCAAAACGAGCTGCTGCAGCATGTCGGCACCGGTATCTGCCTGTTTATCTGCGTACAGATGATAACGTATACGATTCTATATTATGTATTCAATCGACGCTACTGATCCCTCGGATACGGCTCTCACCGAGAGAAAACCCTGTATTCCGTTTGACAAGGAGAATTCACTATGAAACAATATACCTACCGCCGGTTTATTCACCTGACGATGGTTCTTGCCGGAGTTGTCCTCATCCTCTCGTCCTTTATCCTGCCGGATGACCGTCAACCCTCCAACTCTCTTGCCGCACTCGGCCTGATGTTTGCCGTCATCGGTCTGGTCCGTCTGATCCACATGCGCCGGATTCTGGGAAATCCGGAACGCCGGCGTCAGTACGAAATCTCCCAGCAGGACGAACGCAATAAATTCATCATGCACCGCGCTGCTGCCCAGACGCTGTGGATTTCCGTGTATGCCGAACTGGCTGCCGAAATCGGGATGCTGTACTGTTTTGACGATCCAGCCATGAACCACATCGGCGTTGTACTTGCCATGGTCATCTGTGCTCAGATTCTTATATACATTGCTTTGAGCGTCGTCATCGACAAACGCTATTGATTCTGCTCGATGAACCATACGAAAAAACCACCTCGAATCCAACAGCCGGATCGAGGTGGTTTTTCCATTGTTTATTTTTTCTTTCGTTTTGACGTGCTGAAGCTGAAAATCAGCAGCAGCATCGCAATCGCCACGCACATCCAGAAGATCAACGTTGAGGTTCCATACTGAGAGAACTTATCATAATAGCCCTTCAGATAGATAATAATAATCAAAACCGGAATGCCATATTTGATATAGCCGTACAGTCCGGCAGGGTATTTCGGACCAACGCCGGTATCGGTCTCCTGCAAAAAGTTGTTCCATCCCCAGCTGTTGTTTTTGGTACAGAACAGGATAAACAGAAGTCCACCCAGCGGAAGGATGTTGTACGACACCAGAAAATCCTCCAAATCCATAATGGTCGATCCCGCACCAATCGGCTGCAGCGCAGACAGCACATTGAAGCCCAGAATCGCCGGAAGAGACAGCAGGACAACCAGAACCATATTGACTCTGACCGCCTTTTTGCGGGTCATATCAAAGGTCTCCATGACCATGGACAAAATGTTTTCAAACACTGCGATGACGGTAGAAAGCGCAGCCGCCGACATAAAGACGAAAAATGCCGTTCCCCACAGCCGTCCTCCAGCCATGTGGTTGAATACGTTGGGCAGGGTGATGAACAGCAGCGACGGGCCGGAATCCGGCTGCACTCCGTAGGCAAAGCAGGCCGGGATGATGATAATGCCCGCAGTTAATGCAACAAAGGTATCCAGCAGCGTGACGCTGAACGCTTCACCCGTGAGCGTGCGGGACTTGTCCAGATAGCTGCCGAAGATTTCCATCGAGCCCATGCCGATGCTCAGCGTGAAGAACGCGTGCGTCATCGCCGCAAACAGAACATTGCCAAAGCCAATTTCCGCGACCTTGCTGACATTGGGCAGCAGATAAAACGCCAAGCCCTCCTGCACATTCGGCAGCAGCAGGGAATGCACGGCCAGCGCCACCATCAGCACGATCAATCCGAGCATCATGACCTTGGTGATGCGCTCAACGCCGTTCTGCAGGCCGAATGAACACACACCAAATGCAAACAGCACGGTAATGACCATGAAAATCGTCATCTCCACCGGAGACGCCAGCATTTCCGTAAACGACGCGGCGATCTGATCGCTGTTCAGACCGTGCATTCGCCCGGTCAGCATACGCACCGCATAGTTGAGCATCCAGCCCGCAACCATTGTGTAAAACATCATCAGCAGGTAGTTGCCGACAATGCCAAACCAGCGAAAACGATGCCAGTTGGTACCCTTTGGTTCCAGATCATAAAACGCCTTTGCCACACTGTGCCGGCTCGCCCGTCCGACGGCGAACTCGCAAATCAGTACCGGCAGGCCAATGGCCAGCAGGCAAATCAAGTACAGCACAATAAAAATGGCACCACCGTTTTCGCCGCAGATATATGGGAATTTCCACACATTTCCGAGGCCAACGGCGCATCCGGCAGAGACCAAAATAAATCCCAGCCGGGAGCTAAAATTCTCTCTCTTTTCCATTCTTTTTTCCTTTCTCCTTTTACAGTTCCCTGCTTTATATTGATACAGTATACCACACTATGTCCTGTTTTCCCACCCCCAAGTTGTACCAACGCAAAAAAATCTTAACAAAGAGACCGGAGCGTTTCCGTTCCGGTCTCCAGTCTGTCGAAAAAGTCCAGCGAAAGCTGGGCTTTTTCGACAGACTGAGGCAGCCAGTGAATAACTGGCTGCCTTTTTGCAAAGAAAACTTGGTAAAATGTATTGACAAGAATACTTGGCATTGCTACAATAATGCCAATAAAACTTGGCAGGGAGGCTATTCCATGAACAAAGACGATATTCTTGAAAAGAGCAGACGGGAGAACAAAGGTCCCGACGAGATGGAGCAGTATGTAACGGCTGCTGCCGGTAAAATTGCTGCCAAGGTCGGGATGCTTGTATGCTGTATTGCGGCAATTCTACAGGTGATTTTTACTGACGCAATCAGCGTTGAAAGCTGGATGATTTATTTCAGTATTTTGGCTACAACCTTCATAGTAAAATATGTAAAACTTCACAGTAAGCACGAATTATGGGTTGCAGTCCTTTATACTGTGTTGTTTATCATGTTTGCCGTATTGTTTCTAATCAGACTGGTGGGATAAACAGATGAATGATGAATTAATACTGAAAAACAGGTTGAAAGAAGTACGGGCGCAGTCTGGTATGTCGCAAACACAGTTGGCTGAAATGGTCGGTGTATCCAGAAATACTATTAGTTCAATTGAAACCGGGCAGTTTAATCCTACCGCCAAGCTGGCGCTGATATTATGTATCGCCCTGGACAAGAAATTTGAAGAATTATTTTATTTCCAAGAGTGATAAATTCCAGTTTATCAAGCCGAACCTCCCTGAGAAAACTCCCCGGGAGGTTCGTTCTTTTTATTCCGCCGCGTCCAACATGGTCTCAGCAAACACCGCATATCCTCTCGTCGGATCATTCACCAGGACATGTGTCACCGCTCCAACCAGCTTGCCGTCCTGCAAAATCGGACTGCCTGACATGCCCTGCACGATGCCGCCGGTTTCTTCCAGCAGTTCTTCATCCATCACCCGAATGCACATGGATTTTCCATCCTCTGAATTTCCGGTCACCCGTTCAATTTTAATTTCATATTGTTTGGGTATACTACCATTGACACAGGTGAGAATCTGTGCGCTTCCGCACTTCACTTCACTTGCATTCGCGACTTCCACCGGCGTTCCCTGCACATTCTTTGCGTCCATCGTTCCAAAAATTCCATTTTTCGTATTTTTTGTGATTTTACCCAAGGTCATCTGTGTTTGGAACATGCCGAGCAGCTCGCCAGGTTCTCCCTTCTTGCCCTTTTTCACATCTGCCACGGAAGCCGGCATCAGACTGCCGTTTTTCAGCGGCAGTTTGGTTCCGCTGTCACACTCGCACACCGCATGTCCCAGTGCGCCAAACGAGCCGTCCTCCGGATCCACATACGTCACGGTGCCGATTCCGGCCATGCTGTCCCGTACCAATAAGCCCAAATGGTACGTTTTATCCGCTGTGCTTTTGACTGGTGTGACGGTTACCCGGATATCCACACCGTCCCGTTCTCCTTCCAAAACCACCTCGTTCCCATCTCCCTGCTGCACCGCGTTCGCCAGTTCCTCGCTGGAGGAAATATCCTCGCCGTTCACCGTGTACAGGATATCACCGGTTTTCAGTCCCGCTTCCTCCGCAGGGCACACAGCGCCCGCCGCGCTCTGCACACCATTCATTCCACACACGACGACACCCTTTGCTGTCATCCGCACACCGACCGGCATTCCGGACGGAATCACCGTCTTTGCCGCAAACGCCGTGGGCGACAGTACATACAACAGCAAAAAAATGCCGCAGATGGAACGTTTTTTTGTCCGCATCTCCTCACTCCTTTCCCTGTTTAACCTAACCCAAATCCCCGCATCTCATGTCAGCAAATGCATGGTGCGTCGTACAGTCCCTGCCGCCGCCGGAGGAATCCGCCCAGTTTCGGAAAATCCCCGGCAATCCAAACGGAAATTTTTTCATAAAAAATCCGGCCGCAGGACAGGATCCTGCCGCCGGATAAGGCCATGTATTCTGTTTTTTATTTCCGATACCCGTTCGGGTTGTGGCTCTGCCAGTTCCACGTATCACGGCACATGTCAGCCAAGCTGCGCTCCGCCTTCCATCCTAGGACATTCGCCGCCTTGTCTGCATTTGCCCACGATTCCGGCAGGTCGCCCGCTCTGCGCGCGCCCATCACATAGTCAATCGGCACACCGGTGGTTTCCCGGAATGTGTTGACAATCTCCAGCACGCTGTACGGTGTTCCAGTGCCCAAATTAAACACCTCCACGCCGCTGTGCTGCGCTGCGTATTCCACCGCCTTCAAGTGGCCATTGGCCAAATCCATGACATGGATATAATCGCGCCGGCAGGTACCGTCCGGTGTTGGGTAGTCATCGCCAAAGATGGTCAGATGGTCTCTGCGTCCGACCGCAACCTGTGCAATGTATGGCATCAAATTGTTGGGGATGCCCTGCGGGTCTTCTCCCATCCGGCCGGATTCATGCGCACCAATCGGATTAAAATAGCGCAGCAGGATAACCGCCAGCTCCGGGTCCGCTGCCGCGACATCCTCCAGAATCTCCTCCATCATCACCTTGGTCCAGCCGTATGGATTGGAACAGCTTCCCCGCTTCATCGTCTCCTGATACGGCACCGGGTTTTCTTCCCCGTATACCGTCGCCGAGGACGAAAATACGATATTGGAAACCCCTGCCTCTTTCATGCATTCCAACAGCGTCAAGGTTGTATCAATGTTGTTGCGGTAATACAACAGCGGCTTCTGCACCGATTCACCGACCGCTTTCAAGCCGGCAAAGTGAATCACACAATCAATCTCCTGCTCCCGGAACACCCGACGCATCGCTTGCTTGTCCTTGACATCCGCCTCGTAGGAGATCACCGACTTGCCGCTTACTTCCTCAATGCGTTGGATAACCTCCGGACAGCTGTTGCTGTAATCATCCACGATCACAACCCCGTGTCCCGCCTGCAGCAGCTCAACCGCCGTGTGCGAACCGATATAACCGGCTCCGCCCGCTAATAAAATATTCATCCGATCGTTTCTCTCCTTCGATCAATCCTCGTTGTTTTCTCCATAAATCCATTCCTGCAGATTCTTCTTGCAGGCATCCAGATCGGGTACCAGTACCTGCATACCGCGTATCGTCTGGTTCTCGCATTCATCGTCCCCCGGAATGCGGTAGGTCTGCATGTTCTGTACGCCCATTTTCCAGACCGTGTATCCGTACTTCAGTACCTGCTTATTCTTCATATCCGTCGAGACCAGCGGAAGCAGCTCATCCGCCAGTTTGAGCAGAGTCGTCCATTTTTTCCCCTTGACCGACTGGAACGCCGTCTGGATGACCTCCCTCTGCCGCTCGGTCCGTCCGTAATCATTTTTCGTACCGTTTTTGGTCGGGATATATCGAATGCGGCTGAAGGCCAATACCTGCTCTCCATTCAGATGCACATACTGCTGCGCAGAGCCATTGGACGAAATTGGCGTGGACACTCCCTGATTGATATATTCGATCTCCTCATTCGTCAACACCAGATCAATCCCGCCAATCGTATCAATCGCCTGCTGGAAGCCGGAAAAATCCACCGCGACATTGGCATCAATCGTAATGCCGAAATTCTTCTCGATCGTTTTGTCCAGCAGCGCCGCGCCGCCCAGCGCATACGCCGCGTTGATACGGTTGTCCTCATATCCCGGAATGGATACATACATGTCTCGCATCAGCGAGATCAGGCTCAGCGTGTTCGTCTTCTGGTTAATGGACAGGATGAGCATCGTGTCGCTTCGGCCATCCTCGTCCGGATTTCTGGAATCCTCGCCGATCAGCAGAATATTGGAAATGTCCTCCGACGACTCTTTCTCTTCCACCAGCTCAATTTCCTCGTCCGCCCGGTCCTGTCCGGTCAGACCCTCCGTATCCAGACTCCCCATCTTGTTCAGCTGATGCTGTACATACAGGTATACGCCGCCGACACCGGCTGCCATAATCAGCAAATAGATGGCAATGACAATTGCAAAAATTTTTCGTTTCTTCATATTGTTCCAACTTCACTTTCCGCCCGCAGCCGGGCATAGAATCGAATCTGTCACATAGGCAGTATAGCACGAATTGTCATTTGTAGCAATCGGCTGACAGAGAAATTACCGCAAAATCCCAACCTATAAAACAGAAAAACGGCTCCTCCTGCCCGGAAGAGCCGTTTTCTTATGTCCCTCAGCCGATGGATTCCGCTTTCTTCATATGGAAGATCCCCCGCAATAAGCCAGCCAGTAATCTCGGACTCTTGATGACGACAATTTTCACAGCAATCATCCCTCCTCAAAGAATCAGGGCAATTCCGGCGGCAATCAGAATCACAGCGGAGAGCGGAACCAGAATACACGGCGGAAACAGCGTCGCGACCAGAATACCGATGCCAAACGCCGCCGCAACCAGCCCGACAAGATTCCATTTGCAGCACATTCTCCTCACCCCTGCTGTCAGTATAGCAGAAATCCCGCGCGCCGTGCCTGTCCTTCAGGGATTATTTCCCAGATAATTTGTTATTGACGCTTTTGACCGACTGTCTGCGCAGCAGGAACATCAGCAGATGCACGAAAACATAGACAACCACAATCACCGGCAGCATGCGCGCCAGCAGCAGCATTACAGAACCTTCCCCATAGTTCAGAATGCTTCCGGCAATGAGCGCCGTGAGGAAGGTAAGCGGCGCATGGATGAGCGTCGCCTGCAAATCGGTCAGGGACTCGCATTCATAGAGCAGAGAGATCAGGCCGATGACCGCCGAGGCTGCCACCCAAACCAGAACCCCCTTGCTCTCCTCCGTGACACTCTCACGGAGGACCAACGCAACCGAATAGATGATCGCTCCCAATCCGCTTGCAAAAATTGCATACACAATCGCATTTTGAATCGCTTTTTTCATGATACTCACAGCTCCTTTTCCACATAGTCCCGAAACGCCTTAAAATACTTGCGGGAAATCGTCAGGTACGTCGTGCCGTCCCGCATGGTTGCGGTGTAGTTGCCGGAAAACTCCGGCTCAACCGAGGCCACCTCTCGAACGTTGACCAGCACGCCTTTGCTGATCTGCACAAACCCGCTTCCCCGCAGCATATCCGCCAGCTCATACAGCTTATACCGCGCCTCCCGCACCCCCTGCTTGGTATACGCTGTGATCCGGTTCCGCGAGGTCTCAAAATATCGAATCTCTGCCACCGGACACAGATACGCGCGGTCCTCCTGATATAAAAACATACGCGAGATTGCCTTGGCTGCATTCAGCGCAGCAATGATCTGCGACACCTGCGGATCGTTCAGATCTCCGCGGATAATCACTTCCAATTCCGGCTGCGCCGACGGCTCCAATGTCAGCTTCATATCCTTCCCTCCTTCCGTCTCTGTGCTTGCAGTATAGCAGAAATCCGCCGTTCTGTCTCACTCCTTGCGACAAGTGGTGAAAATATCGCGGTAAGACGTAAAAAAACACCGCCGACTTTCCACTCTTTTTATTTCCGGCGGTTGGATTTTGGACAAAACCATGTATAATAGAAGCAATAGAAACACCATCCCCCAGGAGAAGCGCGATGAAACAATGGATAAAACGACTGGTTCTGCTGGCAACCGTTCTGATCCTCGGTTCCAGCATAAAACTGTATACAACCCAGCAAACCGCCGCCCGGGAACCGGAGGAAACTGAGGCGCAGCACACCGTCAGCCGCGCCGCCGACAGCTATTTTTACCGTCAGCTGGACGAAACCGAGCAGATGCTCTACGACGGTCTCTACGAGAACCGGAAGGACATGAAGAACGGCACCAGCACCATTTCCTTTGGCGAACAGTTTTCCGATGTATTGGATCTGCCGCGCGGCACCACACAGCTCAACCAGAGCTTCCAGGCCGCCGTGGACGCCTATCTGCAGGATAACCCCAACCTGTTCTACCTGGACGTCAGCCATCTGTATCTGCACGTTGACACGACCACCTTTCTCGGTCTGGACACCTATGACGTGTACATCAACAACAGTCAAACAGAGTCTTACCTCGCCAAACCGTTTACCAGCGAGCAAAAGGTCAAGCGCGCGGAACAACGGCTGAAAGCCGTGCGCAAACAGGTCGTCCAGCAGGCTACCGGTGACGACTACACCGACATCTGCATGGTGCACGATTATCTGGTGGACAACGTGGAGTATGATTCCTCCCATCCGGACACCTGTTATTCCGCCTACGGTGCGCTGGTAAAAAATCGTGCCGTTTGTCAGGGCTATGCCAAAGCATTCCAATATCTGATGGATGCGCTGGACATCCCGTGCATTCTGGTCAGCGGTACTGCCAGTGATTCGGACGGCAACCTGGAAAACCACGCGTGGAACTACGTTCAGCTGTCCGGCGCGTGGTATGCTGTCGATGTCACTTGGGATGACCCGGTTTTTGCGGATGCGCTGTCTGAGACGCTGCTGAGTGCGTCCAGCCGCACCGCCTATCTGCTCAAGGGCGAACGAACCATGTCGGAGGACCATTTTCCAGACGGGGAGCTGACCGACGGAAGCAAAGTCTTTTCTTACCCCAAACTCAACAAACAGGATTACAAATAAGATAGTAAGGGCTTCTGTGCGCCGCTCAGCTCACAGAAGCCCTTGTGTCATTTCATGATCGTTTTATCTTTGCTGCACTGCTGTACTTGCTGCAGACGGTCTTGCCATCCACCTTGATCTCCCAGCGCATCTTGACATAGTAGGTCTTGCCCTTCTTCAGCTTGGACAGAGAAGATACCTTCACCGTCTTGCTTGTTTTCTGCGTCACCAGCTTTTTATAAGTTCCATTCTTGGACGTGGCATAATAGTACACCCTGGATACCTTTCCATATGTGCTATCCTGGTAGCTGTCTCCGTTCAGCGAATACGCTTTTCCGGAAACCGTCCTGATGTACATCTTCGGCTTCGTTCCCGCAATGTTGATCTTGCTCACCGTGACCTTGATCGGATCGCTGTACGCACCGGTGACCTTCTGTGCGCCCACTGTTTTGGTATACCGTGCACGGAAATAGTAGGTCTCACCATGCTTCACATCACTGCTGAATCGGAAAAACAAAAAGCTGCCCGGCAGATCCGTGTTGGAAACGGACAGCGTTTTATATCCGCTGCTCTTTTTGGAAGAATACTGGTACTGCACATCATACCCGCTCACGCTGTTGGTCACATGGAGCGCCTGATTGTCATCCCACGAAGTCAGCTCCGCCTCGACCGGTTTGCTCAGCGCTTTTGATTCCGTCCCGATCGGTTTTACCGGCACATAAATGTCATAATCATCGTGTCCGGCCTCGGTATAATAGCTCTCCATATAGCTGTTGATCGTAGCCTGCGTAACCGTGTACGACAGCGGGTACTGATCGCCCATCGCATCGTCCAACTCATATCCCGCCGGGTATTGGATATTGGTCAGCGTGTATGTTCCAAGCTGCGGAGCGCGGTCTTCAAACCCGACTTCATAGCACGGAACCCGATCATAATTTCCGCACATTCCATTGTTGGTCCGTCCAGTCTTTCCGTTGGGCTCACGAATCGTGTCAACCAGATTCCGGTTGTCCTGTTCCATCTTATGGAATGTTCCCGTCTCATCCAGTTCGCCGTAAATCACACGGATTTCCGCTCCCCAGCCGCCGGCCTTCGCCTGCATCGGCGCCACGGCCAACAGCAATACGAAGAGCATCGCAATGCTGCCGAGCAGTTTGGATACACTATTTCGTTTTATCATTTTTCTCTGCCTCCTCTATTTGTTATTCTACATAACGTATAAAAATAGTATACCAAATTCCGCCCAAACTGTCCACCTCTGATTGCGCCGCAGGCCCGCTTCCGGAGTAAGCGGGACAACATTCCTCACAGCCGCTCTTGACAAACCAGCCGTCCGCGCTATAATAGTTTTATTTAAAACCGTTTTATTTAGAACCACTTAGGAGGGACGGCAATGACCATGACCGACGTTGTTCTGTTCCACCGGAGCACGCTCAAGCTGTACGACTCCCTGCTGAAGGAAATCTGCGACAGCTGTGCTCTCTCCGGTCTGGAACTGACCATCATCAGCTTTCTGCACAACAATCCCGAATATGACACGGCAAAGGATATCTCCGTCTTCCGCATGATCCCCAAGGGAAACGTCTCACAGGGAGTCAGCTCGCTGATCGAAAAGGGGCTGCTGGAGCGCAGTCCGGACGCGCACG
Organism: Butyricicoccus sp.; assembly: GCA_051887235.1. Classification (GTDB taxonomy): domain Bacteria; phylum Bacillota; class Clostridia; order Oscillospirales; family Butyricicoccaceae; genus Butyricicoccus_A. Next base: position 12,640 of record JBJEZE010000052.1, read on the forward strand.
ACCGACGAAAAATCCACCTTTCGCTCACCGAACGGTCGATGCCGCTGGTAGAAAAGGTGGAAACCGCAAAAAACCGGTTTATGGAGCTGGCGTTTGACGGGTTCTCTCAGGAGGATTGGGAGGTGTACACCCGTCTCTGCACGCGGGTGACCAGAAACGTCAAGCACGGTTTGGAAAGGAAGCAGAACACATGAACGAGGACAAGAGCTTTTTGGGAACCGAGCCGGTGGGAAAACTGCTGTTCCGCCTCGCCATCCCGACACTGACCGCACAGGTCATCAACATGCTCTACAATATTGTAGATCGCATCTATATCGGGCACATCCCCGGGGACGGCGCACTCGCGCTGACCGGTGTCGGCGTCTGCATGCCGCTGATCATGATCGTCTCCGCCTTCGCCGCGCTGGTCGGATTCGGCGGCGCGCCACGCGCCTCGATCTTCATGGGACGCAAGGACAACGAAACGGCGGAGAAAATTCTTGGAAACTGCTTTCTCACCCAGTTGATCATCTCCGCCGCGCTCACTGCCGTTCTGCTGCTCGGAAACCGCACATTCCTGCTCGCCTTCGGCGCGAGTGAAAACACGATTTCCTACGCGGTCAGCTATATGAACATTTATGCCGTCGGCACGCTGTTCGTCCAGCTGACACTGGGTATGAACGCATTTATTACGGCGCAGGGATTTGCCAAGACCGGCATGGTCTCGGTGCTCATCGGTGCGGTATGCAACATCGTCCTCGACCCGATCTTCATCTATGCGCTGGGCTTTGGCGTGCGCGGCGCGGCGATTGCCACAGTGATCTCTCAGGCGCTCTCGACGGTCTGGGTTCTCGCATTTCTGCTCGGCAAGCGCACGGTGCTCCGCCTCCGCCTGAAAAACATGGCGCTCCGTCCGCGCATCATCCTCCCCTGTCTGGCGCTCGGTCTGGCAAACTTCATCATGCAGGCGAGCGAGAGCATCATCTCGGTCTGCTTCAACTCGTCCCTGCTCAAATACGGCGGCGACGTCGCGGTCGGCGCGATGACCATTCTGACCAGCGTCATGCAGTTTGCGATGCTGCCGCTGCAGGGCTTCGGCCAGGGCGCGATGCCGATCATGAGCTACAACTACGGCGCCAAAAACGCCGCGCGCGTCAAGGCCGCATTTCGCCTGCTGCTCCAGATCAACATGATCTATGCCGTCACGCTCTGGCTGTGTATCATGCTGTTCCCGCAGGTGTTCGCCGGCATGTTCACCTCCGATCCGACACTGCTGGCCTTCACCAAGACCGTCCTCCGGATTTATGTCGCCGCCATGTTCCTGTTCGGTATCCAGACCGCCTGTCAGATGTCCTTCACCTCGCTGGGCAATGCAAAGGCATCCATCATCGTTGCGGTAATGCGGAAATTCGTCCTGCTAATCCCGCTGATCTATCTCCTTCCGCATGTCCTGACCGTCAATCCGGTCTACGCAGTCTATCTGGCAGAACCGATTGCGGACACCATTGCGGTGACCTTTACCGCGTTCTTCTTCTCCCATCAGTTCCGAAAGACAATGAAAGAGATCGAGTCAGACAATTTACCGTCGTAACATAAAATCAGCGTCAGGATCTCAAGCAGGTCCCGGCGCTGTTTTTTTCGCAGCACAAAAGATGCGCCCGCCGATCCAACGACCGACAGGCGCATCTTTAGAAAATAGTTCCTGTGTCAAGCCGACACCAGAGAGAAAGAAGAGGTAGGTGAGCTGCAGAAGCGCAGCTGTCCTCCTGCATCCAGATTCCGCTTGTTTCGGGAGATATCGTGATATTGGAGTTATTATACACATGGATCATTGAAGATTCGGATACAAGAGGACAGCCATCCTCCTGCAGATGACCGGAATTCCCGCCCGCCGAAGCAGGCGGGATTCCCAAGTCAATCATATAGAAGGAAGATATTATGCGTATTATCTCTGAACACGTCCGGAGCCGTCGCCGCCGGCGAGCTTTTCGACCTCGTCGACCGAGACGCGAT
>JBJEZE010000053.1:0-14573 GCA_051887235.1 Butyricicoccus sp.
GAGCGCCACCTTGCCAAGGTGGAGGTAGCGAGTTCGAGCCTCGTCATCCGCTCCATATGGTGCCATAGCCAAGCGGTAAGGCAGTGGACTGCAACTCCTTGATCCCCAGTTCGATTCTGGGTGGCACCTCCAGAAAAAGTGATCGTCATTTGACGATCACTTTTTTGTTTGTGTTTTCGGAGTGCTTGCCGCACTTCTCCTGTATTCCGTCCGGGGCTGTCCGGGGGACGACAAAACATCAGACGAATTCTACGTCAGGAGCTTCGTCTGCGCATTGCTCTCTGAGATATTCCATGCATTTCTGGGAAAAGTACTCGTTCCAGCGATCCTCTAATCCGAGTCCGGATGCGTATTCGTGGAAGCGTTCGAATGCGCTGGCATCATCCAGTGCGTCTAACAGCATGCGCTTCGGCCGTCCGTCGCGAAGCTGATACACAAATCCGGACATGGTTTCATATTGGAAGTCATCCGTGAGCTTGGGGATGTGAAGATAGTTCTGCGTGTCGGATTGAAGCTCTTCTGCATATTCCGGATCGTAGATGCCGTCTACTTCTTCGTCCAGCAGCTGGTGGAGCTCCTCCTCTTCAAGACTGTAGAAAAATTCTGTTTCCGGACTGGCAGACTGAAAAATATCGAGTAACTCATTGAAATCAATCAGCATGAAATATCCTCCGTGGTTTGAGATTGACAATAACAATAGTATCATACTATGGATTGTGTACAGAGTCAATTTGTCGTTTTGGAAAGATATAAGGTTATAAACCGATTGAGGAAGACGCGCCGCTGCATGCTTAGCGTTCGGGTTGATCAGAGATCGGATTATTTGGATAGAATAAAAAGAAAAGCTCGCAGAAACCGGATGTTTGGGGAACCGGCGACTGCGGGCTTTTCTGTAGTTAGATGTACTCAATGCCATTCCTTACCGTGAAGATATTGTATGAGAAAACATGAGAAATTGGATGGCCGCTTTGACAAAATTGGAAGGCTTGTCATTTCGCCAAAACTGCAATAGATGAGTGGATTAACATGGATACACGGTGAGGACTAAGCACAAATAAACGTTATAAAAAGAAACAAATGGATCAAATAACAGTGGAACCTCCGGCGACTGTCAGGGTCACACCGGTGACGTAGTCCGCACGGGGAGATGCCAGAAAAGCCATTACGTCTGCAACTTCTTCCGGCTCGCACATCCGGCCCATCGGGATGCGGGCGGTCAATTTCGTTTCATATTCTTGCGGAGTCATACCTTCGATCGGTCCACGCTTTACAAAAACCTCCTGCATGATCTGGGTGTTGACATAACCGGGGCAAACAGCGTTGACGGTGATGCCGAGTTCTGCGTATTCCAAACCCAGAACCTGTGTCAGCATATTGACGCCGGCTTTGGAAATAGAGTATACGCCGTTTCCGTATTCGCCGAGCTTGGACGCCTGGGACGAGATCGAGACAATGTGTCCGCGGTGTTTGTTGTGTTTCTGCTGCGCCTGCGCAAACAGCCTGCTGAAAAGATACATGGAGCGCAGGTTGATGTTGATAACGCGATCCCATTCATCGGCATCTACGTCAATCATTTTTCTGGAGGTAGAGATTCCGGCGCAGTTTGCCAGGATGTCGGCGCTGCCGACCAGAGCTTCCGTCTGATTCATAGCATCCTGAATGGATTCAACCGAAGAGGCATCCACATAGATCGGATAAGTTTTGACGCCGTGTGCGTTGTGAACATCCTGAGCAGAAGTCTTCAGCAGTTCCAGGTTGATATCCATCATGACAACGTCAGCGCCATTTTCTGCAAACTTCATCGCGACTGCTTTGCCAATGCCGCGTGCGGCTCCTGTTACGATGCAGACCTGATTCGAAAAAACTTTCATAATAGCACGATCCCTTTCCTTTGATAAACGGTCGATTTTGTTTGTCGTTCGGATTGTGCCGTCACTGCACGATGGATTTCCTCTGCGTTGATGAGGACTTCGAATTTGATTGTTTTATCGTGACTGACGGGAAAGACTGTGTTGATGCAATGGCAGCCTTTTCTTACAGAAATCCGTTGGGGAAAACAATGACTCGACAGGCTTCTTTTGCTCGCATGGAATCGATGCCTTGTAGAATGTCTTCTAAAGAAATGCGATGGGTAATGAAACGATCCAGCCCCAATTCTTGGTCTTTCAGAATCTCGATAGCGGATGGAAAGTCTTTTCCCAGTACGCCGCATACTTGCAGCTCGTTCAATGTGAAAATGGATGGCGGGACAAGCGACGAGGCGTTGGTATCCAGTCCGAACAGGATCAGACGGCCTTGTGGGTTCATCAGAGGGAGCGCTTCGGAGAAAACCGGTCCCCGTCCGACCGCGTCAATGACGAGATCAGCGCCGTTCGGCCAGTGTTCTTTCATTACTTGCTCAACCGATTCGGTCTGTGTGTTCACCACAATGTCTGCGCCGCAATTACGGGCTTCCTGAACGCGGCTTTCGCCTTTCGCGGTAACGATTAAATGTTTGATACCGTATCGTTTCAGGACGCGGATAAAGGTTAAACCGATGGGACCGGCACCGTACAGCAGTACATAGTCCACCGGGGTTGGCTTTGCGATTTTGATTGCGTTCATGACACAGGCCAAAGGTTCGGCCTGCGCGGCGATCTCTGGCTTGATGGAGGGATCGATGTGGTACAGCTGAGAGGCATCTACCAGCGCGTACTGCGAAAATCCGCCGTCGCCGGTCTGTCCGTAATGATAGGAATTGGAACAGAGATCGCCTTTATTATGTGTGCATTCGTAACAAGCTCCGCAACGGACACGCGGGTTGACCACAACGCGTTCTCCGATTTCAAAACCGGTTACGGCAGCGCCCTTTTCTACAATGGAACCGCAGAATTCATGTCCGTAGATGATGCCGGGCTCCATGTATTGTCCGGGCGGTACGGAGAGACCGTGCAGATCACTGCCGCAGATACTGGCGGCTTCCACCTTGAGCAGAAGCTGTGTATCCTTCTGGATCTGTGGTATGGGGACATCCTTTACGGTAAGAATACCGTTTCCCTCGAAAATTGCTGCACGCATCGTTGTATTCATGCGGTTCACCTGACCTTTCAGTAGATAATAAGAGTTATCGTGTATTTAAATCCCGAACGGAAGCCCGTTCGATCATTTCCGGCTGAAAGATATAGGTTACATCCTGATTGGGGTTTTTCATCCGTTTCAGCAGCTGCTCGGCTGCGATTTTTCCCAGATCGTCCAGAGGATATCCGATACAGGTCAGCGAAACAGGAAACTGGGACATCTGGGGAGAGTTATCATAACTCACGATGGACAGATCGTCTGGGATTTTTACTCCGCGGCGCAACAGTTCCGGAAGAATGGAGGCAGCAATCTGGTCGTTGTAGAAGAAAACGGCGGTGCATTTCTCCAGCTTGCTGCAGATAGAATCCAGCAGCTGTTCTGAAAGGTTGCTGTAGAGCTCTTCCGGAAGCCAGAAGACACGATCTTCGGAAAACTCCAGATGATACGCATTCAACGCATCGACGTAGCCCTGATAGCGGAGAAGACCTTGGAGATCATCGACCTTTCCGAGGTGGAAGATCTTTTCGTGTCCGTGTTGGATCAGATATTCGGTTGCTTTATAGCCGCCCTTCCGGTCATCCAGAGCCACATAGGGGATGTTTGGAAACTGCGGATAGTAACCGTCGATCAGAATGACCGGGAGTGTCCGGTTCAGCTCCGCGAGAAGATCATTTCCGCGGGGGATAATGGCTCGGCTGATCTCCAGAATGACGCCGGCAAAGTTGGAAGACAGGATTGTTCGAATCGCTTCCTCTTCCTTGTCGATCTGGTTGTTGGTCAAAAATATGTTGCTTACATATCCCTGGCTCGTCAGGACGCTGTTGATACCGGCGGATTTATACGGAAAGATGTAGTTATCCATTCCGGTGATCAGCACAGCAACATTTCTGGAGTTTGTACAGGAAGTTGTCTTGTTCGAGACAAACGTCCCGGCTCCTTTTACGGTGTAGATTAAATCTTTCTTTGAAAGATAGGACAGAGCGTTGCGGACGGTCTGTCGGCTGACGGCATATCGCTGCATCAGCTCTTTTTCAGTTGGAAGCTGGCACCCTGGACGCAGCGTGTAATCCACGATCTGCTGCTCGATCTGCCCGGCGATGGTTAAGTATTTTGGCATAATTCAGCACACCTTTAACATTATAATAGAAAACCCATACTCTTAAGTTTATCACAAAAGCATACGTTTAAGCAATAATTGTTACTGTATGCATTTTAAAGAACTGTGCCGAATAACGGTGATGCTCGATATGTATTTAAATAATCGGTAATATATGTATTTGATGTGAATTTATTTTCTTTGTGATTCTCATTATAGTATGTATTTAAATAAAATGCAATAGAGAAAGAAGTAAAAAATATATCTTTGATTTTGCGCAAATTGTATAGACAAAACGAGAAAAGAAGAGAAAAATAAGCAAAATAGACAAATAACTAAGATTCAAATTGGAACATTCGTGTATTGAAAAAGAAAACAAAACGATGTATGATAACAATACAAAGAATACATATGAGAAAACAAAAAGAGAAAATGTGTATTCAAAAACTGCATTTGAAAGGAGCAGCTATTATGAAACGTATGAAAATGAGGAGCATTGCATTGATGCTGGCATTCGGAATGGCACTTGGCATGGCAGGATGCGGATCGTCGTCGGGCGGCAGCTCGTCGTCCTCCTCTGGCTCTGCAGCGGAGGCTTCCAGCTCGAGCAGTTCGGGAGACAGCAAGGGCACAATCGTATTCAGCACCAAGACCATCACCAATAACGAGTTCCAGCGAGTTATGGTTGAGGAGTGCCAGAAGGCCGTTGAGGCCGCCGGCTACACCTTCGAGCTGACGCTGTCCGGCGATGAGCTGACGGTGTCCAAGCAGGTTGAGAATATTGAGAACGCGATCAATAAGGGCGCCGACGGCATCATCGTAGCACCGATGGACGGCAGCGCGATCCTCCCGGCTCTGGAGAAGGCCAAGGATGCGGGCATTCCGGTTATCATCGCCGACGCAGCGGTTGAAGAAGGAAACGAAGATCTGTACGTCACCTATATTGGTTCGGATAACTACAATATCGGCTACGAGGCCGGCCAGCAGATGATCGCGAAGATCGGCGAAGGCAAGGTTTGCACCGTTCGCGGCGCTTCCGGCGCGATGGGCGGCGAGCTGAGAGCGCAGGGCTTTGAGGACGCGATCGCAGAGTCCGATAAGGTCGAGCTGGTTAACCAGCAGGCAGGCAACTGGCTGAGTGACGTTGCCATGCAGGTAACCGAGAACATGCTGGCGTCCGATCCGGACATGAAGGGCATCTTCCTCTGCTCCGACGGCATGCTGTCTGGCGTTATCAGCGGCGTTCAGAACCAGGGCCTGAATCCGGCTGATCTGGCGATCATCTCGGTTGACGGCAATAAGTCCGCGCTGGATTCCATCAAGGCCGGCGAGTGCTATGGCTGTGTTGCACAGTATCCGGGCGTTATCGGCCAGAAGTCTGGTGAGATCATGACCAGCCTGCTGAGCGGCGACACGACGGAAGACGATTATGAAAAGTACATTGACTCCGGTTACTTCTTTATCAATCCGGATAACACGGACGAAGCAGAGGACATCGTGTTCTAATTCTCCTGCTTTGGAATAATTATTCGTTTGTAAATACGCTCAAAATTTTATAAACGACTAATTTGTTTGTGTGCCTCTTGTTCTTTGTTTGGGTGAATGATCGGTAAAAGGTCATTCACCCAAACTTGTAATAAAGCGTCGTAATTAGAGAGGGGATAGTAATGAAAGGCAAATCTACCGTCATAAAAAAGAAATATATCTTTCTTTTGATCGTCTTAGCTGCATTATGTATTTTGGGCAGCTTCATACCGGGATTCTTTACGTTTACCAACATTATGAACGTCACCAGACAGGCTTCTACCATTGCGATCTGCGCACTGGCGATGACTCTGGTACTGATCATCAAGGGCATTGACCTTGGCACCGGCGGCGTTATGGCGTTCTGCGCCATGGTCAGCGGATTCCTGATGCTGAGCGGCATGAATGTATTCCTGGCCATGCTGATTGGCGCGGCTGTGGGTCTGCTGATCGGCATCATCAACGGCGTGCTGGTGTCCGCGATCAACATTCCGCCCTTTATCGCAACCTATGTTACCGGACAGATTACGCTGGGATTGGCGCTGGTTGTCGGCAAAGGCACGTCGATCAGCGGTTTGCCGGCCTCTTATGCAGCAATCGGCAATAACCTGTTTTTGAATATTCCGATCAACACCTGGATCATGGTTGTTCTTTTGGTCATCACGACCATTATCCTCAAGTACACACGCATGGGCAAGCACATTTATGCGTTGGGCGGCAGCGAGAGCACAATCAAAACCGAGGGTATTGATCCAGCCAAGGTAAAAATTTTCTGCTTTGCCATGTGTGGACTGTTTTCCGCGATTGCAGGTCTTCTGCTGAGTGCACAGATGGCAACGGTACATCCGACCCAGGGCGCATCGTATCAGCTGGACGCGGTTGCAGCGTCTCTGATCGGCGGCGTCAGCATGCTGGGCGGCGAGGGAGCCGCATGGATGTCCATTCTGGGCGCACTGATCATCGGCTTCCTGAGAAACGCGCTGGATATGCTGGCCATTGACCCGTTCTATCAGAACCTGGTAATCGGCGTGGCGATCATCGTCGTTGTCGGCATCAGCGTTTACAACAAGAACAAGGAACTGAAAGCCGCAAAGGTTTTCTAAGCAGCTTGGAGGTGCAAGTAATGGCTACGGCAAACAAGGAATTAACAACTCAGAAGATAACCGGCAAGCAGCGCGCGAAAAACTTTGCAAAAACCTATGGCAACGTTATCATTTTCGCGGCAGTCTGGTTGATCGGTATGATATTTGTACCGAATTTTGTAAGCGTACACAATGCGGTCAACATTATTACGCAGGGCTCGATTGCAGCCATCTGCTGTTTGGGCATGACCTTTGTCCTGATGACGGGCGGCATTGATCTTTCGCTCGGATATCTGTTGGGCTTTTGCGCTTATATCTTCGGCTTTTGCACGGTGCAGGTCGGCCTGCCGGTTATCGTGTCCATCATCATCACCATGGCTGTTGGCGCGTTCTGCGGACTGGTCAACGGCGTCCTGGTACAGAAGCTCAATATTCCGGCGTTCATCGTCACGCTCGGAACCGGCTATATCATCTACGGCATCGCCCAGATCGCCAGTAACGGTTCGGCGATCACCCCGCTTCCGGCAAATGTTCTGGCTGTCGGGCGGACGCAGATACTCGGATTGACCTCCACGGTGTGGATTATGCTGATTGTTGCGGCGATCTGCTATTTTGTCCTTCACAAATCCACTTACGGACGCGCGCTGACCTCTGTCGGCCTGAACAAATCGGCCAGCAAGCTCAGCGGTATCAACGCGAGTTTCACCACGATCATGGTTTACGTCATCTGCGGCCTCTGCACAGCGCTGGGCGCAGTCCTGATGGCAGCGCGTGTGAACAACTGTGTCTGCACGATGGGCGGCACGGACTTTACCTTTACGGTCATCACCTCGGCGGTGCTGGGCGGCGCAAGCCTGTTCGGCGGCATCGGTTCTGCATGGGGCTCCCTGCTGGGCGTCATGACGATTTATACCATTCAGAATATCCTGGGCCTGCTGAGCGTGAACTACTACATGTACACCGCGGTGCAGAGTATCGTTATTCTGGCAGCAATCATCTTTGAGAACGTAAAGAACCGGATCATCCAGTAAGAAAGGCGGGATCAAAATGGCAAAAATATTAGAGATGAACAATATAACAAAGTATATCTTTGATGAATATGGCAAAAAGATCTCCGGTACGACCGTTAAAATTCTGGATCAGGTTAATTTTGACCTGGAGCAGGGCGAAGTTCATGTTCTGATGGGTGAGAACGGCGCAGGAAAATCCACGCTGATGAAGATTCTCGGCGGCAATATTCCGCTGGATGAAGGCGAGATGCTGCTGGAGGGAAAACCGTACTCGGTCAAGGGCCCGAAGGAAGCCCGCGAAATGGGTGTTGCCTTTATCCATCAGGAGCTGAACCTGTGCCTGAATCTGGATATCGCGCACAACATCTTTCTGGGACGCGAACCGGTCAAGCACGGTCTGGTCGATCACAAGCATATCTACCAGAAGAGCAGAGAGTATCTGGATGAGTTCGGATTCAAGGACATTGACCCGCGCACGATGATCCGCGACCTGTCTACCGCCCGGCAGCAGGTTGTTGAGATTGTAAAGGCCCTGTCGTACAAGTCCAAAATCCTGATCATGGACGAGCCGACCGCGTCGCTGACCTCCAGCGAGATCAACCATCTGTTTGATCTGATCCGCAAACTGAAGAGCAACGGCGTCAGCATCATCTATATTTCCCATCGAATGGACGAGCTGAAGGAAATCGGCGACCGGCTTACCATACTCCGCGACGGACAGTCCATCCAGACGCTGTCGATGGATGAGTTTGATCAGGACAAGGTTGTCAAATTGATGGTTGGACGCACGATCACCAACATGTACACCTGCACCCATGAGGTGGGCGAGGAGGACATCATTCAGGTAAAGGGCCTGAAGATTGGTCCGAACACCGAGCCGATTGACATACATATCAAGAAGGGTGAAATTGTCGGAATGGGCGGACTGGTTGGTTCCGGACGCTCCGAGCTGGCGCGCAGCATCTTTGGTGCCCGCGAGTATTTTGGCGGTACCATTATCTACAAGGGAGAGGAATATACCTCGCCGACGGCGACCAAGTCCATCCGAAAGGGCATTGCCTATCTGTCCGAAGACCGGAAGATTGACGGTCTGATCATTGAGAAGGACATCAAGGAAAACATTTCGATGGCTTCGATTTATCGCCTGTTCAAAAACCACGTGATCAACAACAAGCTGGAGCGGAAGGAAGCGGGAGAGAAAATCAAGGAACTGAATGTTATCTGCCGTTCCATGAACCAGCTGGTCAATACGCTGTCCGGCGGCAACCAGCAGAAGGTATTGTTCGCGAAGTGGCTGGAGAGCGAACCGGATCTGCTGATCCTGGACGAGCCGACCAGAGGCATTGACGTCAACGCCAAGGCGGAAATCTATGAAATTATGGACCGCATTGCGAAGCAGGGCGTCGCGATCATGATGATTTCTTCTGAGATGCCGGAGCTGATCGGCATGAGCGACCGCATTTACGTTATGAAGAAAGGTTCCATCTCTCTGGAACTGACCGAAAAGGAACAGATGACTCAGGAACGGATTCTGGCCAGCACGCTGTAACAGCGTGCTGCCGGACCACGGAGGTCTGGACGACGGATTGATTTGAGGTGTCAACGCAGTATGAGCAAAAAATTACAGAGCAAACAGAAAGTCACAGTCAAAGGCTTTGAATTTGGCGGAAGCAAGTATGCCGTGTGCGGAAGCATGGAACCGGAGAATCCGGCAGAGCTGAACGGATGGATGGAGTCGGAGTGTCTGGACAACATTGATGTATTGGAAATCGTGGTGAACCGTTACGAGGACATGAGCACCTTCTGCACAGCGTGGAGCTCCTGCCGGGCGGCGGTTCCCGACCTGCCGGTGATCGTGCGGATCAAAGAGACCGGCGCGGCAGTCAAGGTAGAGAAAAACGCGGGACTGAACCTGCTGAAGGATGTTATTGAGAACAGTCTTGCTGATTGTATAGATATTGAAGTGAACGATGCTGAGTTTGTGGATCAGGTCAAGGCCATGCTGAAGGGAAGCGGCATCAAGCTGATTTTGACGCTGCAGAACTATCGCGGTGTGATCGGAGCAGACGAAGTGCTGAAGGCGGCACAGGATGTGGAAGCGATGGGAGCGGATCTGGTACGAACCATGTTCCTCTCCGCGGACGATGTCGATGTTCTTCGCATCGCGCAGGCAGCCCGGAAGGCGAAAGAGGAAGCCAAACTGTCCGTACCGTTCTGCATCTCCTCCATCGGCGATGTCGGCCTGATGCTGCGGCTGTTCGGCGAGCGGTGCGGCAATGACTTCGGCAGCTATCAGCTGTGCCGGAAGGACAGCGGTAATTTTGAATTTGAGACGCTGGACGAGTACTGCAGGCTGAGAGACATTTATGCGATCGACGACAAGTATTGAGTCAGCGGATGATAAAGAAAGTGGTAATGTGACATGAAATTACAGAGTACGATTCAATATACAATCAACGGAGTGACGATTGGCGGCGATAAGTATCTGTCCTGCATTATGGTCAAGGAGGGAAGCCAGGAGGCCATTCTCGCGTCGGCGAGAAAAGTCATGGAGTATTCTCCGGATATTGTGGAGTGGCGTCTGGACTACGTCAACCCGATGATGGATACCGATTTTGCGGAAGAAATGCTGATTGACACCGTCAACAAGCTGTCAGAGGTTGTGGAAGGAACAACCCTGCTGATGACATTCCGCATCAAGGAGCAGGGCGGACTGCGTGCGTTTCCGCGGGATCTGAGACTGCGCATGGTAAAAGCCTGCATTCAGACCGGAAAGATCGGCATCGTGGATGTGGAGATTGACAGCGACGAAGAGTATGTCCGGGAAATCAAAGAAGTGGCGACCCGGTACGGTACCAAGGTTCTGCTGTCCTTCCATGACTGGAACTGTGTGCCGAGCAATGAATTCATGATCAATGAGGTCAAGGAGGCACTGCGAAAGGGCGCGGATATTCCGAAGATGTATTTGACCGCGAACAGCTATGAGGATGTCATCCGCATTGCGGAGACGGCCAAGCGGATCCGGGAAGAAGGAATCTGCGAACTGCCGTACTGTATCTGCGGCATGAACAACATCGCGATGATTACCCGCATCCTCGGCGGCGAGTGCGGATCGGATTTCGGATATTTTACCTGCAACGATGTGCGCGGCGGTTATGAGGAAGATGACGATTATTTCAAGGCGCTGCTGGATGTGTTTGACATGAGAAAGAGCGAACTGGGAGAGGAGTAAGCCATGCGGGCATTTGTGTTGAGAGGTGATTGGGAACCGACTGGAGGTGTCAAGCTGTGTGAGCGGGAGCTGACGGATCACAGATCGTATACATCGGGCTTGTGCTGGAAGAATCTTTCTTGTAAAATGGAAGATGTTGCTGTTCCGGAACCCAAAGACGATGAGGTTCTGATCAAGGTGGGTGCCTGCGGCGTCTGCGGAAGCGACATTCACTCGATTGCCTCCAAAGAGGACGGGTATATGCAGTTCAACTGCCACACCAGACTTCCGGTCATTTTGGGTCACGAGTTTTCCGGTGAGATTGTTCAGGTCGGAAAAGACGTCAAAGGCTATCAGGTCGGTGACATGATTGCGGTAGAGCAGATTCATTACTGCGGCAAGTGCCATAACTGCAGAATCGGATTGTACAATAACTGCGAAAACCGCGAGGACATCGGACTGTCGGCGGATGGAGCGTTCTGCGAGTACACCGTCGTGCCGGAAAAATACTGCTGTAAGATCAACGACATTGCGGAAAAGCTGGGAGACAAGCTGGCTGCGTTTGAGATCGGCGCACTGGCGGAACCGGCGAGCGTCGCCTATCATTCGATCGTCATCAATGCCGGCGGCATCAAGCCGGGCGCCAATGTGGTTGTATTCGGCGCCGGTCCAATCGGTCTGTCCGCGATGGCGCTCTGCCGGGCGTCCGGCGCGGCAAAGGTATTCATGGTGGATACGGTTGCGAGCAAGCTGGAATTGGCAAAGAAAATGGGCGCAGACGGATGCTTTAACTCGCGGGAGTGCTCGAAGGGCGAACTGGCCGAACTCATCATGGGACTGACCAATGGAATCGGCTGCCATATGTGCGTTGAGGCGGCCGGCAATCCGGGTGCGACGTACCCGTACATTACAGAGATTATGTCGGCCCACTCCAAGCTGGTACAGATCGGGCTGCCCGGACGGGTTCCGCCCATCGACATGACACCGTTTATTTACAACGGCACGTCGTTGTACTGCTGCAGCGGTTCTGCCGGAAGCGATATTTTCCCGAGTGTACTTCGGTTGTTCTCGTCCGGTCTGATGGATATGAGACAATGCATCGGCGGACGCTACCACCTGGAACACACCTACGAAGCAATTCAGGCGGCGGGCTCCGGAACACCGGGTAAGATTCTCGTCAGCCAGTTTTATTGATGGAAGGAAGGAGACAGCGATATGAGTAAGGAATTTGATAGAGAACGCTATAAGCTCGCAGTGCCGGAATGGTGTCTGCCGGGAGACAATGTTTTCAGCATCCGCATGGCAGCGGAGCTGGGGTTGGATGGTGTCCAGATCGAGGCGGGCTTTTATGATACCGGTTTTAAGCTGGGTCACAAGCGCGTGCTGGAACTGTACAAGGAAACCGCAGAGCAGTATGGAATCAGCCTGATTTCCATCGTGATGAACGATTTGAACAATCATGGTCTGCGCAATGGACGCGGTACCGAATATGGAGACATCGCGTACGAGGGTCTGGAAATTGCGCTGGACGCGGCGGCAGCGTTGGAGATCCCGGTGCTGATGATCCCGAGCTTTGTCAACAATGACATGCATACGCAGGAGGACATTGACCATACGGTTGAGGCGCTCCAGTATGCCTGTGACCGCGCTGCGGACAATGGTGTTACCATTGCAACCGAGACAGCGATTTCTTCCGACAAGCTCAAGGAGCTGTTTGTGGCGGTTGACCGCAAAAACCTGAGACTGTTTTACGACTCGCAGAATTATATGTGCTTCCGCGGCTACAATCCGATGGATCATCTGCCGGTGGTTTACCCGTACATGGTCAATCAGCTGCATGTCAAGGATGGATTGGGCGAGGCGTACAGCAGCAAGTGCCTTGGCGAAGGCGATTCCCACTTTGAGGAGCAGATTCAGTTCCTGCGAGACAATGATTACCGGGGATGGTTCGTTTTTGAGAACTATTACACCCAGCTTCCGCTGCGCAGGGAAGCAAAAGATCCGATTGATCTGCTGAAAAAGGATATTCAGAAACTGAAATATGAGTTGACAAAGGACTAATCCGATTTGGGAACTCGGGAACTGACGCAATTCCGATGCTCCCAGATAAAATCGGAACGCAAAAGGAGCAAGAGATAATGGCATTACGAATTGGATTTATCGGAACTGGCGGAATGGGCCAGCATCACATCGGGAATATCCAGTCGGTGATCCCGGGGGCAGTTGTCGTGGCGGTCAATGATGCAAACGAAGCGGTTGCGAAGCAGGTTGCACAGTCGTGCGGCGCGAAGTACATAGCGGATCCCTATGAGCTGATTCGCTCGGATGAGGTGGATGCGGTCATGATTGCATCCTGGGATCCGACGCACGAAGGGTTTTGCATTGCGGCGGTGGAAGCAGGCAAATATGTCTTCTGCGAGAAGCCGTTGTCGGATACGCCGGAGGGCTGCATCCGTATTATGGAGGCAGAGCAGAAAGCAGGAAAGCGTCTGCTTCAGGTTGGCTTTATGCGCCGGTATGACAAGGACTACCGGGAATTGCGCGAAGTGATTCAGAACGGCACCATCGGCATTCCGCTGGTCGTTCACGCCCAGCACCGCAACCTGGCACCCGCAGGCAGTGCCAAAATCACGAGCGATATGTCTGCGACAAACGCGCTGGTTCACGAATTTGACATCACCCGCTTCCTGATCGGCGATGACGATACCTATGTTTCGGCCCAGCTGGTGGCGCCGCGTTCGTCCCGTTTCTGTGGGGATGATCTGATTGATCCGCAGCTGGTTTATCTGGAAACCCAAAACGGTGTCCGGGTGGAACTGGAAATTTACTGGTATTGCCGTTATGGATATGATATCCGCTGCGAGGTAGTAGGCGATCTGGGTACGGCCAGCCTGCCGAATCCATCACACACCGTGGTTCGCTGCGAGGGACAAAATGCCTTTAAGATTGTTCCGACCTGGCAGGAGCGCTTCGGTGAAGCGTATATTACCGAGCTGCGCGAGTGGATTGCATCCGTGCAGGCGGGGAACATTGTTGGTCCGTCCGCTTGGGATGGCTATATTGCAAGCAAAGTGGCAGAGGCCTGCCGCCAGTCCCGTCTGACCGGTCAGATTATTCCGATTGAACAGATGGAGTGCCCGGAATTTTACCGCAAGGCGTAATCAAACGGATTTCACGGAACAGAGAGCAGGAGGGATAGTATGGAAAAATTGCGATTTGGCATGGTAGGCGGCGGAAACGGAGCGTTTATCGGCGATGTACACCGCCACGGCGCGCTGATGGACGATCTGGCGGTGCTGGTAGCAGGCTGTTTTTCACGCAATAAGGAAAAGAGTTTGGAGACAGCCGGCAAGTGGAACATCGCCGATGAAAACCGAGTGTACGCGGATTATGAAACCATGGCAAAGGAAGAGTCGGCGCGGGAAGACGGCATTGATTTTGTGACGATTGCCACTCCGAACGACACCCATTATCCGATTGCCAAGTGTTTTCTGGAGCATGGCATCCATGTCATGTGTGACAAGCCGCTGGCGTTGAATGCGGAGCAGGGCTATGAGCTGGAAGCGCTGGCGAAGGAAAAGGATTTGCTGTTC
>JBJEZE010000054.1:0-3445 GCA_051887235.1 Butyricicoccus sp.
TCGACATCCCACTGAATCGTGTACATCCCCATATCCCGCAGCGTGGAGACGACCAGATCGTTGTAATCGCCATACGGAGGGCGGAACAGAGTGGGCTGTACGCCGGTGATGGCGGCAATTTTTTCATTACAGCTTTGTACTTCCTGTTTCATCTGATCGGTGGACAGCTCGGGCATGTGCGGATGGGTGGAGGAATGGTTCATCACCTCATGCCCGGCATCCGATAACGCTTTGACGGATTCCGGGTATTTCTCTACCCATTCGCCGACCACGAAAAAGGTTGCTTTGATATTGTGTTCGGCCAGAATATCAATCAGCTGCTGCGTATCCTCATTTCCCCAAGCTGCGTCAAAGGTCAGGGAACACACTTTTTCAGTTTTGTCCACACAGTAAATAGGTAGGTCACGGGTCGCTGCCTCGGTCAGCAAGCTGACGCCGGACGCGCCGAAGGTACAGCACAGGCCGGTCAATACGACTGCGCCCAACAGCAGCCATTTACATCGTCGGAGAGAGATCACACGAAAGACGGTCATTCCAAACACCCCCGCCGATACTATATTCGACAGGGATTGTCCGATATGCCGGAAAATAGGACGTCAGATCCTCATCCGCCCAGCACCGTGTGGACATCGTCGCGGTATCCTTCCGCATACCGCTGAGCGGCGGCGTCCGAATCATATAGATATTTGACGTTGGCGGAGGTCCAACAGGGATCCAGACGCCAGTTGCCCTGGATCAGGGCGGAACCGGAGCCGAAGGATTCCGCTGCGCTGCGCAGAGAGGGAGTGAGAGCAGCATTTCCTTCTGCTATGCCGCGGGCGAGCGACTGACGCAGGGTGCGCAGATAGGTGTTGGCGTCCAGTGTATCATCATTGTGTCCGGTGAACAGGCGGGTCAAGCGCCCTTCTGTCTGCTGCAGAAACTCGTCCAGCATGCGAAGGGAGGATTCAATCGTTGCGTCCCCAAACTGGAGCCATGCGGAGTCCGGAATGTAGCGGCGGTTGCTGCCAAACGCATCCGAGGCAAACAAGTCACCGGTGGTTTCGTCCAACAGGACAATACCGCCGGGGGTGTGACCGGGAACAGCATAGGTTTTCAACGTCGTGCAGCCGAGGTCGAACACCTTCCCGCCGCCGATGTCACGGATGCCATCCAGTGAAATGTCCATGTCAAAGGCATCCAAGGCGGAACGGTCTGCATGCGGCAGATAGACCGGAATACCGGCGTTTAAAAAGTTCGGGATCTGCGCAATGTGATCCGGATGTGCATGGGCCACCACCAGCTCCAGAGGAATGTCACAGCCGATCAGATCATGACACAAACCCACAAGATCTCCCGTCTCATCCCATCCGGCGTCAATCAGGACGGCGCGTTCGGTGCCGACGACCAGATACATCTTATCCAAGTCAAAATCTTCTATACGAAAGAGTCCTGCGGTCTCAGCGGTTGCCTCACGCAGCAGTGCATGACGGTAGGTGCCCGCCGGACGACAGCAGAGACGATAGGTATATGTCGCGATTTGGCTGGGCTGCATGCCGTCCGCTTCCGCAAAGGCGCGTACGGTGTGAACGGTGTCCGTGCCGTGGACGCCGGCAAGTGGAATCAGACCGTCTTCACGACGATAAACGGGGCTGTCCATGGTGGGGGTGCTGCCGTCCACCGTGTAATGGATGCGGGCATTCGGCGTCATGCAGGACAGATCGACATGGATGGAGCTTTCAAATACGCCCTCAGCCGGAAAGACCGAGGGAAGGGCGGTTCGGGTCATGATGCGTTCCTCCTTGGAGTTCTTTTGGTATGTTTATTATATCGGAGACAGAGGGGAGAGACAAGTGCATACGATATTTGTTTTCACAAAGTAACGGCAATGCGCAGCAGCAGTTCTTTTTTGCCGTATCTCTCCAAAATTGCTAAACGAGTTGACTCAGCGTCAAACCTATGGCATACTGAAACAGAATCTGTCGAAAACAGGAGATGTTGAAGAATGTTAGAGAAGAATGCAAAAATTATCGTACTGCTGGCGGTGGCGGTGTCCTCGCCGGCGGCGATTTTCAGTCGATTATGCACGGCACCGTCTATGATCATGGCGATGTACCGTATGCTGTTTACCTCGTTGATCTTGCTGCCGGTTGTGCTGTGGAAGCATCGGGAGGAGCTAAAAGGCATCGGCGTCAAAAATCTGCTGCTGTGTCTGCTGAGCGGGTTTTTCCTGGGAATCCACTTTACGACCTATTTTGAATCCATGAAGCATACCACGATTGCGGCGGGAACCGTTTTGGCGGACACAGAGGTGCTGTTTGTCGCAATCGCGCTGTTGCTGTTGTTCCGGGAGAAGATCCCCAAAGCTGGATTGATCGGCATTGCGCTGACCTTCTGCGGAAGCATTATTATCGCGCTGGGAGACAACAGCGTCGGCTCGAATGTCCTGATCGGAGACCTTTTGGCACTGGCTGCCGCAGTGGCCTCTTCGGTCTATACATTGGTCGGTCGGGGACAGCGCAAGTTCATTTCCACCACGCTGTATACCTTCCTGGTGTATGCGTCGGCGTGCGTGACGCTGTTTTTGCTGTCGCTGGTCAGCGGCCAGACCTTTACCGGATATTCGCTGAGCGACTATGGCTGGATTCTGGCGATGACCATTTTCTCCACGCTGTTGGGGCACAGCATCTTCAGCTGGGCGTTGAAGTTTGCCAGCGCGGCGTTTGTATCCACGGCAAAGCTGGCAGAGCCGGTATTTTCTGCGATCATGGCAGTCGTGCTGTTCTCAGAAGTTCCCAAGCTCAATCAGATCGGCGGCGGTGTGATCGTGTTGGCCGGCATTCTTCTGTATTTGCGGACAAAGGACAGTGTGGCAAACAGCATACCAAACAGTGTACCGACCAAGCAATCATAAAGCAAGAACGCCTGACGGACAACTCCGTCAGGCGTTTATCAGCTTCGAGTCTCTATGCCAGGGACTAGGCATAATGGGATCAAATATATTGGATGATGTATCTTCTCAACGATTAGCCAAGAACCAGCGGGGAGAAGATGATGTACATTACAACGACAACGAGTACGCCGACGACAGCCCAACGCTTGCCGGTCTTCCACGGAGTCATATCCATGACGTGTGCATCCGGCATGACAAACGCTTCCTCGCGCGGTGCAACCTTAGCACAGATCAGGTAGATGATGGTCTCGATGACGAACAGAATGAATACCCAGTACAGATAATGGATCTGACCGCAGACCGGAATGACCTTGGTCAGGCCGTACAGAACAATGTGAATCGGAATGCAGATCTTCGGTGCGAGCGCAGATACCTTCGGCATCAGCATGCCCCAGAGAACCGCAGTCAGGATCGGCATGGAGAAGAAGCCCCAGCACTCATTGATGAAGTTCATGATGCCGGTGCCAAAATACATGACGAACGGGGAAATAAAGATGGCAACCAGACCGACAA
>JBJEZE010000055.1:0-11667 GCA_051887235.1 Butyricicoccus sp.
AGTTGGAAATCGCTAACATGTCCTCCGCGGTCGGCTGGTAGCTGTGCAGATCGACACCGCTGTCCAGCAGCATGGTCAGATCGACGGTATCCGCCTGCTCGCCGAGGATCTCACGGACCCAGTCGTATTCCGGGAAAATTGTGGTGACAACACGCAGTTGTGCGTCTGCATCCGTGTCGGACGAAGAAGCGGCCTCGTTCGAGGACGTAGACGCGGAACTGCCGCAGGCGGTCAGACAGAAAGCGGCGGTTGCTGCCGCCAAAATCAACGATAGTACTTTTTTCATACGTATAAAAACCTCCAAATTTGCTGTTGCTTTGGTAAAAATGGGCGCAAAAATACAAGGACAAACCTCAATCTGTTTCAAAACAGCTAGAGTACGCCCTTGTTATTCGGAGATTTTCTTTAATTGTTCTGCCGCACCTTTTGTCCAATCAAGGTGGTGCAGAGAACCATCGGAAGGGCACAGGCTGAAATAGCCAGACACAGCATGGTCAGAGAGGGGGCAGAAACCGAACAGGTCACTGAGGAGTGACCGAGCTGCTTCAGTGCTTGCTCTGCCGTATGAATGCAGGCGCAGATCGGGCATTTCTCGCCGACACACTGGTGGTTTGCTTCTTTGACAGCAGAGAATGCGGAAAACAGTGTGACAGCCAGCACGACGGCGCAGATCAGCAGAGCGATGGCTCTTTGCTTTTTCGTATTCATGCAAGTTCCTCCCTTCCGTAGAATCATTTTCATATTACCCTGAGGCTGCGCGGCTTGTCAACATTCAATTTGTGTAAATTTTGAGGAGAATTGTGTCCGAATGGTGAAAAAAGAGTACGACCCAGAGGTCGTACTCCATGCGAAAAACCGTATCACAGCAAACTCAGCAGGCCGACAACGCCCTGTGAACCGATCGTCATGATGCAGCCGGCCAGCAGGATACCACACACAACGGCGGGGAACGCGCGGCGCGGCGGAACGCTTAACAGGACGGAAATACACGAGCCGGACCACGCGCCGGTACCCGGAAGCGGGATGCCGACAAACAGCAGCAGTCCCCAGAAGGTATATTTTTGAATGGTTGCGGATTTGCTCATCAAATGCTTTTCGTACCAGGCGGTGAAGCCGGCGAACAGCGGCTGCCGGCGCAGCCATGCAAAGATTTTTTCCCCAAAGACCAGGATAAACGGGATGGGGATCAGGTTGCCGATCAGACTGATGAGCAGAACCTTGAGCCACGGCATACCGATGGCGGTACCCAGAATGACCGAGCCGCGCAGCTCGATCAGCGGAATCATGGAAACGAGGAACACGGCGAGTTCCGCGCTGACGTACTGACTGAGAAAATCAAACAGTGCCTGCATAAACAGTTACTCCTTTAAAAAGAAAAAAATAATAGAAGCTTTGTTTATCATATCATATTATACCGTAGGAGAAAATGGATAAATGTTAAATCTTCGTGAAGATTATGTAAGACAAATGGATAGAAATGCACAGATTGAGAAGGAAAAAACGGGGAAATCCTTACACTGAGTGGTTGCATGGGGCAAATAACTGTGATAAAATCGTAATATGTATGTAGCTGTACGGCTGCTGCATGAAGATTTGTAACAACAGGAGTGACTGACATGGAATATAAAATTGCAGATCATATCGCGGCGATGAAGCCATCCGCGATCCGCGAGATTTTCAAAGTGCTGGTCGACCCGACTGTCATCTCGCTGGCAGCCGGTTCGCCGGATCCGGTTTCCTTCCCCAAGGAGGAGATGGCGAAGATCGGCGCAGAGATTTTTGCGAACGAGTCGGACGTCGCGCTGCAGTACGGCACGACCGAGGGCTATCCGCAGCTGCGTGAGCTGACCGCGAAGCGCCTGAAGGAGAAGTACAACATCGGCACAGACGATGATGATATCCTGATCACTACCGGCGGCCAGCAGGCCAACAGCCTGTTTACGCAGGTTATGATCAATCCGGGCGATGTGGTCGTCACCGAAGGCCCGTCCTTTGTCGGCGCGCTGAACGGCTACCGCAGCCTGAACGCCAAGCTGAAGAGCGTCCCGATGGACGACGACGGCATGCAGATGGACAAGCTGGAAGAGGTCCTCAAGACCACGCCGAACGTCAAGTTCATCTATGTCATCCCGACCTTCCAGAACCCGACCGGACGCACCATGTCCCTGGAGCGCCGCAAGCAGCTGCTGGAGCTGGCGAAGAAGTACGACACCCTCATCTTCGAGGACAACCCGTATTTCGAGCTGCGGTATGAGGGTGAGGACATCCCGACCCTCAAGTCCATGGATACCGAAGGCCGCGTTGTGTACTGCGGTTCGTACTCTAAGGTTCTTTCTCCGGGCATGCGTCTGGGCTTCTGCGTGGCGGACAAGGCGATCATCAACCGCATGGTTGTCTGCAAGCAGGTCAGTGATGTACACACCAATCTGTACTTCCAGATGCTGGTCGCTCATTATCTGGAGCAGTATGACATCGACGCACATATTGCGGACATCTGCGAGAAGAACCGTGTCAAGCGCGACGCAATGCTGGCAGCGTGCGAGAAGTATTTCGACAAGCGCGTCAAGTTCACCCATCCGAACGGCGGCCTCTTCGTCTGGGCGGAGCTGCCGGAGGGATACGACAGCTTTGAGCTGTGCCAGAAGATCAGCGCCAAGAAGGTTGCCTGCGTTCCGGGCAATGCGTTTGCCATTGACGAGGATGAAATCTGCAACGGATTCCGTATGAATTTCTCTCTGCCGACGCTGGAGCAGATTGACACGGCATGCCGCCTGGTAGGCGAAGCGATTGACGAGTTCCTGAAGTAAGGGACAGAACACTATAAGCAAAGGAAACAATGACAATGGAAGAACAAGCGAAAAAGAGAATGCTCTCCATGGTACAGCCGAGCGGCCGTCTGACGCTGGGCAATTATCTGGGAGCCATTCGCAACTGGGTCGGTTTACAGGACGAGTATGACTGTGTGTTTGCGCTGGCGGATCTGCATGCGATCACCGTACGGCAGAAGCCGGCAGATTTGCGCCGCAACACCTATGAGGTGCTGGCGCAGTATATTGCCGCGGGTCTGGACCCGGAGAAGTGCGTGTTGTTTGTGCAGTCGCACGTTCCGGCGCACACCCAGCTGGCGTGGGTGCTCAACTGTTATACCATGTTCGGTGAGCTGTCCCGTATGACGCAGTTCAAGGATAAATCCCGCAGCCATTCGGACAATATCAACGCCGGTCTGTTTGACTATCCGGTACTGATGGCGTCGGACATCCTGCTGTACCAGCCGCATTATGTGCCGGTCGGCGTGGATCAGCTGCAGCACATCGAGATTTGCCGTGACATCGCGCAGCGGTTCAACAGCGCGTATTCCGAGACGTTTACCATCCCGGAGCCGTATCTGGGCAAGATGAACACCAAGGTCATGAGCCTGTCCGACCCGGGCAAGAAGATGTCCAAGTCGGACCCGAACCCCAACGGCTTCATTCTGCTGATGGATAAGCCGGAGGACATCATGCGCAAGTTCAAGCGCGCTGTGACCGACAGCGACATGCGCGTTGTGTGCAGTGAGGACAAGCCGGGCGTGACCAATCTGATCGGCATTTACGCGCAGGCCACCGGCAAGACGATAGAACAAGTAGAGGCCGAATTTGAGGGCAAGGGCTACGGCGAGTTCAAGCCGGCGGTCGGCGAGGCGGTCGTTGAGATGCTGCGCCCGATCCGCGAGGAGACCGAGCGTCTGCTCAAGGATAAGTCGTATCTGGAGTCCGTCTACCGCGACGGTGCGCAGAAGGCAGACCGCATCGCGCAGCGCACGCTGGACAAGGTATACCGCAAGGTAGGCTTTGTCAAGAGATAATTCTGCCTATTTGAGGTTACAAAGTTGGATAAAGTATATCAGGTAGTTCTTTCTGTCCTGGCGGCCTTTTTCCTGTCCGGCGTGGTGTCGTTCGCGCTCACCCCTTCGGTCAAAAAACTGGCATATAAGGTCGGAGCGGTGGATGTTCCCAAGGATGGGCGGCGGATGCACAAGCATCCGATTCCGCGCATGGGCGGATTGGCCATTTTTCTGGGATTTCTTGTGGGAGCGATTGTCACCGGACAGCTGGATACGCAGCGGCTGTGGATTCTGGCCGGCGCGGCAATTATTGTGGTGCTCGGCATTTTTGACGACCGCAATGCGCTGAGCGCACGGTTTAAATTCATCGTGCAGATCATCGCGGCGGCGGTACCGGTGGTATTCGGCGGTCTGCGCATCGCGATGTTTACCAATCCGTTCCTGTTTTCGGACAAGATGTACTGGAATCTGGGCGCACTGTCCATCCCGATCACGATTTTGTGGATCGTAGCGATTACCAACGCGGTGAATCTGATTGACGGTCTGGACGGTCTGGCGGTGGGCGTGTCGTCCATCGCCTCCATGACGATGCTGGCGGTCGCGCTGTTTATCGGCGAGACAGAGATCGCGGTCGTTCTGGCGGCGCTGGCAGGTGCATGCGTCGGATTCATGCCGTACAATCTCAATCCGGCGACCATTTTCATGGGTGACACCGGCTCGACCTTTTTGGGGTATATGCTGGCGACCCTGTCCATACAGGGCCTGTTCAAGGTCTATGCACTGATTTCGTTTGCCGTGCCGTTCCTCATTTTGGGCCTGCCGATCTTTGATACCGCATTTGCCATGATTCGCCGTGTGCTGTCCGGACGCAGCCCGTTTTCGCCGGACCGCGGACACGTGCATCACCGGCTGATTGACATGGGCTTTAACCAGAAACAGGCGGTCGCGATTTTGTATGTCATTTCGGTCGTGCTCGGCCTGGTCGCAGTCGTGCTGACGACATCGGGCGAGCTGCGCGCGATGTTCATCGTTGCGGCGGTCATCATTGCGCTGGTCGTCTGCGGCTTTGTTGTGCTGACCAACGAGCAGCATAAAATTGATGCATATGAAAAAAAGCTGGTGCAGGAGCGCAGGGAACAGGAAAAACAGCAGGCACAGCAGTCTGCGCAGGCAGCGGAGGAGTCAGATGAAACAAATTAAGGTCATGACGGTCTTCGGCACCCGGCCGGAGGCGATTAAGATGGCACCGCTGGTGCATGCGCTGGAGCAGGCGGAGGGGATTGAGTCCATTGTCTGTGTCACCGCGCAGCACCGCGAGATGCTGGATCAGGTGATGGAGATTTTCCATCTCAAAGCGGATTATGATCTGAATATCATGCAGCCGCGGCAGACGCTGGCGTCCATCACGACCCGTTCGCTCAACGGTCTGGATGAGGTGTTGGAGCAGGCGAAACCGGATCTGGTACTGGTGCACGGCGATACCTCTACCACCTTTGCCGGCGCGCTCGCGGCGTTTTATCACAAGATTCCGGTTGGACATGTCGAGGCCGGACTGCGTACGTTTGACAAGTACTCTCCGTTCCCGGAAGAGATCAATCGCAAGCTGACCGGTCAGATCGCGTCGCTGCACTTTGCGCCCACCGAGCGCAACCGCCGCAATCTCGCGGCGGAGGGCATTACGGAGGGAGTTCTCGTGTGCGGCAATACGGTTGTGGATGCGATCCACACCACGGTGCGGCCGGAGTACACCTTCCGTGACGAGAAATTGAATACACTGGAGTATGATAAACGCCGGGTGCTGCTGGTCACGGCGCACCGCCGCGAGAATTACGGCGAGGCGATGGAGAACATCATGCGCGCTCTGCGCCGTCTGGCGGATCGGTATGAGGATGTGGACATTGTCTATCCGGTGCATCTCAGCCCGTACGTGCGGGAGACGGCGGCCAAATATCTCAGCGGCCACGAACGCATTCACCTGATCGAGCCGCTGGCGGTGGATGAAATGCACAATCTGATGCAGCGCTGCGAATTGGTCTTGACGGATTCCGGCGGACTGCAGGAGGAGGCCCCCAGTTTGGGCAAGCCGGTGCTGGTGCTGCGGCGCGAGACCGAGCGTCCGGAGGCAGTGGAGGCCGGAACGGTGCGCATGGCCGGTGTGGAAGAAGAGACCATTTATTCCATGGCGTGTACGCTGCTGGATGATCCGGAGGAGTATGCAAAAATGGCGCATGCCGTCAACCCATATGGTGATGGTCAGACGTCCAGACGGATTGTCCAGGCGATTCGCTGTTATTTTGGACAGAGTGAGGACATGCCGGACGAATTTAAACCGGAAACGGTTCCGGAGGACGAGCGTTGAACTGGAAACGAAGCAAGACAGAAACATCGCAGGCCAATGCGGAAACAGCAGGATCGGATATCGTCGTCAGGAAAAGACGGCGGCGCCTCACGCCCAAGATGTCGGTGTGGCTGGCGGTCATCGTGGTATTGCTGATCGCGCTGGCGGCGTCCATCGGCCTGTTTGGCGGCAACGATAATCCGATTTCTTTGCCGGATGAACAGAGCACCAAACCGGAAGCCGCGCAGGAAGAGCAGGGCTTTACCCTGTCCGATGCGGACATCACGGTGGACAACGTGCAGAAGGTGATTGATGAGTTGGAGCGGCCGGAGTCCTATACGATCTCGATTGACAACACGGTCTATTGGGAGCAGGACTGGAACAGCTGCCAGGTCAATCAGTATGTGCTGGATGATCTGTTTCTGACCGAATATATGAACACGACGCAGGAACCGTACCGCTATGAACTGATTCAGGGCGACACATATTATTCGTGGCGCGTTGGAAAGAAAAAATACCACACGGGCAAGACCGGCAGTCTGACGACCGATCAGGCCGCGATGATCCCTACCTACGAGACTATCGTAGATCTGGACAAGAAGAGCATCACGGATGCTGGACTGCGGGAGATTGACGGTGTACCGTGCGTCTACTGCGTGGTAGAGGACGAGGATTCCGGCTACACGATCACTTACAGCGTCTCGACCGTGAGCGGCCTGCTGGTGCAGGCGCAGTACACCCGCAAGGGGGAGCTGGTTCGCAGCGTGGACGTAACCAATGTGGATACAAACGCGCCGGACAGCTCGAAATTCGTGCTGCCGGACGGCACCAGTCTGGTTGCTGACTACAGCACACTGACCGGAAGTACGGTTACAACTGCTGACGATATAACATCATCAGCAGAGGATGGAACGGTGTCTGCGGCAGAAGACGGAACGACAGCTGATACGGTCGGAACAACATCCGCCGAAAGCGACGCCGTGAGCATTATACAATAAGAAAACGGAGCATTCTGGGCTGTAGCCATGCTACAGCCCCTTTTCCCGTTTGTATACAGATATGGAGAGCAAAAAACCAATGAATACTTTGACAATTTCTCCCGCGATTCGGGAGTTGGGACGGAAGGCGGAACAGGAAATCCGTCCGCTGTTTGACCGTATTGACGAAATCTGCGACCGCAACACGGAAAAGGTCATGGCGGCCTTTTCCAAAAACCGTGTGGCGGCGGCAATGTTTGCCGGAACCAACGGTTACGGCTATGACGATCAGGGGCGGGACACGCTGGATCAGATCTATGCGGACATTTTCGGCACGGAAGCCGCACTGGTGCGCATCGGCTTTGTCAACGGCACGCACGCACTGTGCTGCGCGATGTTTGCCGCAGTCAAGACCGGAGACATCGTGCTGAGTGTGACCGGACCGGCCTATGACACCCTGCAGAACACCATCACCGGCGACATGGCGGGCAGCATGAAGCAGTACGGCATCGGATACCGACAGGTGGACATGAAGGACGGTCTGCCGGACCTTCCGGCGATCGAGCAGGCGGCTGCGGATGAGGCAGTGAAGCTGGTCTTTATCCAGCGCAGTAAGGGCTACGCCGTGCGTGAAACCCTGTCTGTTCCGCAGATCGGTGAGATCTGTGAGGTAGTCCGCAAGGTCAACCCGAACGCCGCCATCATGGTGGACAACTGCTACGGTGAGTTCGTGGAAGAGCTGGAGCCGACGCAGGTGGGAGCGGATCTGATTGCGGGATCGCTGATTAAGAATCCGGGCGGCGGACTGGCCCCGACCGGCGGTTACATTGCGGGCCGGAAGGATCTGGTGGAGAACGCATCGTATCGTCTGACCGCACCGGGCATCGGCGGCGAATGCGGCTGCTCGATGGGTCACAATCGCCTGTTGTATCAGGGACTGTTTCTCGCTCCGCACACCACGGCACAGGCATTGAAGACCGCGATTTTCGGAGCAAAGGTCATGGAAATGATGGGCTTTGAGGTGCATCCCGCACCGGAAGACATCCGTCACGACATCATTCAGACCATTGCCTTTGGCGCTCCGGAGCCGCTGTGCCGTTTCTGCGAGGGCATTCAGGCGGGCGCACCGGTGGATTCGTTTGTCACCCCCATTCCGTGGGATATGCCGGGCTATGACGATCAGGTCATTATGGCAGCGGGTGCATTTGTACAGGGAGCATCCATCGAGTTGTCCGCAGACGCGCCAATGCGCGAGCCGTATGTCTGCTACATGCAGGGCGGACTGACCTATTCGTCCGGCAAGGCCGGAATCCTGCTTGCGGCGGAGCGCATTCACGCTGCCGGATATGGAACATTGTAAGCTTGTATCGAACAAAGATTCGTGTTATACTGAGAGCAGTGAGAAACGGAGGGCGCAGCGATGATGATTTTGGGCATTGACCCCGGATATGCGACGGTGGGTTACGGCGTGCTGCAGTATGAGGGCAACCGCTTCCGCCACGTCCGCCACGGGGCCATCACCACACCGGCGGGTGTGCCGCTGCATCTCCGGCTCAAGGAAATTTATGAGGACATGCTGACGCTGCTGGATGCGTTTCATCCGGACGCGGTCGCAGTGGAAGAGCTGTTTTTCAACACCAACATCACAACCGGCATCCAGGTGGGACACGCGCGCGGCGTGATTCTGCTGGCCTGCGCACAGCGCGGCATTCAGCCTGCGGAGTACACTCCGGCGCAGGTCAAACAGGCGGTGGTCGGTTACGGCAAGGCGGAGAAAAAGCAGGTCATGGAGATGACCCGCTCCATTCTGAAGCTGCCGCGCATGCCGCGCCCGGATGATGCGGCAGACGCGCTGGCGCTCGCCATCTGTCATGGACACACGGCGACATCGCATTTTCGCTGATCAATAAGGAGGACACGGTGTATTATTATGTGGAAGGAACCGTCGCGGTGATCCAGCCGGGGTTGGCCGTGATTGACTGCGCCGGCGTTGGCTATGCGGTCAACACCTCGCAGACGACCTGCGCGGCGCTCTCGCTGGGCAAACAGGCGCGGCTGTATACCTATTTATATCTTCGTGAGGGCATCATGGAGCTGTATGGCTTTGCGGATCAGGAGGAGCTGAGCTGCTTTAAGCTGCTCATCGGCGTGTCCGGTGTCGGCCCGAAAGCGGCGCTGGCCATTCTCAGCACAGCGCCGACCAGTCAGGTCGCGTTGTCCATTATCACAGGCGACGCCAAGCTGCTGACCCGTGCGCCGGGCGTTGGCAAGAAAATTGCCCAGCGCATCTGTCTGGAGCTGAAGGACAAGCTGGCGAAGGAACAGGACAAGGGCACCTTTACCGGTATGCCGGCGGCTGTTCCGGCTGCGTCCGACGCAACCGAGGCGGTCAGTGAGGCAATTTCCGCGCTGATGGTGCTGGGCTACTCGCAGGCGGAAGCCATGAACGCGATGGAGGGCCTGACGCTGACGGACGCGTCAGCACAGGACATCATCCGTGCCTGTCTGAAAAAGCTGGGCGCACAGTGAGCTGAGAAGGGAGGCCGAAGTGCATGAGCATTGAATTTGACGACGACTTTTCCGACCGCATTGTGTCTCGGGAACAGCTGCCGGAGGATGAAAACGAGTTTTCCCTTCGTCCCAAGAGCATGGACGAATATGTCGGACAGACCAAGGCGAAGGAAAACCTGGCGATCTACATTCAGGCGGCCAAGCAGCGTGAGGAGCCGCTGGACCATGTCCTGCTGTACGGACCGCCGGGATTGGGCAAGACCACGCTGGCGAACATCATCGCCAATGAGATGGGGGTCAATATCCGCGTCACCAGCGGCCCGGCGATTGAAAAGGCGGGCGATCTGGCCGCACTGCTGACCAATCTGAACGAAAACGACATCCTGTTTATCGACGAAATTCACCGGCTCAACCGCAGTGTAGAGGAAATTCTGTACCCGGCGATGGAGGACTTTGCGCTGGACATTATCATCGGCAAAGGCCCGGCGGCGCGCTCCATTCGTCTGGATCTGCCGCGGTTTACGCTGATCGGTGCGACGACCCGCGCGGGACAGATGACTGCGCCGCTGCGTGACCGCTTTGGCGTTCTGCTCCGTCTGGAGCTGTACAGTCCGGAGGAATTGCAGCGTATTGTCAATCGCTCCGCGGATATTCTGAATGTCCCATACCTGTCGGAGGGTACCTTTGAGATTGCCCGCCGCTCGCGCGGAACACCGCGTATCGCCAACCGGTTGCTGCGCCGTGTGCGCGACTTTGCACAGGTGCGGTTTGACGGTGTGATCACCCGGGAAGCGGCAGATGTCGCGCTGCGGGCGCAGGAGATTGATGAGCTGGGGCTGGATTCGGTGGATCATCGGATGCTGCGCAGCATCATTCAGACGTTCGACGGTGGCCCGGTCGGTCTGGAGACGCTTGCGGCGACCATCGGTGAAGAAGCGGTCACGTTGGAGGATATGTATGAGCCTTATCTGATGCAGATTGGCTTTCTGAACCGCACGCCGCGCGGACGATGCGTTACGGCGCTGGCGTATGAGCATATGGACATCCGGCTGAACAAACCGGATCAGATGAGCTTTGAATAAGCTTGGGAAAGGCTCGTTCTATAGTTTCTAAAGTTGTTTATCTGTGCGTCGAATATTACTTACTCCGTTTGCCTTCGGCGACGTCGTTTCTTTGCATCGGCAAAGAAACGAAGCAAAGAAAGCGATTTAGGAACCAAGGTTCCTAAAGACCTCCTTAGGCTCGGCGGAACGCTCCGGCGCGCCCCCAAAAATGCGCCGGAGCTATCGGGAGATGGAGGGCTGAGATGGGATTGGCAACGCGGTAAGCTTTCATCTGAGAACAGAACGGTAACGTTTACGGCTGTCGCAAAATCGGTGCAGATGAAATCTGAGGGCCGAACGGAACTCTCAGCCATCCCTCTTACGAGCCGCGTCGGGGTTGTTACCCGGGCGCCCCTCGACGCGGCGCGGCACGCTAAAAGGAAGTTTTTAGAAACCTTGGTTTCTAAATGATTTTAGAGTTGTAGAGACTTTTGTTCATACAAAAGTCTCTACCCTGCGGAGCAAATAGAGTATTATGTGCGGTGCTGCTTTGTCGCAAGCTGGGGAAAACGAGGTGCGGAGAATCACCCGTCGCAGCGCCCCCACAGCGGAACACGCCGCACCCAAAATAAGAAGACCGCCGTGCAGTGGCTGCACGGCGGTTTATAATCGTAGGGGATGTCTGAGTTTAGTCCCGGTTGCGTCCGAACAGGCGGAGCAAATACAGGAACAGATTGATGAAGTCCAGATACAGCTGTAAGGCACTGATGATGGAGGCCTTTTGCAGCAGTTCTGGATTGCCTTGGAAATAATAGTAGTTCTCGCGGATTTTCTGCGTGTCATATGCGGTAAACGCGACGAACAAAACGACGCCCAGCAGGCACACACCGGTCGTAAAACCGGAAAGGTGCAGGAACGAAGACGCGATGGTCAGAATCAGCAGAGTCACCAGACCGCCGATGAGCACCGGACGGA
>JBJEZE010000055.1:11767-49540 GCA_051887235.1 Butyricicoccus sp.
GACGCGATGGTCAGAATCAGCAGAGTCACCAGACCGCCGATGAGCACCGGACGGATGCGGGTGAGATCCGCCTTGGTGAAGTACGCGTAGGCCGCCATGATACCGAAATACAGCGCGGTCATGCCAAAGACATAGACCAGCGTGGATACGGAGTAGCACACGAACAGCGAGCAGAACGTCAGGCCGTTGAGTATCGCATAGCCGAAAAACAGCAGACGAGCGGCGCCAACCGTCAGCTTGTGGATGCGGGCAGACAAGTAAATGACCACGCCCAGCTCACAGATAGCCAGTACAATTGGCATGATGCCGGTGGCGGTGTAGAGGAACAGTCCGCTGTACAGCGTTGCTATGGAGACCGCGAAGGTCACCAGCAAACCGAGGAACATCCAGCCAAAGGTTTTGGCGGTGTAGCGGGACATGGTTTCGGTCGTCTGACCGTAATACGATCCATAGGGATTGAGATTGTCATTCATATCGGTTTCCCTCCAAAGAAAAGAATTCCCCATTGAGTGAGACTATTATACTGCATTTCTGTGAAAAAGCAACGAACAGTTTGTAAACAATATGCGTGCTGGAAAACCGTTCTTTGGTCACTCTCGTGGATTTTGTACAGAATGTCTGTTTGTTTGGCGAAATAATTGTACAGCACAACTTTGTCGAAAAACCATGTACAAATTGCGGGTTCGGCGGTAAAATAGACGTGTTGAAATGGATGAAACGATTGTTTTTGATCCCACCCGAATGCAAAGGAGTTTGAAAAATGAAAGAAAAGCCCCAGATGCGGATCCGACAAATTGTGGACAGGTATGATTCCATGCGGGCGATTATGCTGGCAGAAGGGCTTCTGGTAGGAGTGGCCGCCGGTCTGGTATCCGTGTTTTATCGCTTTGCGCTGGGCAAAGCAGATGCGTGGCGCAACGCGATTTTACAGTTTTGCTCCGGACATCCCGTCAAGATTGCGGTATGGTTTGCTGTGCTCATCGGCATGGCATGGCTGGTCTCCCGCCTGAATCGCTGGGAGCCGATGATTTCCGGCTCGGGTATCCCGCAGGTGGAGGCGGAGATCACCGGATATATCCGACCGGTCTGGTGGCGGGTCATCTTGGCAAAAATCACAGGCGGCTTTCTGTGCATCGTCGGTGGATTATCGCTGGGCCGTGAGGGACCGTCCATTCAGCTGGGCGGCATGGCCGGAAAGGGCGTTTCCAAGATGCTCCGGCGATTCCGTCTGGAGGAACGCTTTCTGATCACCTGCGGCGCGTCCGCCGGACTGGCGGCGGCGTTCAACGCTCCGATGGCGGGCGTCATGTTTGCGCTGGAAGAGGTACACAAGAATTTTTCCGCGATGATTATGGTGTCCTGTATGTCTGCCGCTCTGATCGCCGATTACATCGCCAACAGCCTGTTCGGCATGGAGCCGGTGTTTTCGTTTGAGGTGCAGGGCATGATCCCGCTGCAATACTATCCGGCGATCATCGCGCTGGGCCTGCTGTGCGGCCTGCTGGGCGTGTTCTATAATAAGGTATTGCTGGCGTCCCAGACGATGTACAAAAAAATCAACTTTCTTCCGGATTGGGTTCGTTTGTCCATCCCGTTTGTGTGTGCCGGCGTGCTGGGCTTTGTCATGCCGGAGGTGCTCGGCGGCGGACATGAAATGATCACCGATTTGTATGACGGCAATCTGGTGCTGGGCAGCATTTTGGCGCTGCTGGTGGTGAAGTTCCTGTTTTCCATGGTCAGCTTTGGTTCGGGCGCACCGGGCGGTATCTTTTTCCCGCTGCTGGTGCTGGGTGCCTACGTCGGCACGGCGTATGGACTGTCCCTGTTGAGCCTGGGCTGGATTCAGGATGAGTTTCTGTATAATATCATCATCATCTCCATGGCGGCGCTGTTCTCGTCCATCGTTCGTGCACCGGTGACAGGCATCGTGCTGATTTCCGAAATGACCGGTTCGTTCAGCCATTTGCTGTCGCTGGCGACCGCTTCGCTGATTGCCTACGCGGTTGCAGACCTGATGGGCAGCAAGCCGGTGTACGAGAGTCTGACCGAGCGTCTGCTGACCAACAAGAACATCAAGGTTGCCAAGGGACGCAGCGGCAAGAAATCCCTGCTGACCTCCGTGGTCGAAGCGGGAAGCGAAGCGGATGGATGCCGTATCCGCAATCTCAATCTGCCGTCCCGCTGTCTGGTCATCTCGGTCACACGCGGTGAGGAAGAGCTGATCCCGCGCGGAGAACTGCGGCTCAAGCCGGGTGACACGCTGGTCACGCTGGTCGATGAAACAGATATGCTGGCGTTGGAATCGGTCATGCGGCATAAAGTGGCGCTGAACGAAACCGAACTGGAACGGCAGATCGAGAAAAAGAAGGAGAGCAGACGGTCATGAGTCATGTGACACATACCTTCGGCCCATGGTTCGACAAGACATCCCGCGTGCTGATCTTGGGAACCATGCCGTCCCCCAAATCCAGAGAGGATGGATTTTATTATGCGCACCGGCAGAACCGGTTTTGGAAGGTGCTTCCCGCCCTGTACGGTCTGCCGCCGCTGGTGGGAGACATCGACGGGCAGAAACGATTTTTGACCGAGCATCATCTGGCCTTGTGGGATGTGCTCGCCAGCTGCGACATTGAGGGCGCATCGGATGCGTCCATCCGCAATCCGGTGCCCAATGACATGACGCTTCTTTTGTCGCGGGCGCCGATCCGGGCCATTTTCACCACAGGAACCAAAGCGGGTGCCCTGTACCGCAAATACTGCCTGCCGCAGTGCGGTGTGCCGGCGGTGACGCTTCCGTCCACCTCACCGGCCAACTGCGCCGTTTCGCTGGAGCAGCTGTGCGAGCGGTATCAGGTCATCCGACAGACAGCGGAAGGAGAACAGACATGATACGAACGATTATTTGGTTGCTTTATTTGGTGCTGTATTTGCTGGTAGTCTGCCCGAAGGGGCTGTACTATCACAGCCAGATCAAGAAGGGAAAGGCGGATAAGGTAAGGGACGGTGTTGCGGTGACGGTGCATCGGTGGGCAGTCCGCATCATTCGGATAGCCGGCGGAAAGGTTGTTGTGACCGGCCAGGAAAATCTGCCGAACGGACCGGCGGTGTACATCTCCAACCACCAGAGCGATTTCGACATCCCGATCATGCTCGGCTATGTCGGCGAGCCGCGCCCGCTGATGGCAAAGGTTGAGCTGGCGAAGGTGCCGGGCGTGTGCCTGTGGATGAAAAACCTGAACTGCATCTTTCTGGACCGGCAGGACGTCAAGGCCAGCGTGCGTGCGCTCATGGATGGCGCGAAGATGGTGAAGGACGGGCAGTCGCTGACGATTTTCCCGGAGGGTACCCGCAGCAAGGGCGGTCCGACGCATGAGTTTAAAGGCGGCGCTTTCAAGATTGCGACGCGTGCGAAAGTACCGGTCGTGCCCGTCACGATTGACGGTTCGTATCACCTGTTTGAAGAGCGCATGCGCATTCATCCGGGAACGGTGCACGTTACGATCCATCCCCCGATTGCGACCGACGGGATGACCAAAGAGGAGCAGAATGCCCTGCCCAAGCAGGTGGAGGACATCGTGCTGGGCGCGCTGAGAGAGAAATAAGACGGAAAAAATCCGGAGCGTAAGCTCCGGATTTTGTGTTTTTAGGTTTGTCCGCACCGCTGTGTGCGTTTCAGAGCCTGCCGCTCCTGACGGTACTCGGTCAAAATATAGTGACCGGCGACCAGAAGGGGGAGGTAACACAGCCAGACGCTGCGGATGCCGAAGAACGGGTGGAGCACGAAACAGAGCGCAACACCGAGATGGAAGCACAGCAGTGTGCCGCCGAAGAATTTTGCCTTGTGCAGCTGCTTTTTGTCGTGCGTGATGCAGTATTCGGACAGCGCGTTGGCCACCTGACGCAGGTTATTGGTCGAGAAAATCGAGGAGCTGACGTAGCCGTACGCGCCGGAGAACGAGTTCCACTGAATCGCCATGGCGAAGAAAATCGGGTACAGGCCGATGACGACATTGCAATCCGCTGGAAGGAGTCCGAGAACCAGTACCGCGATGCAGTCAACCGCATACGAGAGATAGTGCGGATTGCGGTGCCACTTTTTGGACCAGAACACCGTCAGCGCGATACCGGACATATACAGGAGCGCGGCGCCGATTCGGAGCAGAGCTTCCGGTATGTTGTGTCCGAGCAGAGCGGTCACAAGATAGATCAGGTTGGATGTCTGCGCATTGCCCAGAAAGTCATTTCGGCAGAGGATAGCATATACGCCGAGATACCCGGCGCACGCCGCCATCGCGTGATGCTGGCAGCAGAGCAGATGTTCACGGTCTTTCATAGGAGAAATCTCCTTCCCTTGTGTTTTTGCATATATCCATTATAATCCTTGAAAAAACGGATGTAAATGTGGGATATTCCATATATAGGTGCAAAAAAACAAAGAAAACTGTGGAACATCGCTGTCAGGACGAAGCGAGTTCGGTGATGATCTCCTGTGCTTTGGCGTACAGCTCCTGTGGGTCGCAGCCGATGTCAAACTGTCCGTTTTCGTACAGAATACGTCCGTTGACCATGGTCAGCAGGACGTTTTGCTTGCTGCCGCTGTACACGATGTTCTTGGCAATGTTGTTAATCGGCTGCATGTTGGGCTGGTTGAGGTCGAGAACGATCAGATCCGCCAGCTGTCCTTCGGCAATCGTGCCGCAGCGATCCAGCCGCATGGCCTTGGCGCCGCCGACTGTTGCCATAGTCAGTACGTCATAGGCGCTGACTGCGGCAGCGTCCTTCTCGCGCACCTTTGCCAGCGCGGTGACCAGGAACATTTCGCGGAACATGTCCAGGCAGTTGTTGCTGGCGGGACCGTCCGTGCCGATTGCGACATTGATGCCCTGACGCAGCAGTTCGGAAATCGGCGCAATCCCACTGGCGAGCTTGAGGTTGGAGGCAGGGTTGGTCACTGCGGACAGGCCGCGCGCACGGAAGATCTCCAGATCCTCCGGCGACATCCAGACGCAGTGGTATCCGCCGCCGCCATAGTCATAAATGCCCAGCGAGTCCAGATAGACGGTTGGGGTCATACCGGTTTTGGCGAGACATTGCTGTACTTCGGCCTCGGTCTCCGAGTTGTGGGTGTACACCGGAGCGTGATATTGTTTCGCCAGCGCGGCGATGCCCTCCAGCCGTTCGCGGGAGGTCGTGTACTCGGCGTGAAAGCCCAGCTCAAACGAGATCAATTCGTGGTACCCGTTGTAGGTTTGATACCATTTGTCCACCAGCTCGACCGACTGACTGAAATCGTTGACCGCGCCGGTCAGCACCGTGCGGTAACCGCAGTCAATGGACGCCTGCACAATGGAGTCCGGCGTCAGATACATGTCAAAGTTGGAGGTGATGCCGCTGGTCAGATACTCCAGAATGGCAAGCTTGGAGAGGTGGTAGATGTGCTCCTCGTTCAGTTTTGCCTCCAGCGGGAACACCTGCTTGTTCAGCCAGTCCTGAAGTGGCAGATCGTCGGCGAACGACCGCAAAAAGGTCATGGCGGAGTGGGTGTGCGCGTTGGTGAAACCGGGCATCAGCACATTTCCGCACAGGTTGATCTCTTTGTCCCAATGGATGTCGGTGGGTTTGGATTCGCCGACATGGGTGATGGTATTGCCCTGGACCCAGACTTCGCCCCAAATCGGGGTGAAATCGCCGGTCATGGTCAGAATACGGGCGTTATAAAAACGGGTGTTCATCGTGTTTCCTCCTGTTTCCGTAAAAATACCTCCCGCAAACTTTCGGTATATGGCGCGCGGCAGATGCCGTATTCCGTCACAATACCGGAAATCAGCGTGTGATCGGTCACGTCAAATGCCGGGTTGTAGCAGTTGACTTCCGGCAGGGCCATTGGCTCCTGATAGAATTTTTCCCGAATTTCGTTCGGGTCGCGCAGTTCAATCGTGATGTCGTCGCCCGTCGCACAGTCCAGATCAATGGTGGAGGTCGGGCCGAGGACATAGAACGGGATGCCGTAGTGCTTGGCCAAAATGGCCACACCGCTTGTGCCGATCTTGTTCGCGGTATCGCCGTTGGCCGTCACGCGGTCACAGCCCACGAAGCAGGCCTGCACCCAGCCGTTTTTCATCACCAGACTTGCCATGTTGTCGCAGATCAGCGTCACATCTATTCCGGCGCGGGACAGCTCATAGGAGGTCAGACGTGCGCCCTGCAGCAACGGCCGGGTTTCGTCCGAAAAGACGCGGAACGTCATCCCGCGCTCCTTGCCCAGAAACAGCGGCCCGAGAGCGGTGCCGTAGCGGGAGGTCGCCAGCGGGCCGGCGTTGCAGTGGGTCAGGATGCCGTCGCCGTCATGGAGCAGCGACAGGCCGTATTCCGAGATGCGGCGGCACATGGAGATATCCTCTTCGTGAATCGCGCGGCACTCGCGGCCCAGCGCGGACAGCGCGTCGGCAACCGTCTGCTGCTTTCGTGCGGTATCCATCATGCGGCGCAGCGCCCAGCTCAGGTTGACGGCTGTAGGGCGGGAACGGTTCAGGTAGTCTGCCTGCGTCTGCAGCTGTGTCAGAAAGCCGTCCATGCTGTCGGCTTCCACCTGCTGTGCGAGGATGTACAGCCCGTATCCGGCACAGATGCCAATGGCGGGTGCACCGCGCACCTGCAGCTGCTGAATCGCGTCAAACAGCTCGTTCGGGGTGCGGAGTGTCCGGTACACGGTCCGGTTGGGCAGCTGGGTTTGGTCCAGAATGACCACCGCGCGGTCGTCGTCGCTCAGACGGACGTTGTCGATATGGGTGACGGTGTGCAGATTATCCATGATGATGCTCCTCGATTTCTGCCGGTGTGCCGATGGTGCGGGCCAGATGGTAGATGCGGGCGGAATCTTCGACATAGAGGCTGTTGGTATACGTCTGTGCCAGCGTCTCACCGGTGACGACGACGCCGTGGTTGGCGAGCAGACAGACCGGCTTGCGGGACAGGATGGGAATGCAGTTGGTGCCTACCTCTGCCGAACCCTGCTCGGCGTACGGGGCTGTCTCGATCGCTCCGCCCAAAAACAGCTGCATTTCCACCAGAATGCAGGGGATGGTCTGGCGCAGTGCGGCGAATGCCGTGGCGTAGGGGGAGTGGGTGTGTACGATCGCGCGCCGGTCAGGCAGGGCGCGGTACAGTTCGGCGTGCATCCGCCACTCGGATGACGGCCGGCGAAAGCCGTCGAGCACGGTGCCGTCCAGCGCGATCACCACCAGATCGTCCTCGGTCATGCGGTCGTAAGGATACCCGCTGGGGGTAATGACGATGCACCGCTGTTCGGGATCAAAGATGCTCAGATTCCCGCTGGTTCCCGCCATCAAACCGGATGCAAACGCCTGCTTGGCGGTTTGCAGCACCTCGGTTTTGGCTCGTTCTATTTCCGCTGTCCGGGTGTAGTTCATGGACAGACCCTCCTTGCTTGTTCGTTGATGGTATTATAGCGCATTCCTCCACGGTTCGCAAATCAAAGGAAAAAGAATTAGCATAGAATAATTTTCTTCGCGCATTCTATTGACAAATACCCTTGGGGGGTATATGATGGGAGCGAAGACAGAACCGACAGGAGGGATACGGAATGGAAAACTGCTGTTGTCATAAGACAAAGGAGCGTTCCGAAGAGGAATACAAGCGTCTGATCAACCGGCTGAACCGGATCGAGGGGCAAATCCGCGGCATCCGCGGCATGGTGGAGCGCAGCGCATACTGCCCGGATATTTTGGCGCAGGCAGCGGCGGCCAATGCGGCTCTCAATGCATTCAGCCGGGAACTGCTGTCCAACCATATCCGGACCTGCGTCGCCGACGACATCCGCAATGGCAACGACGAGACCATTGACGAGCTGTTGGCAACGCTGCAAAAAATGATGAAGTAAGAAACAGGAGGAATGATCATGGCCAATATTGTTATTGTTGCGATTATCGTCGTGCTTGTGATTGTTGCAATCCGCCCTGCGATCAAGCATATGAAGGGCGAAGGAGGCTGCTGCGGTGGCGGCGGCGGAACGATTGCGGTCAAGCCAAAGAAGCTGGACGGCAAAAAAATTGCGGAAAAGATCGTGTATATTGAGGGGATGCACTGCGAAAACTGCAAGAATGCAGTGGAACGTCAGATCAATCGGATTGACGGAGCGGCGGCGCAGGTGGATCTCAAACACAATCTGGCGGTTGTTTCCATGAACCGCATGGTGGAGGACGACGAACTTCGGCGGGCGGTTGAGATGGCAGATTTTCAGGTGACGAAGATCACACTTCGGGAGGTTTGATTTCGTGGAACAGTATTCGGTCACGGGTATGAGCTGCGCGGCGTGCAGCGCCCGGGTGGAAAAGGCCGTGTCTCAGGTCGCCGGTGTGACATCCTGTTCGGTCAGTCTGCTGACCAACTCGATGGGCGTGGAGGGTACCGCTGCGCCGCAGGAAATCATTGCGGCGGTGGAGCAAGCCGGTTACGGCGCGTCGCGGAAAGGCGCGTCGGCATCTGCCTCCCGCACGGCTGCGGCGGAGGAGGAGCTGAAGGACCGGGAGACGCCAGTGTTAAAGCGGCGTCTGATCTATTCCGTCGGATTCCTGCTCGTCCTGATGTATTTCTCCATGGGCCATATGATGTGGGGGTGGCCGCTCCCCGCGTTTTTCGCGGACAACCATGTGGCGATGGGGCTGGTTCAGCTGCTTCTGACGGTTGCGGTCATGGTCATCAACCAGAAATTCTTTGTCAGCGGATTCCGAAGCCTGCTGCACCGTGCACCCAATATGGATACGCTGGTGGCGCTGGGCGCAGGAGCGTCGTTTGTATACAGTGTGTATGCGCTGTTTGCGATGACTGACGCACAGGTGAAGGGAAACGCAGAGATGGTCATGCACTACATGCATGAGTTTTATTTCGAGTCGGCGGCGATGATTCTGACGCTGATTACGGTGGGCAAGATGCTGGAGGCGCGTTCCAAAGGCAGGACCACGGATGCGCTGAAAAGCCTGATGAAGCTGGCGCCCAAGACAGCGGTCATTATACGCAGCGGTCAGGAGACCGAGGTGCCCATTGAGCAGGTCAAACAGGGCGATGTGTTTGTCGTTCGTCCGGGCGAGAACATCCCGGTCGACGGCGTGATTTTGGACGGCAGCAGTGCTGTCAACGAAGCGGCGCTGACCGGCGAGAGCATTCCGGTGGATAAGACGGTGGGCGATCGGGTTTCGGCCGCGACGGTCAACCAGTCCGGATACATCCGGTGTGAGGCGACGCGTGTCGGTGAGGACACCACGCTGTCCCAGATTATCCAGATGGTCAGCGACGCGGCAGCGACCAAGGCGCCGATTGCCAAGGTCGCCGACAAGGTGTCCGGCGGCTTTGTCCCGGCAGTCATCGCGATTGCCGCTGTGACGACAGTGGTTTGGCTGTTTGTGGGACAGAGTGTCGGCTTTGCGCTGGCACGCGGCATCTCCGTGCTGGTTATCAGCTGCCCGTGTGCGCTGGGACTGGCCACGCCGGTGGCGATCATGGTTGGCAATGGCATGGGCGCGAAAAACGGTATTTTGTTCAAAACGGCGGTGTCACTGGAGCAGACCGGCAAAACGGATATTGTGGTGTTGGATAAAACCGGTACCATCACCAGCGGAGAACCCAGGGTCACGGATGTGGTTCCGGCGGAGGGTGTGACCGAGCGTCAGCTGCTCACGTTGGCGTATGCGCTGGAGACCAGGAGTGAGCATCCGTTGGCCAAGGCGGTGGTCCAGCGGGCAGAGGAACAGGAACTGACGGCGGAAGACGTCAGCGAATTTCAGGCGCTGCCGGGCAATGGCCTGCAGGCGATGTATCAGGGCAGCAGGCTGCTGGGCGGCAGTTTGACGTTTCTCCGCCAGCAGGTGACCATTCCGGATTCCATGCAGAGGCAGGCAGAGCAGTTGGCCGAACAGGGGAAAACACCGCTGCTGTTTGCGCAGGGGGATGCGTTGATCGGCATGATTGCGGTGGCGGACGTCATCAAGCAGGACAGCCCGCAGGCAGTCTCCGAGCTGAAACATATGGGAATTCACGTTGTCATGCTGACGGGTGATAACGAACGCACCGCGCGCGCCATTGGCAGGCAGGCAGGTGTGGACGAGGTCATTGCAGGCGTCCTGCCGGACGGAAAAGAGGCGGTCATCCGCCGCTTGAAACGGCAGGGACAGGTGGCGATGGTCGGCGACGGCATCAATGATGCGCCGGCCTTGACCCGCGCGGATGTTGGCATCGCGATTGGCGCGGGGGCGGACATCGCGATGGACGCGGCGGACGTCGTGCTGATGAAGAGCCGTCTGAGTGATGTTCCGGCGGCGATCCGCCTGAGCCGTGCGACGCTCAAAAATATTCACGAGAATCTGTTCTGGGCGTTTTTCTATAATGTCATCGGCATCCCGCTGGCGGCGGGAGTGTGGATTCCGCTGTTCGGGCTCAAGCTGAACCCCATGTTTGGTGCGGCAGCGATGAGCTTGTCCAGTTTCTGTGTGGTTTCCAACGCGCTGCGGCTGAATCTGTTTGATCTGCGCAGCACGAAAAAAGATAAAAAGCGAAAGCATTCCCATCCAAAGGAGGACAAGACGATGGAAAAGACAATGAAGATTGAAGGCATGATGTGCGGACATTGTGAGGCACGGGTCAAGAAGTGCCTGGAGGCGCTGCCGGAGGTCGACGAGGCAGTGGTCAGCCACGAGGCCGGCACGGCAGTCGTTACGCTGAATGCAGACATTGCAGACGATGTACTCAAAAAGACGGTGGAGGCGCAGGATTACCCGGTTTTGTCCATTCAGTAACACAAAATGGGACGGGCGGGGTGCGGAGGCATGTCGCCCGTCTTTGCGTAAAATTTATTTCTGCTAAATGAAAAATTATTGTTGACAAGTATGGGAAGCTGTGGTATAGTATTAATCGCAGTTGACAAGGACATTTAGCTCAGTTGGTAGAGCATCCGCTTGACGTGCGGAAGGTCAGCGGTTCGAGCCCGTTAATGTCCACCATACCAAGACCGGACGAATCATCGTCTGGTCTTTTTGCATGTCTGGATTTTGGAGGGACGCACAAAAAGGTCCCGCAGAGCAGGACCTGTGTTCAACAGTGGTGAAAGGGATGGCAGATTACGGGGTCAGCATGCGGGCACAGAACAGGATGACGTCCTCAGGAGAATCGGCTGAGAGCTGGTCCCAAGTCTCCTTTGCGTCCGAGGCCGCACTGCTGCGGGCTAAGGTGATGGCTTCCTGCATATCGCGCCGCACGTCCTCCGGAGATACTCCGTCGATCAGTGCGATTTGTTCAATAATTCGATTGATGTTCATGATGACAAAACTCCTTTTTTTGCAGAGGGGGAACAATCTTTCCGTGAACTACTATATCATGGAATGCGACAGGAATTTGTCGAACAGGGTCGAGCACCAAAAGAAATTGCAGAAAAAGCGAAAACAAGCGTGGTTTTTCCCGCAGCCTGTCAGAGTGTGACAAAAAAGGGGACAAACCGTTGGTTTGCCCCTGAAAACTGCGAATTTTGCTTGATTGTGCGATCAAATTGGCTGCGTAGCCTGTTCCAGCCAGGCACGGTCATCCTCCGTCAGACGTGGTGCGAGTTCCTCGTAGACCCGCTTGTGATAGTCGTTGAGCAGCTGGCGCTCCCGGGCGGTCATCTGCTCCGGAACGATCGCGTCCCGGTCAAATGGAACCAGCGTCAGCGCTTCAAAGCACAGAAAAGTGCCAAAGTCGGTACGACGGTGTTTCTGGCAGACCAGCAGGTTTTCCAGACGAATGCCGTATTCGCCGGTCAGATACAGCCCCGGCTCGTCCGAGGTGATCATGCCTTCCTGCAGGACCGCGTTGTCGGCCAAATTGGGTGCAATGCGCCAGCGAAAGCTGTTCGGCCCCTCATGACAGCACAGCAGATAGCCCACGCCGTGGCCTGTGCCGTGGTTGTAATCCAGACCCTGCTCCCACAGCGGCGCGCGGGCCAGAATGTCCAGACTGACGCCGGTACAGCCGGAGCGGAATACCGCTGCCGCCAGATTCAGATTGCCGCGCAGAACCGCCGTGTAATGCTGTTTCATCCGCTCGGTCAGCGGGCCGAGTGCGATGGTTCGGGTGACATCCGTCGTCCCCTCCAGATACTGCCCGCCGGTGTCCAGAAGCAGAAAGCCTTCCGGCTTCAGCGCAAGATCGGTCTCCGGTGTGGCAGAGTAGTGGACAATCGCGCCGTGTTCGGCGTAGGCCGCAATGGGATCAAAGCTTGGCTCGAGGTAGTGTTCCTGCTGCATCCGGAACTGCTCCAGCTTGTGTGCTGCGCTGCATTCCGTGATGGTTTCCCTGCCGACCGTTTGCTTGAGCCAGCGCAGGAACTGCACGATGGCGACGCCGTCCTTGCGATGGGCTTCCCGTTCGTTGCGGAGTTCCGCGCTGTTTTTCACCGCCTTGGACAGCTGGGTCGGGGAGACCTCGTCCAGCACCGTAACGCTGTCCGCAAGAGCAGAGACCAGTGCGCAGCTGGTGCGGCGGCGGTCCAGCAGAACCGTGCAGTCGGTCAGGCGGGACAGGTGGCTGGTGATGTCGGGATAGGGGAAGCAGGTGACACGATCCATCG
Source organism: Butyricicoccus sp. (assembly GCA_051887235.1). GTDB lineage: Bacteria > Bacillota > Clostridia > Oscillospirales > Butyricicoccaceae > Butyricicoccus_A. Next base: position 24,381 of record JBJEZE010000055.1, read on the forward strand.
ACAGCGCAGTGGATACCGCCGCATCCACCGCCTCCGGCTGGAGGAACAGCCGCGCTTCCTCCTGCGACACCATGAGGTAGGACAGAAATACCGGGTTGCAGGCGACATCGTCACCGCGCAGATTGAGAAGCCACGCGATATCGTCCAGTGAGGACAGTACCAGCCAGTCCGCATGCTTTTCCTTCAGATCGCGGCGCAGATAGCAGAGCTTGTCCGAGCGGGATTGTCCCGCATAGCGTTCGTCCAGCAGCCATACCGGTTGGCAGGACATCGGCGGACGGTCGGTCCAGATGTCACCGACCAGATCGACATCGGTGCGGAACGCGATGCGTGTATCACCCAACATCTGTTTGAGCTCGTCCACCCAGTCGGCGGTCACGGTACGCCCGTCAAAGCCGAGGCATTGGCCGTCGGTCAGCGTTTGGGAGAGAAATTCCGGAAGGGTGGGGACGTTCGTCTCGCCCATGCGGTACAGTGTGATGCCGGTGCCGGACAGCTGCTGTGCGGCCTGCAGGAAATAGCGTCCGTCCGTCCACAGTCCGGCACAGGACGCCGTGACGACAACGGCTCCGGCGGAACCGGTGAAGCCAGAGATCCAGCGGCGGCATTTGAAATAATCGCCGACATACTCCGAACAATGGAAGTCATCGGTGGGGATGTAGTATACATCAATGTTGTTGGCGGACATGTGCTCACGCAACGCGGCCAGCCGTTCGGGTATCGTCATGCAATCGTCTTCTTTCTTTGAGCATTGTTACACGGTTTGTTTTTGTTTACAGTATGGAACAGGACAGACCGGAAAAATACCGGAGCGCAGAGAATGCTCCGGCATTTTAGAGTCAATATAACTGTTTGTCCTTCTGGTTGGAATATGCTTGGAACAGTTTGAGGCATTCGCCGCGCTGGTGCTCCTGCAGAGAGAGCAGATCAGCCTTGCCGTTGAGGTAGTCGTAAAAGATGTCGTCGCGGAAGCCGATGCTGTCCGTGTCCGCGCGGTTGCAACCGTAATAGACCGTCTTGATGTTGGCCCAGAGGATGCCGCCAAGGCACATCGGACAGGGTTCTGCTGTCGTGTACAGCTCGCATCCGGACAGATCGTGGGTGTCCAGCGTGCGGCAGGCGTCTCGAATGGCTTCCATTTCGCCGTGGCAGGTCGGATCCTTGCGGAACAGCACGCGGTTGTGCCCGCGGCCGACGATGACACCGTCCTTGACGACGACGCAGCCGAACGGGCCGCCGTGGCCCTGCTCAATGCCGTCATAGGCTTCCTGGAGCGCTTCTTTCATATAATCCATAGTGCTTACCGTCCTTTCCACAATTATGTACCTTTAGTATACCACATAAGATGGAAAAAACAAAGGATTGCGCCGCGAAAAGGAATATTGTATGATGAGCAGGGAGGGAAGGAACATGAAGATTCTTACATTGGTAGAAAACAGCGCAGGCTGTACCGGCTGCGGCGCAGAACACGGTCTGAGTTTGTATATTGAAACCGAACAGCATGTACTGCTGATGGACACCGGTGCGTCCGGCTTGTTCGCGGACAATGCACGCGCACTTGGCATTGATCTGACCCGGGTGGACACGGTGGTGCTCAGTCACGGACACTATGACCATGCCGGCGGACTGCTGACGTTTGCACAGCAAAATCCCCATGCGGTCATTTACCTGCAGGACAGCGCAGGGGGTGATTTCTACCATGACGAACGGTATATCGGCATAGACAAGCGGATCTTACAGCTGCCGCAGCTGCGGCGGGTTCATGGCGACTGCCGTATCGATGAGGAGCTGTCGCTGTTTTCCGGCGTGGACGGACGGAGGCTGTGGCCGCAGAGCAACCGGCAGCTGTCGCAGCACATTGGAGACCAGATTGTGCAGGATACCTTTGCCCATGAGCAATGTCTGGTGATCCGGGAGAAAGGACAGTCCGTCCTGCTGTCCGGCTGCGCACACAATGGTATTTTGAACATTCTGGACAGCTACCGGAAACGGTATGGTTCGGATCCGGACGTTGTCGTCAGCGGTTTCCACATGCAGCAGAAGACACCGTATTCGGCACAGCAGGTGCAGGATATTCAGGAGACCGCGCGTGAGCTGAGCCGGATGCACACCGTGTTTTATTCCGGACACTGCACAGGCGCGCAGGCGATGGCGTGGATGAAGCCGATTATGGGAGATCAGCTGCGCGAACTGCACAGCGGTGAGGTCGTGCTGTCCTCAAACTGAACGGTTACGCCGTTTACCTCCACATCTTCTTCGGCGCGGATGAGAATGTACTTGATGCCGTCAATGATGCGGGTTTGAACCAGATCGCGCGCCTCCGGTTTGACCTGAATTTTGACCTGAGGGAGTTTGACCTCAAATCGCTTCTCGTCGATCAGGTTTTTGGGGCTGACCTCGCGGTCTTCGCCGAACTCCTCGTCAAACCGTTCTCCAAACGCCGTGCGGTGTTCTTCGGAGATGCCGCAGTCCTCCAGGACGTGATCCACGACGTCGCGGCGAATCATCAGCGGTTCGGGGATTTTGTTTTCCTTGTGCTCCGCGATCAGTGTGGTCAGCTGGTCATGCACGGCCTGTACCACCTCCATACTGCATTCGCTGTCCAGCGAATGGGTCAGCACGGCTTCAAAACTCCGTTTCTGCTCGGCTGCCGGGACGGGGATTTCGGTGTGGAACACGGTGTCGATGAATTCCTCCGGGCATTCGTCGATTTTCCGCGTGTAGCACAGCGCATTGTAGATGTTTGTGCTGCGGTCGTCAAAGGCAGGGAACAGGAAACCGATCTCCGGTGCGCAGACCAGATGGTCGCCGGTATAGGTGTGGAAGGCCTGCTGATTGTAGTCGTATCCCAGACCGGGTTTGCTCTTTTTGACCGGGCTGATGCTGCACATGATGTAGGAATAGGTCTCGTCCGAGCTGTCTTCCAGCTCCACGTCGTCCTTGGCGCGGTACGGCACGTCGTAGGCGTTGAATGCCAGCAGAATCAGATAATTTTCCTCAAAGTAGACCGAGGAAATGACCTTCTGATAGAATTCCTGCCGGGCTTCCTCGTCCTCCAGACGGGTTTCCCGCAGCTTCATCAGCAGTGCGTGTTCCGCACCGTGCATGACCTGCTGGTTGCTGAACGCGATATCCAGCAGGTTGCGTCCCAGTGTGCCGGACAGCGTCTTTTTGAGCAGAGCGAGATAGGACTCGGATTCCTCCTTGGTGGTCAGAACCATGGACTGTTCAAAGGTGGAGATAATCGAGCGGTTTTCGTTGACATAGCAGCCGTAAAGCTTGGTAATGCTGTTGCGCTCGGGATGCAGTTGGCGGCGCAGCTCGGCCACTTCTTTTTCATTCATATTATCAATACCTCTTTGCGATAGAATACTGTTTAGGATAGCGGGTTTTGACGGTTAAGTCAACTGTTTTTTGTCATAGGTCGGGGTTCCGCTGTCCGGAGCAGCCGCTTGTAGCTGCCTTCGATCAGGAATGCGCCGAGCGGTGCGGTGATCAGGATCGCGACGACAGACAGCGTCAGCACGACATCTCCGCAGGACAGTCCCATGGCGAGCGGCAGCCCGCCGATGGCCGCCTGCACGGTGGCTTTGGGTGTGTATGCGATCATGCAGAACAGGCGCTCCTTGCGGTTGAGCTTGGTTCCCAGAACGCAGACGAATACGCCGGCCATGCGGAACACCAGCACGCCCAGAACCAGAACAACGGCGGACGCACCGGCGGATTTCAGATGCGTGAGATCGACCGACGCGCCGACCAGAACAAACAGCAGGATCTCGGCGAACACCCACAGCTTGTTGCATTTGGCGGACAGACGGGCGGCGACGACGCGGCGCTTGCGCTGCAACGCGATGCCGATGCACATGACCGCGATGAGCGACGCGAACGGCAGCGCCGGAACCATGTCCTCGGCGGAGACCAGCAGCAGCGCGACGCACAGCAGAATCAGTACCTTGACCGTGTCGCGCAGATGGACTTTGCCAAAGTAGATTGCCAGCAGGAATCCGGTCAGGCAGCCGACGGCAATGCCGACCACGATGGAGACCGGGATGCTGAGGAAATCCCATGCGGACGCCCCGCTGCCCTGTGCCAGACCGGTAAAGGTGGAGAACAGGACGATGACAAACACGTCGTCCACCGACGCGCCGGCCAGGATCATCTGCGGGATGCCCTGTGCGGTGCCGTACTGTTCGTCCATCAGACGGAGCATTTTGGGGACGATGACCGCCGGGGAGACCGCTGCGATGACCGCACCCAGGATGGCGGAATCCAGCATGGAAAGGCCCAGCAGGCGCGGCGCGAGCGTCACCGTGCCGATCATCTCAAAGCAGGCCGGAACAAAGCACAGCAGAACGGCGGGACGGCCGACGCGGATCAGGTCGCGGACATCCAGCGACAGGCCGGCGCGCAGCAGAATGATAATCAGTGCGATGCGCCGCAGCTCAGACGAGATGGACAGGATCGAGGGATCAATCCAGTTCAGCACGTACGGGCCGAGCAGCATACCGGCCAGAATCATGCCGAACAGACGGGGCAGGTGCACCCGGCTGCACAGCCAGCCCAGCAGCAGACCGGACAGCATCATGAGAGAAAGACTGAGAAGCATAAGCAGTACCTCCAAAGGGTGTGAAAACGCAAAAAAGCCGACACCTTCTGCGTTTCGCAAACGAAATACAGAAGTCATCAGCTTGGTAAGCGGTTTAAGATAGTTGTAGTATCTAAGGGAGAACCTCATTCCCTGCGCTTATTATAGGAGGAAAGAGGGAGCGTGTCAAGAGAGATTGGAAAATGCAGTGAATTGTGTTATACTGAAAAACAGAATGAGCACGGAGGAGGTTGTGTATGAGGCATACGATTGAGAACGAGTTTTTGACAGTCGCGGTGGACGATCACGGCGCAGAGCTGTGCAGCATCTGGGATAAGCAGAAGCAGCATGAAGTGCTGTGGCAGGCGGACCCCGCGTATTGGAAGCGGAATGCGCCCATCCTGTTCCCGAATGTCGGAAAGCATTACGGCGGAGGGTTTACCTATCAGGGTGTGAAGTATCCGACCAGCCAGCACGGATTTGCACGCGACTGCGAGTTTGTTGCGGTGGAAAAGACGGACACAAGCGTCACGCATCGCCTGACGGCGACGGAGGAGACGCGGCAGAAGTATCCGTTTGACTTTGTGCTGACCGTGACGCACACGCTGCATGGCCGCGATCTTGCCGTCCAGTGGACGGTGGACAACGCGGGCAGCGAGCGGATGTACTTCACCATCGGCGGACATCCGGCGTTCCGCGTTCCGGTGCTGCCGGACACGGTGCAGACCGAGTACACACTGCGGTTTGGGCGCGATGATCTGACGTATTATCTGCTGGATCGGGACAGCGGCACGGCCAACACGACGCGCACCTACGCGCTGCCGGTGCACAACGGCGTATGCCCGATTGCGGAGGACATGTTTGCGCAGGACGCGCTGATATTCGACGGACAGATTGCGTGGGCGGGTATCGCCCTGCCGGACGGCACGCCGTTTGTCTCCTTGTCCTGTCCCGGATTCCCGAACTTCGGCATCTGGGCGGCGCCGAATGCGCCGTTTGTCTGTCTGGAGCCGTGGGACGGACGGTGCGACAACACCGGTTTTGAAGGGGAAATCAGTGAAAAGCCCGGCGTGCTTGCGCTGGAAAGCGGCGCGCGGTATCAGAAGGCGTACACAATTACCATTCACGGATAAAAAATGGTGCAGGCGGTGCTTCGGCGCCGCCTGTTGCCGCTTCACGCGTGTAGAAGATACCGGAAGGATGACGGTAGCTCTTGTATTCCGGTGTACTATCATGTATAATACAGACGTCGGGGAAGACATGGACTTCCGCGGGTGAAGAACTCCAGAGAACGGGGGATACGATGAAACAACGAACTATCATTCATGCGCTGACAGCAGCGGCGCTGACAGGAACGATGCTGCTGAGCGGCTGCGGCGGACAGAGTGACAACTCGGACGCGGTTTTCGTGCAGGCGGTGTCGGATGTTGCACAGATCAATGTGTCAGGAAATAATTTGTACAGCGGCATTGTGGAAGCAAAGTCGGTGCAGAAGGTCAACAAGAGCAGCAAGAAGGAAGTGGAGAAATGCTACGTCAAGGAAGGCGATGTGGTCCACAAGGGAGATAAGCTGTTCAAGTACGACATCCAGGCGCTGGAGCTGGAGATTCAGAGCATGGAGCTGGAGCTGGAGCGCATGAAGAGCGAGATTGCAGCGTACGACACGCAGATCGCCCAGATGCAGAAAGATCTGAACAACGCGAGCGCGAACAAGAAGCTCAAGTATTCGCTGGACATTCAGGAAGCGGAGATTGACCGCGCAGAAAAGCAGTACAACTATAAGACAAAGCAGCAGGAATACGAGAAGCTCAAAAAGTCGGTGGGAACAACCGTCGTGTATTCCAAAATCAGCGGCGTGGTACAGTCGGTCAATGACGGCAGCAATGACGACGGCGACAACAGCGGAGCGTATATCACGATTTTGCAGAACAATTCCTACCGCGTCAAGGGAACCGTCAGCGAGATGAATGTTGGCTCCATGCAGGAGGGAGAAGCGGTACAGGTTATCTCCCGCCTGGACAGCACACAGACGTGGGACGGTACGATCAGTTCGATCAATACCGACCAGACGGTCAAGGATGACAGTGAGAACTATTACGACGACGGCAGCAGCGGAGAACAGTCCAGCAAGTATAATTTCTATGTCAAGCTGAGCAGTTCGGAGGATCTGCTGATGGGTCAGCACGTCTACATCCAGCTGGGTGAGGAAGACCCGGAGGAGGCAGGCGCGATCAAGCTGTCTTCGGCATACATCGTGCAGGAAGAAGACGGAACCAGCTATATTTGGGCGGCAACCGGCCGAAATAAGTTGGAAAAGCGCACGGTTACACTGGGTTCGTACGATGAGTTTAACGATACGTACGCAGTTCTGGACGGCCTGAGCGAGGACGATTATATTGCGTTCCCGGAGGAAGGCCTGGAGGAAGGACAGAAGACCATGCCGTATGACGAGGCGGAGCTGCCGGCGGACGACAGCGGCGAGGAAGAGATCCCGGCGGAGGACGGCACCGTGCCCTCCATGAGCACGACAGAGCCGATGGGGTGACGATATGCTGCTGAGATGTGAAAACGTATATAAGAATTATCAGACCGGTAAACTGGACGTGCCGGTACTCAAGGATGTCAATCTCACGGTGGACGAAGGGGAATATGTCGCCATCATGGGACCGTCCGGATCGGGAAAGACGACGCTGATGAACCTGATCGGCTGTTTGGATGTGCTGACCTCGGGAAGCTGCATTCTGGACGGCGAGGATCTGGCGAAGCTGACCTCCAACCAGATGGCGGATGTGCGCAACCGGGTGATCGGCTTTGTGTTTCAGCAGGCCGATTTGCTGCCGGGACTGACGGCTCTCGAGAACGTCGCGCTTCCGCTGCTGTACCGCGGCATCAAGAAGAAGGAGCGGCAGGAACGGGCGGCGGAAATGCTGAAAAAGGTCGGTCTGGAGGACCGCATGAGCTTTCTGCCCAATCAGCTGTCCGGCGGCCAGCGGCAACGTGTAGCGATTGCCCGTGCCATCGTCGGAACGCCCAAGCTGCTGCTGGCGGATGAGCCGACCGGCGCGCTGGACAGTAAGTCCGGCGAACAGATCATGCAGATGTTCCGTCAGCTGCATGAGGAAGGCATCACGATTATCATGATTACCCACTCTCAGGAGGTGGCGGAGGAGGCGGACCGCATCTGCTTTATCCGCGATGGCATTCTGACCGAAGCCGGACAGAGGGAGGGAAGCGCATGAGATCGAAAAAGGAAGGGACGCGTTTGCGCGGACGAATCCACATTCGCAAAAAGCATGTGGCCATTGTGCTGGCCATCCTCGCCGTCGCAGGCGGCTGTGTGTTTGGCGGAAGGAAAATTTATCAGCATTTTCACGGCGGCGTCGTCAGTGTGTATGCAGTGAGTGATGTCGGCGAGTCGTCGGCGTGGATCGACGGCAACTCGTCCATGTCCGCCACGGTGTCCACCGACCAGTTACAGACCGAGTACGTGTCAGAATCGCAGACGGTGGACGAGATCTTTGTCACGAAGGGACAGACGGTCAAGGTCGGCGACAAGCTGTTTTCGTATGACAGCACGCTGGAAGAGCTGGATTTGAAGCGAAGCAATATCAACATTCAGCAAAAACAGCTGGAACTGGATCAGGCGCAGAAGGAGCTCGCGGTCATGCAGACCTATCGGGCGGGCGTGCCGATCCCGGGCAGCCAAAGTTCGTCCAGTGGTTCCACCCAGACGACGAGTGCGGGAAGCTCGGGTTCGCAGACCGGAGGTACTCAGGAAAGCACCATTCCGACGTATAAGGGATTGAAGCTGCTGGGCGGTGAAGGAACCGAAGACAGCCCCTATCAGTACAAGTGGTCCAGCTCCTTCCGGTTTACCAAATCGTTCATCGCTGCGGCGACGCGCGGAGAAAACGAGGCATATGTTCAGTTTTTGCTGTGCGGCGACGAAGTGTCCGGCGGTACCGGGACAACGGATGACGGGACGGATGAGGATTCAGATCCCGCTGACGATACGGAGAATCCGTCCGATACCGGCGATTCAGAACAGGAGGAGCCGACAGATTCCGCGGATAACACGGATCAAACGGTCATCGTAGAGGATCCCGAGGATTCCGACGATGCGGATACCGATTCGGAGGAAGAGCAGGAAGGCGATTCGCAGGGACAGGACAACGATGATGTGTCCATGGATCAGGTTACCAAGCCGGATGGAGAATATTCCGCCAGCTGGACCATGCAGTTTCAGAAGACCAGCAGCAGCTACCGCTATCTCATGCTGAGCATGACGGTCGGCGGTGTGGAACGCGTGATTTCCGAGCCGATGGATCCGCTGCCAAAGGACGATCAGCCGGACCAACCGAACGATGATTCGGATGACGATCCGGACGACCCGGATGTCGACAACGGAACGGTGTATACACAGGCGGAGATCAATGAGATGCTGGCAGATCAGAAGCAGCAGATCAAGGATTTGCAGCTGGAAATCCGTCAGGCCAAAATTGATTATCAGAAGCAGGAGAAGGAACTGGAAAACAGCGTGGTATACAGCACGGTAAACGGCGTGGTTACCAAGCTGCGCACGCCGCAGCAGGCGGGAACCAGCAAACCGCTGGTCAAAATTGCCGGAAGCAATGCGGGATATTTCATCACCAGCGCAGTGCATGAGCTGGAGCGCGATACGGTGCAACAGGGCCAGCAGGTGATTGTTACCAACGAAGATTCCGGTGAAACGTATGACGGCGTCGTGCAGAGCGTGTCAAACTATCCGGCGCAGGACAGCAGCTGGTACTATGACTATGAGAGCAACCCGACGGCTTCGTATTACCCGTTCTACGTCAAGGTGAGCGGTAACGCGGATTTTGATATGGACAGTTATATCACCCTGCGTCTGACAGACGATCAGGAGAGCGACAGTTCGTATTATCTGATGACGGCGTTTGTCCGCTCGGAAAACGGACAGAGTTATGTGTATGTCGCCGGTGAGGACGGGAAGCTGGAAAAGCGGACGGTCACAACCGGTAAGAGCCTGTGGGGCTCGTATATTGAAATCAAAAACGGCGGTATCAGCGAGGATGAGCGCATTGCGTTCCCGTACGGCAAGAATGTACACGAGGGCGCTGCGACACAGGATGCATCCGTGGATGATCTGTACTATTACTGAGGGGGGAGTTTTGTATGCTGGAAAATATCAAATTATCCTTCCAAGGTATCTGGGGACACAAAATGCGTTCGCTGCTGACGATGCTGGGCATTATCATCGGCATTGCATCCATTATTTCCATCGTGTCCACGATCAAGGGCACCAACGACCAGATCAAAGAAAATCTGATCGGTTCGGGCACCAACGCTGTAGTTGTCAAGCTGTATCAGGGAGATTCCTCCTATGACGTCGAGTACATGCCGATTCCGGACGGTGTACCGTCCATCACCGAGGAAACCCGCCAGAAAATCGAGGATCTGGATGTGGTGGAGCAGGCGTCGCTGTTTGTGCAGCGCACCTATGTCTACAACACGTATTACAAAAATACGGCGTTCAACGGTGCGCTGAACGGCGTTGATCAGCATTATCTGTCCACCAATCAGTATCAGATTGTGTATGGACGCGGTCTGGTGGAAAAGGATTTTACCGAGTTCCGCAAGGTCGCCGTGCTGGACGAAACCGCGGTGCAGTCGCTGTTCCTCAACGAAAACCCGGTGGGCAAACAGATTGAGATTCAGGGCGAACCGTACACGGTTGTCGGCATCGCGTCGCCGTCGTCCGACAGCGAGCCGGTGATCAACTCGCTGGAGGACTACTATATGTACATGGGCGACAGCAGCGGTACGATTTTTATTCCCATCGTGCAGTGGCCGAACATTTACCGGTACGACGAACCGGAGATGGTGTCCATCCGCGCGACGAGTACGGATGATATGACGCGGGCGGGCAACAAGGCGGCGGAGATCATCAACGAGACGCTGAGTGTGTCCAATGATTCCAATCTGTCGTATCAGAGCACGGACATGAGCGAACAGGCGAGAAAATTACAGTCCCTGTCCAGCTCAACCAACATGCAGCTGATCTGGATTGCCAGCATTTCGCTGCTGGTCGGCGGCATTGGCGTCATGAATATCATGTTGGTGTCTGTTACCGAACGAACCCGTGAAATCGGTTTGAAAAAAGCCATCGGCGCGCGGGACAGCAGCATTCGCTGGCAGTTCCTGACAGAAGCAGGCGTTCTGACCAGCCTGGGCGGCGTGATTGGCGTCATTGTGGGCGTTATCATGGCGCAGGTTATCAGCAGGCTGACCGGCACACCGAGCGCCGTCAGCATCCCCGCGATTCTGATCGCTGTGGTATTCTCCATGGTAATCGGCGTGGTGTTCGGTCTGATTCCGGCGATCAAGGCATCGCATTTGAACCCGATTGACGCGTTGCGGAGAGAGTAACAACAAAACAAATGCCGGGGAGCAGAGAAGGATCTGTTCTCCGGCGTTGTAGTTTAGAGAGTATTGCGGTAGGAGGATACCATGAAAAGACGTATGGCTATTCTGAGTTTATGCATTCTGGGGCTACTGGCTTTGGAGGGGTGCAGCCGTTCGACAGATTCGAAAAACAGCCAAATCCCGGCCGAAGGATCCGGCGTTGTCTCTGAAATGGAAGATGGAACAGAAAATGGAATGTCTCCGGACGTGGCAGAGATAGCAGAACAAGCTCTAAAAATTGCGGATCAATATAAAGAACAATATATTTATGCAGAAAAAAAGAAAGAAGAGTATTTTCCGTATGACATCGTGCTGTCCCAGCAGAGTATTGATGCCATTGAAGACCAATTCATTGAAGAAGGGTATCCGGTTGTTGACAGCGATGAAACATATCCGAGTTATCTTGCAAATTCGGAGAGCTTCTATCGTTTTTGGGAATCAGTGACGGAACAGGAAGACGCAGAACAAACATTGATTTCCATAGCTTCTACGGGGGACCTGCAGTTTCGACAGCTTGCCTTTCACGGGGGTGAAAAGCAGTATGTCGCAATATCTGTGAAATGGGATGAAACAGACGATCCATATGTTGACGATACCGTGCAATGCGACGTTCTGGATTGGGACTTGACAGAGGCAGGAAATTTTTATTTGCAAATTCAGCCGTCGGATCCGCATTATGATGATTATTCGATGATTCGATTGGAACCGGTAAACAAAGAACTGTATGACTTGAATGCTCAGTATATTATTCCAATAGGGTATCAGGGAAATAACCTGTTTACCTGCGATTGGGACAGCTCGGATTTTGGAGAACTGTGTTTCAATGATTTGTTTGAATTTTTCTATCGTGTAAAGTACGATCATTATTATACTCAAAATAGTGGAACAATTTCAGCGGATGTATTCGAGTCTGTGATGAAACCGTTTTTTGATATTTCATGGGACGAGTTTAGAGAGCGCTGTTCGTATGATGAAGAAAACCAATGGTATCCGTGGCAGGAAATTGGCGCGGATCATCTAACATATTATCCGGGACTTGAGCCGGATGTGGTTGAAAAACAGGATAATGCGGATGGGACAGTTTCTCTTGTGGTAGACGTTCGCTGCAATGATTATAAAGAAGATTGCCTGTTTACGCACGAGGTGACGATTCGACAATCGGAAGATGGAAGTTATCAGTATGTGAAAAATCAGATTACATATCAAGGAGCGTATGAGCTTCCGGTCTATTACCCGCGTGTGCCGCAAACGGAAAAATAATCGGAAAGACCGGCGGCATTGCTTGACAAAATCCCATTTCCCCAGTATCATTTCATCATATAGAATTACTGGGTTATACCTGCTTGCAAAGGGGGAAGAAACGATGAACCATTGGGAAGTACTGGTTCGACAGCTGGAACAGGATCGCGATCTGCCGGATGACCAGCTGAAGGCGCTGTTGGAAACCGGCGAAGCAGACGAACTGCTGCACACACGGGCGGACGCCGTCCGACGGCAGGTCTACGGGACGGATGTCTATATTCGCGGACTGATTGAATTTACGAATTATTGCAAGAACGATTGCTATTACTGCGGCATCCGCCATGGAAACCAACATGCGGTGCGGTATCGGCTGGAGCGCGACGAGATACTGGATTGCTGCAGGGAAGGCTATGCGTTGGGCTTCCGCACCTTTGTTTTGCAGGGGGGAGAAGACCCGTATTATACGGACGAGCGGCTGTGTTCGATTGTCTCCGCCATTCGGAAAGAATTTCCGGACTGTGCCATTACGCTGTCGGTGGGGGAACGGCCGCGCGCGAGCTATCAGGCGCTGTTTGACGCGGGGGCGAACCGCTATCTGCTGCGGCATGAGACCGCATCCGACGAGCACTACCGCCGTCTGCATCCGGACAGCATGTCGCTGCAGAACCGCAAAGACTGCCTGTTTGCGCTCAAAGAGATCGGGTATCAGGTTGGTTCGGGATTTATGGTCGGATCGCCGTACCAAACGACAGAACATCTGATCGCAGACTTACGCTTTTTGCAGTCTTTGCAGCCGGATATGATCGGAATCGGACCGTATCTGACCCACGCGGAGACGCCCTTTGCAGACCAGCACAACGGCAGTATGCAGCTCACGCTGCGATTGATTTCCATTCTGCGCCTGCTGTTTCCACACGCATTGCTGCCGTCCACCACGGCGTTGGGAACCATCCATCCGCAGGGACGCGAGCTGGGACTCAAGGCGGGCGCAAATGTCGTCATGCCCAATCTGTCTCCGGTCTCAGTGCGCAAGCTGTATGAGCTGTACGAGAACAAAATCTGTACCGGCGACGAAGCGGCGCAGTGCCGCGGCTGTCTGGAGCGCCGGGTATCCTCGGTTGGCTATCAGATTGTCACAGACATTGGAAATGTGAAGAGATAAAAACAGAACCGGCTCCAACGAGCCGGTTCCTTTGTCTTATGGCTTGCACTGTTTGCACGGTTCATATCCCTGCTGAATCAGCATGTCCCGCGAACCGGTGTATGACTGTTTGTTGCTCTCCTTCATCTGCTTGACGCTGGAGCAGTCCGGTTTGTGAAACTTTTTCCCGCTGGTATTCAGGATATAGGTCGTTTCGTCCTCCGCCGACTCCGCCGGCTGGTCGCCAGCCAGCCAGTTTTCGCCGGTGGCGTAGTCGATTTCCACACCGGGCTGGTTGTTGTAGCAGTAGACATTGAAGCAGATTCCATCTCCGTCATCCTCGACCGACAGGGCTTCCATCTGTACGCCGCTGGCAACCAGATTGTCACCTTCAAAAATGGGCGTCACACGGTATAAGACATGGTTGTCGGTCTCCTTCACATAGTCGGCTACCAGGTTTTCAAACGGCAGCATGCCTTCCGTGTTCATATAGCGGGTTCCGGTGATAAGATTTTCCTTGTTGGCGTTCTCAGCCGTCAGCTGATAGCCGATTAAATGGCAGCGATTGTACAGCGCCTTGCCGTCTACAAAATCGTACTGTGCCTGTACCCAACCGGTCGGTTTTACCGAACTGATGGAGCCGCGCTCTTCGGTCGGCATGGTCTCGCGGCATACGTTGGCAAAGGTGACACCGCATCGTCCAAGCTCGTCCAGTTCGCTGTAATATTCAAACGCTTCAGTCGTCTTTTCGTCGTCGTCAAATTCCGGCTGATTGTCGTTCAGGACAACATAAGGATCTTCCGAAAACGCTGGAATGTCGCTGAGTGAGCTGACGCTCTGTTCGTCAATGCGGCTCTGCGGCTCCAAACTGACCTCGGCGCATCCGGACAGCACAAGGCCCAGCGCCAGCAGAAGCGGCAGAACAATTCGTTTGATTTGTTTCATCGTTGATACACTTCCTCCGTAATGGTTTCGTGAGAGAATCCGGCAAACTCCACGGACGATCGCTTCGTCCAGCCGTCAAGCGACAGCGGGAATACCCGGTCATGCGGATAGTCCCGGTTCCAGCGGTATACAATCACCTGCCGGATCGCGTCCGTATACGGTGTGATGTCGCTGGTTTCCACGAAGCAGTAGTCCCCCTCTTTTGCGTTATCCAGAAACTCCTCGTCGACGCAGATGCGGTCCTCCGCGGCAAACTGTTTGGCGGAATAGGCGTTCATCCGCAGAACACCGTCTGCGGTGCGCTGTAAGATGTGTTCCCGCACGACGCGGTCCTGGCTTTGCCGCCGCTGGTGAAACAGCATCCCGTTTTTGTTGTCAAGGCATACGATCAGGTTCATGGTATCGTCCTTTCTTCTGGATTTGCCCTCTCATTGTATCGAACTTTGCTGCGGGATGCAAGAGCAATCTACGGTGGCGTTTTTTTGACGGATGTGATACAATCATCCCAGAAACGGAGGAGAAAACATGTTACATCCTTTTTCAAGAACCGAACTGCTTCTGGGAGAGCCGGGAATGCAGCGGTTATACAGCGCCCGCGTGGCGATTTTCGGCATCGGCGGCGTCGGCGGCCATGTCATGGAGGCGCTGGCGCGCAGCGGCGTTGGCACCTTGGATTTGATCGACGACGATACGGTCTGCCTGACCAACCTGAACCGGCAGATCATCGCGACGCAGAGCACGATTGGACAATACAAAGTCGATGTGGGCAGACAGCGCGTTCTGGACATCAACCCGAATGCCGTTGTGCACACGCATAAAACCTTTTATACCCCGGAAACAGCTGGTCAGTTTGACTTCACTCAGTATGATTATATTGTGGACGCGATCGACTCGGTCACGGGCAAGCTGGAATTGGTGGAGCAGGCGGAGAAGGCCGGCGTCCCCATCATCAGCTCGATGGGAGCGGGAAATAAGATGGATCCGACGGCGTTCCGCGTGGCGGACATCTACAAGACCTCGGTCTGTCCTCTGGCACGTGTGATGCGGCGGGAGCTGAAAAAGCGCGGCATCCGGAAGCTCAAAGTGGTCTATTCGGAGGAGAAGCCTATCTCGCCGACGGTCGATGCGGAGATCAGCGGGGAGAAGAGCGAACGGCCTGACGGCGAGACGCGCACCGGTGCACCCAAACGCAGTGTGCCCGGAAGCAACGCGTTTGTTCCGTCGGTTGCAGGGCTGATTATCGCCGGCGAGGTGATCAAAGATCTGACCGGCTGGAACGACAAGTAACGAGAATTTTTGTATACAATGCATCCATCCGGACAAACTACCTCGGTGAGGGGAGGAACGACGGATGGATGTTTTGATGATTGGCGCCGGTCCGGCCGGGCTGAGCGCTGCGATTTATGTTCAGCGCGCGGCACTGCAGGGGCTGACGCTGGAAGCAATGGGAGCAGCCGGAGGACAGATTGCCCAGGCGGCGCGGGTGGATAATTATCCGGGCATCCCGGAGGTATCCGGTGTGGAGCTGGCACAGGCCATGTACCGCCATGCCAAATCGCTGGGCGCACCGTTCCAGAACGGACAGGTCACGAAGCTGTACCGGGAGGGATCGGTCTGGACAGCCGAACTGAGCGATGGAACCACGCTGACTGCGCCGACGGTCATTGCGGCGACCGGTACGCGAAGAAAGGCGCTCGGCGTTCCGGGGGAACAGCGACTGACCGGACGCGGCGTCTCTTACTGCGCGGCGTGCGACGGCGCACTGTTCCGTGGGAAAGATGTGGCGGTAGTCGGCGGAGGAGACAGTGCGGCGGACACGGCACTGCTGCTGTCCGGTCTGGCCAAACGGGTCTATCTCGTCCACCGCCGGGATACGCTGCGGGCGAGCCCGATGCGGCAGGAGCAGCTGCGCGAGCAGAGCAATATTGCCTATCTATGGAACACGGAGATCACCCGGATCGACGGGACGGATCTGGTGCAGTCCGTACAGCTGTCCCAACCGGCCGGAGGGGCAAAGGAACTGGCGGTGGACGGTGTGTTTGTATCCATCGGCGCAGTGCCGGAGGCCTCGTACCTGCCCAAAGAGCTGACGCGGGACGCGGAAGGCTATCCGATCGCGCGCGAGGACGGCTGCACGGGGCTGGACGGACTGTTTGTCGCCGGAGACCTGAGAAGCGGGAGCTTCCGGCAGGCGGTCACGGCGGCAGCGGACGGCGCGCGCTGCGCGGATGCGGCCGAACGCTATCTGCGGAAAATGGGAAGACTTTGATAACACCGGCGACGCATTGCTCTGCTCCATCCCTTGCATTCCTGTGACAAATACGGTACACTGGACTACAGATGTTTTGGAACAGATAGGAGTTTACACAGTTATGCAGAAGGATTTGACAAAAGGGAATATGCTGTCGATCTTATTGCAGTTTTCTCTGCCGTATTTGCTGTCCTGTTTTTTGCAGACATTTTATGGTTTGGCGGATTTGTTTGTGATCGGACAGTTCAATGGAGCCGCTTCCACGACAGCGGTGTCGGTCGGAAGCCAGATTATGCACATGGTAACGGTTATCATCATAGGATTGGCGATGGGCTCGACGGTGACCATCAGCCGTGCGCTGGGTGCGCGCAGACCGGAACAGGCCTCCAAGACCATCGGCAACACAGTCGTGCTGTTTCTGGTGGTGTCGCTGGCGGCGACCGGTCTGCTGATCGCCGCAACCGATGGCATTTTGCGTCTGCTGTCCACGCCGTCCGAGGCGTTTGCGCAGACGCACTCCTACTTACTGGTCTGCTTTGCCGGTGTGCCGTTCATCACGGCGTACAACGTCATCAGCTGTGTGTTCCGTGGACTGGGAGACTCCAAAACACCGATGTACTTTGTCGCGCTGGCCGGTGTGATCAATCTGGCGCTGGACGTTGTTCTGATCGGACCGCTGCACATGGCGGCAACCGGCGCGGCGCTGGCGACGGTCATTTCGCAGACCATCAGCGTCCTTGCCGCGCTTGTTGTCCTGCGGCGCAGACCGCTGGGCGTGACCGTTCACCGCGCGGATTTTCGCCCCTCGAGCCGGATGATGCGCAGTATTCTGGGTATCGGCATCCCGATTGCCGTGCAGGACGGCTTTGTGCAGGTTTCCTTTCTGGTCATCACGGCGATTGCCAACCAACGCGGCGTCGTGGCGGCAGCCAGCGTGGGCATTGTGGAAAAGATCATCAGCTTCCTGTTCCTGGTGCCGTCCGCTATGCTGTCCTCGGTATCCGCGATCGGCGCGCAGAACGCCGGAGCGAGACTGCACGACCGCAGCCGCCTGGCCCTTCGCTATGCCATCACTGTGACCACCGTGTTCGGTCTGATTGTGGGTGTGCTGTGCCAGTTTTTCTCGCCGCAGCTGCTGAGTTTGTTTACCGGAGACAGCGACGTTGTGTTCATGGGTGCGCAGTATCTGCGCGGCTATGTGTGGGACTGCACGTTTGCGGGATTCCATTTCTGCTTCAGCGGGTATTTCTGCGCATACGGACGGTCGTATCTGTCCTTCCTGCACAACTGTATTTCCATTCTCGTTGCCCGCATCCCGGGCGCTCTCCTGACCTCCATGCTGTTCCCGCAGACGCTGTTCCCGATGGGACTTGCCATCGCCGGCGGATCGGCGCTGTCTACGCTAATCTGTGTCGTCATTTACGTCCTGCGCAGCCCGCACTGGTGCAGTGAGGGGGAGACTGCTGCGGCAGAGTAACCGAATCAAAGAAATCGTCCATCTTGCGATGCAGCCGGAGGAAGCGCAAATGCGTTTGCCGTCCGGCTGCTTTTCTGCGTGTGAGGAATAACCGCAAAAATGCAAAACAATGATTGTAAATCCCTTCAAAAGAGTGTATAGTATACATAGAATCGATAAGTATGTGCTAACATGTAAAGGCATACGAATCAAATGAGTTGTGAAAGGGGAGAGGACGATGAAACGACGCTTTTCCAAGTGGATTTCTGCGGCGCTCTGCGCGGCAGTGATCGGGGGAATGATGCCAATGGCACTCGGCTCACAGAACAATGTGGCTGATGGAAAGGGTCCGACATCTGCGGATACAACAGAGGAAAAATGGGCGGTTCGCATCGCTTCTGGTTCGGCTGGTCCGGCCGTTGTGACGGGAGACGCCATTTATGCCGCGGCGGGAGATGTCCTGTACAAGCTGGATCAGGAGGACGGCTCTGTCATCAAACAGAGTCCGACGATGGAGGCAGATGCCGCGCAGGAACAGCCGGAGGTCGGAGACGGCATGGTGTTTGTCCGCCTCAGCGACGGACGTGTGCAGGCCTTTGACGAGGAGACGCTGGATTCCCTGTGGGTCAGCGAAGAACTGGGCGGTGAGGGAACCTGCCCCATTACGTATCACGACGGCAAAATCTATACCGGTACGACGGATGGCGCGTTTGTTTGCCTGACGGCGGAGGATGAGGACGCCGAGGAAAGCACTGAGAGCAAAGAGTGCCTGTGGAAGACGGAAAACACAGACGGATACAACGGCGCCGGAGCGTATGCGACAGAGGAGTATGTCGTCTTTGGTTCGGAGGCCGGGACGCTGTATTCCGTGAATGCGGAAGACGGCACGGTTGTGGACAGCGAGAGCGGACTGGACGGAGCGATCCGTTCGTCGGTCGTGGAGGATGACGATGCGGTTTACTTCACGGCGTCCAACGGTACATTGTACCGTGTCGCGCTGGAAAGCGACGGCATGCTGGGTGACGTACAGAGCTACGAGCTGGGTGGTCCGACGGAATCAACCCCGACCATTTTGAATAACCGCATCTATGTCGGCGTAAAGGGACTGGATTCCACAGGAAGCCTGAAAGTCATGAAGTTTGACGAGAACGACGGCTTTGTGCAGGTATACAGTGTGGAGACCAAGGGATATTGTGAGCAGGCCCCGCTGGCGGTCACTGTGGGCGGCGGCACGCGCATTTACTTTACTACGGACGACGAGAACGGCTGCCTGTACTCGTTCCTGGATAAGAGCAGCAGCACGGCCAATGAGGCGGATGTGCTGTACACACCGGAGGACAGCAAAAAGGGCGCTGGTATCGGCGCGGCCGCGATGGACAGCAGTGTGCTGTACTATCAGACGACCGGCGGACTGTTTGCCCTGACCAAAAAGGCAGCAGCCGATCCGGATCCCGAGCCGGAGCCGGAACCGGATCCGGAGCCGACGGATGGACTGGCGGAATTGACCAAGGTTTCCGCGCAGCGGCATGTCAAGGACACGACCACCGGTTCGGTATCCTTTCAGGTTTCGGAGGATGCTACGGTATACTATAAGGTGACAGCGGCGGATGCGTCTCAGCCGAAAGTCTTTCAGAGCAATCAGAAAGACGTCTCCAAGGGAACGAACACGATTACGCTGAGCAAACTGCCGGATGGCGAGTGCAAGGTGTGGATTGGCGTTCAGAACAAGGACGGCACGGAACAAACCGTCAAGAGCGATACGATTGCGGCGGTTGTGACGGCCAAGCTGGTACTCACGCCGGAGTCGGCGGCGGTCTCGGTCAAGCACGGCGACTCCAAGATTGATGCGGTCAAGTCCAAGAAGGGCACGCATACATATCGTCTGGTGGAGGGCGAGAAGTACCGGATTACTGCCACTGCGGACGGCTATGAATCCAAGAGCCAGACCATTACGGCAAAATCCTCCAAAACCGAATACGAGATTTCGCTGAACAGCAAGAACTGCAAGCTGGAGCAGCTGTCCGTGAGCTTGTCGCAGATCAACGCGAATGACGGATTTACGATGGACCGGGCGTTTGATCCGGGCCAGCTGGAGTACACGGCCAAGACGGACAGTGATCCGTCCGTGGTTTATCTGTGGCTGAGAAAGAGCGACAGCACGGCCTCCTGCCATGTATACGGTGAGAGCGGCGTGAGTGCGGACAGCATGCGGAAAGACAAGACTTTGGTGAAAGAGTCCTATAATGGATACCAGAGATATAGCCTTATGTTTGCAAGCGGACGCAGCACCGCAACGCTGCGCATTGAGGTCAAGGCGGCGGACGGCTCCAAGCGGGAATATACGCTGAAGGTGAAAAAGACGGATAAAACCGCGCCGATCATCTCGTGCACCAGCGCACAGCGTGTATATAAGGTGAAAAACGGTGTCCGCACGCTGGTGACAGAGATCAAGATCAAGTCCAACGAAAAGGCAACTGGCTATCTGAAGGTCTCCAACCCGGGCGTTGTTCCGAACAAAATGATTTCGGAAGGCTACAAGTTTGCGATCAAGAAGGGCGAGACCACGCTGGACATCAGCGGTCTGCGTTTGGATGCCCGCGATTTGTATGTTGTCGCACAGGATGCGGCCGGGAACAACAGCACGAAGCTGAAGATTTCGATTTCGGCGTATACAACAACGGGTTCCGGTACAACAACGGGTTCCGGTACGACAACGGGCGGCACAACGACCGGAGGCACGACAACGGGTGGCACGAGCACGACAACGCCCAGCACGACGCCGGGTACAGTCGTCGGCGGCAATTCGACGACGGGCGGAACGTCTTCTGTCGTTACTCCGGGTACAAGCGGAACGACCGACACGACAACCGGTACAGACACTGCCGGTACGACGAGCAGCATCATCGACCCGTCTGAGGACACGATTCCGACTGTGGATACCGATACATCGGTGGTTTCGGACGGAACGGATGGCATCCAGCTGTGGAACAGCGCGGATGGAACGACGCTGGATACCGGAGACGTGGATGAAACGTACGGCGAGGAAGAAGCGGTTACGGTTGGCGGCAGCGCAGCAGCCAATGGCGATGTCCCGGCCAACAGCGTGATCTCCCGCGGTGTGCCGACATGGGCAATCCTTCTGGTGATTGTCCTGCTGTGCGGCGGCGGATTTGCGGTCTACTGGTTTGTGGTTCGCCGCAGACAGGGCAGCGCAAGCTGAGGATGAAAACAAATAAGACGGAAACAACTGTGACAGGACGCCGGATGCATCATCCGGCGCCCTTTTTCATCCGGTGCAGGAGGGGAGCGACTTGATCTATACCGAACAGACGCGGCATGCGATGCGGCTGGCCTATCAGGCCCATCATGGGCAGGTGGACAAAAGCGGTGTGCCGTATATTTTTCATCCGATCCATGTGGCGGAACAGATGAACGACGAAAACAGCACCACAGCGGCACTGCTGCACGATGTCGTGGAGGACACGGAGTGGACGCTGGAGGATCTGAAACGGGAGGGATTCGCTCCGGAAGTGCTGGAGGCGGTCCGTCTGCTGACGCATGATCCCGCCGAGCCATATCTGGACTACGTTCGCCGGTTGGGCGGAAACCCGATTGCACGTGCTGTGAAGTTGGCTGACCTGCGGCACAACAGCGATCCGACCCGGATGCCCTGTGCGGACGACAGCGCGGCAAAGCGGCGGGAAAAGTACCGGAAGGCGATGGTGCTGCTGGAAGAACAATGCGAATAAAAAATCCGCTGCGATGCATGAGCCGCAGCGGATGAGTGTGAATGTGCAGTTATTCGCTGGATGCGGGGAGCGACCCGGAGCGTTTGATGTGATGTCCCACGATTTCGGATACGTCTGAGATGGTCATAAACGCGGAGTAATCGTCTTTTTCGATGATCTTGCGGAGAATGGGGAGTTCGATGCGGGTGATGACGCAGTACAAAACATTTTTTTCGCCCGAGATCAGACCTGTGCCGGGCATCAGCGTGACGGTTCGGCCGAGTGTGTGGTAGATGTCTTCTGCAATCTGCCGTCCCTCGTTGGTGATGATGATGACCGCCTTGCCCTGATCCAGTCCGGTGTTGATGTAGTCCACCACCTTGGACGTGATGAAATAGGTGAGCAGGCTGTATAACGCGCGGTCCAGACCGAACAGCAGGCCGGCGATCAGGTAGATCACGATGTTGCAGCACAGCACGAATTGACCGACGGACAGGGAGGTCTTTTTGGAGACGATGATGGCCAGCGATTCCGTGCCGTCCAGACAGCCTCCGTTGCGGATGATCAGTCCGACACCAAAGCCTAAAATCACACCGCCGAAAACCGTCGCCAGCAGAGGGTCGTCCGTGACGTTATAATGCCAGCGGCGAAAGATTTCCAGAAATATCGAAAACACGGCCATAGCGGTCAGGGTACGCGGGACAAAGTGTTTTCCCAGCTGGGAGGCGCCGATGAATACAAACGGAAGGTTCAGGCATATGGTGAGTATACTCAGAGAAATGGGTGTGATGCTGCTGAGAATGATGCTGATGCCGACGATACCGCCGTCCAGAATGTTGGAGGGAACCAGAAATTCCTCCAGCGCAAAGGCGGCGACTACGGCACCAAAGATGAGAGTTGTGTAACGAAGTAAGAATTGCTTCATAGAGATCCTCCTGAAAGAAATGGAATGTAGTTCTATTTCAGTATAACAGTGACACGGAGGTCGGGAAAAGGGATAGCAGGAAAATGAAACAACTTTGAAACAAAACAGGGGTAAGTATTCGTTCTAATTGTAAAAATTGAGTGAAACTGACGCAAATGGACTTGACAGATTGCAAAACCTGTCGTATATATAGGAAGATATATAGTAAACTGAAACAGGAATACCTCTGTTCCTTTGACAGATGAAAGGAGTATTTTTGTGATTCGAACAGAAAAACAGAAGCAGGAAAACAGTTGCAATGCAATATATGCTGTCTGTGGAAATACCGTACGGAAGACCAGCTGCACGGTTCAGGAGCCTGTGTGCTGCCCTATGCCGGTGCTGCGTCCCGTCACACTGAATGACCGCCGGTGGATTGCCCCGCTGCTGGAGAAAGAGGACAGCATGGCATCTATGGGCTGCTTCGGTACATTGTACCTGTGGGGAAGCGTGTTTGGCCAGCAGGCCGGTCAGCTTGGCAGCCGGATGATTGCCAAGTACGAGACGGCGGATGAGCTGTCGTTTGCCTATCCGTTTGGCAGCGGCTCGCTGCGTTCGGCGGTGCTGTGCATGAAACGCATAGCGGAACGTCGGGGTCTGCCGCTGGTGATCAACGGCATGACGGAAGCGCAGAAGCAGCGGCTGGAGATGGAATTTCCGGATACATTTGTGTTTGAGCAAAACCGTGATACTGCAGATTATATTTATGAGACTGAGAAATTGGCATCTCTGCGCGGAAAAAAGCTGCAAAACAAACGAAACCACTGCAATCGCTTTGAAAAGGAGCATCCGGACTGGCGGTTTGAGCCGCTGGAGCCGAGACACTTTTCTCAGTGCCGCGAACTGCTCAGCGACTGGGAGGAGCGGCATCAGGAACAGAATGACATGCAGGATGCGGAGCAGAACGTAGTGGAGCAGTGCTTTGCGCATTTCTCCGAGCTTGGGCTGATCGGCGGCGCGCTGTTCTGCGAGGATCGCATGGTTGCGTTTACGATTGGTGAATTGAATGGCGGACACAGCGTGGATGTCCGGCTGGAAAAAGCGGATACATCCGTCAACGGCGCCTATCAGATGATCAACCGTGAGTTTGTACGCAGCATCCAGCAGAAGTATCCGGAGGTACAGTACATCAATCGGGAAGAGGATATGGGGATGGAAAACCTGCGCAAGGCGAAGCTGTCCTACCATCCGTCCATCCTTTTGATGAAATACAGCGCCTGCTGGTGCTGAGCGGAGAGCAGAAACCATGCGCGAACTGAACTATTTCACCATTGACCGGTGCTATGGAGGGTATCAAGAATGGTTTACCGACCGCTGGATGCGGATTGGCGGCTGCGGCGCGGTTGCGGCCTGCGACAGCTGCGTATATCTGGCCCGTGAAAAAGGGCTGGAACACATCTATCCCTATGATCGGAATCGTCTGACGCGGGAGGACTATCTGGCCTTCGCGAAAGTCATGAGACCGTATCTTCGCCCGCGCATGGGCGGCATTGATACGTTGGAACTGTATATCCATGGCTTTGGCCGCTATCTGCGCGAGCACGGGGAATACCGGCTGCACATGAATGGAATTCACGGCTCGGAGCCGGTACAAACGGCGGAACAGGTCATGATGAAGCAGATTGACGCGGGGCTTCCGGTTCCCTGCCTGACGCTGCGCCATAAGAATCCCGATCTGGCGGATTATGTCTGGCACTGGTATATGCTGACCGGCTATCAGCAGGCGGACGATCTCTTTCTGGTCAAGGCAGTCACCTACGGAGAATGGAGGTGGCTGGATTTCCGTCAGCTGTGGGATACCGGCTACCGGAAAAAGGGCGGGCTGATTCAGTATTGCTTTTGAAAAAAATTGAAAAATTTTATTGCATATCGTGCTGAACTGTGCTATAATATTTTCCGTTGCAAGGGCTTGTAGCTCAGCTGGGAGAGCGCCGCGTTCGCAACGCGGAGGTCGAGAGTTCGATCCTCTTCAGGTCCACCATAAAAAACCGCTGTTTCTTCGTGAAATGGCGGTTTTTTCTGTATTTTCAGGCGGGTTTCCAATCCTGAATTTTCCCGTTTGGGGTGAATTTGGGGTGAATGCTCTGAAAAAACGGGCAAAATTCAAGCTGTCGGCACATGATCGACACCATCCGCAATCATGGTAGAAGCTGCGGTGTGCCGGAATGCGTGTGGGTGAATATGAGAGAGGTGATTCTTTTCGCCGAAGCTGCTCAGCCAGCTGGTTATGCTTGTTGGGTTTATCGGTAGACCGTTGTCCTGTGTGAACACATAACCGACATCGTGCCAGCGATCACCGTACGACGCGAATCGCACGGAGAGCGGGGGTTGCCATATTATTTTTTTGTCGGTTTCCGCGCGGTGCGGTGGGTGTCAAACGCGG
>JBJEZE010000056.1:0-14258 GCA_051887235.1 Butyricicoccus sp.
TGTTTGAGAATCCACAGGAGATTTAGCCTGTCTTTAGGCTGTTGTGATACTCTGTATTCTTCCTCAGCACTTGGGGACTGCCGCAGGTTTTTTTTGGTTTGCGTGCCGTTCGCTGTATGATTTTGCCCCGCTTTCCTATCTGTTCAGCCCGCATCTGGCGGCGCTCACATTATTGGCGCCCTGCAATATGGCGGTTGTGGTCAATCTGTTTATGAGACACCGGATTTCGACGATTCAGATGGTGGAATCACTGAAAGCAGTTGAATAGTCGGACAAAAGAAATCCCCGGTTTCGTGAGAAATCGGGGATTTTTGCGACGTATTGGCAGCTGGGAAAAGGGGAGTGGCGGACTTGTCCCGCGCCGGTTGCACCGGATCCTATATCAAATCGTCGTGACAGTGCTCCGGAATGCCGATGTCCGCCAGCACGCAGTCTCCGCACAGGGACGAAGCGGGCTGATGAATCCGTTTCCAGGAATCAAATGCAACCGTGAGGGAAGCATGAACGGCTCCGGGACAGGCGTCGCCGGAGTCGGCATAGCAGCCGCTGGGCAGATCCAGCGCGACAACGGGGACACCGCTCTGATTCATCTGCTGACAGGCGAGCGCGCCGCTGGGACGGAGTGTCCCATGAAAGCCGGTGCCATATAGGGCGTCTACGATAACATCGCCTACTGGAAGATCGCCTCCAATCTCGGAGATGGAAACCGTATCCGGCAGGCGGGAGAAGTTTGTGATGGCGTCCTGTGTAACCGGCTTGCCTTCTACCAAAATGACAGAGGCATCCAAACCGTCCTGTGCCGCCAGACGCGCGACGACAAACCCGTCCCCGCCGTTGTTGCCTTTGCCGCAGTAGACAACAAGCCGTTGAGACTTTGGATAGCGCTCCCGCAGCAGCCGGTAGGCGGCGGTTCCGGCGTTTTCCATCATCTGCAGGTAGGAAATCCCGGATTCGTCCCCGCGGCGTTCAATTTGTTTCATTTGTGCTGTTGTGACAATACGCATAAAAATCCTTCCTTTCTTACTAACATTGTACAAAATAACAATATAAAATACAAGATATTGCGTAAAATAAGAGAAAAGTGGCTAAATACCATTGACGACGGCAACGGAATA
The DNA here is from genome assembly GCA_051887235.1 of Butyricicoccus sp. Lineage (GTDB taxonomy): Bacteria > Bacillota > Clostridia > Oscillospirales > Butyricicoccaceae > Butyricicoccus_A. Next base: position 1,116 of record JBJEZE010000056.1, read on the forward strand.
TGGTATAAAAATAAAAAGATATTGTAAGATTTTTGTACAGGAACAGGAGGAGAAAAGATGACAAAGCAAAGGCAGCTGATTTTATCCATCATCCAGCAGTCGGAGAAGCATTTGTCAGCGGAAGAAATCTATGTCCTGGCCAGAGAGCAAATGCCGTCGATTGTGTTGGCAACCGTGTATAACAATCTGAATGTACTGACGGAACAGAACCTCATTCGCCGTGTCAATATGCACGGACAGAGAGCGTACTATGACAAAAATGTCATCCCGCATGATCATATTATTTGTGATTGCTGCGGGGAAATGGCCGATATTGAGGTTGGAGATCTTCTCCCGCTTCTGAGGGAGCGTTCTGGGGTGGATATTATTTCGTATGAATTGAATTTGCACTATATTTGCGAAAACTGCAAGCAGGGCAGCTCGCCTGCCTGACGCTGACGGGAGATTCAGACCAAGGCGTGGAGACGGCGTCTGCCGCATTCTATCCTGTCGACATCAATAGGACAATTGACGAAAAAGAGAAAAAGTGTTACAATATGTCTAAAGAGTAACATGTTCACCAGGAGAGGGGCACGCGTTGCCCCTCTTTGCTTTCTCAATCGTGGGATGCTGACGCATTCTGCGCCGCTTGAGGGGGCAAGATGTATGATCAGGGAGGTTCTGAGATGAAGAAAGTGTGGATTGTGGGTGCAAGCGGGCACGTTGGCTCGGCGCTGCTCAAACTGCTCGATTGCCGGAAGTACGAGCTTCTGGTCACGGACAGCAAGGAGGTTGACGTCACAAATCGCGAGGATGTTCACACACAGATGAAGATCGTCCGTCCGGACGTCATCATCAACTGTGCGGGCATGACGGACGTGGCGGCATGCGCCAAGGATCCGGACGCCGCCTATCGTGTCAATGCAATCGGTGCGCGCAACCTCGCCATGGAGGCCGAGATGCAGCAGAGCAAACTGATCCAGATTTCGACGGATGATGTGTTTGACCAAAGTGCGAGCACTCCGTACAATGAATTTGATCCGGTTTCTCCGACGACTGTATACGGAAAATCCAAGTACGCCGGTGAGCGGATGATCACCAGCCTGAGTTCACGGTTTGTCATCATCCGCAGCTCGTGGGTATACGGCACCGGGCGGGATTTCGTCAGCATGGTGTTGGATGCGTTGGAGAGCGGCAAGCCGTCTCTGGAAGTTCCGGTCAACCAGACCTCGTCTCCGACGAGCGCCAAGGAGCTGGCCTGCGTCATCACGCAGTTTATTGACAACGATTTATACGGTGTGTATCATGCCGTCTGCACCGGCTCGTGCAACCGATACGAATATGCCCGCGAGATTTTGCGCCTGACCGGAAACGAGCACAATTTGGAGCTGATTCCGATTGAGGAAAAAAGCGGCGTGCGTCCGAGCTATTCTGTGCTGGACAATATGATGCTGCGGCTTGACGGCCTGAAGGAACCGCTGGACTGGAAGGCGGCTCTCGCGGAATATCTGAGAGAAACAGGAGGAAGAACAAATGGCTGAGAATAAGAAAAAGATAGGTCTGTCCACCAAAATCTTTATCGCGCTGCTCAGCGGTGCTGTGCTTGGTGTGCTGATTCATTACTTTATGCCGGCAGGCTATTTCCGGGACACGGTTCTGGTCGGAGGCATCCTGTATGTCATCGGACAGGGATTTATCCGTCTGATGCAGATGCTGGTTGTTCCGCTGGTATTCTGTTCACTGGTCTGCGGCAGTATGGCGATCGGTGATACCAAGACGCTTGGACGGGTCGGCATTCGTACCGTCCTGTTCTATCTGGCAACGACCGCCTGCGCGATCATCGTTGCGCTTTCCATCGCGATGCTGATCAATCCGGGTATCGGCATTCAGCTGGATGCGGTGGATGCAGCGGAGGTCACAGTTGCCGAATCCACCAGCTTTGTAGATACCCTTCTGAACATTATCCCGAAAAATCCGATTGGTTCCATGGCCAATGGCGACATGCTGCCGATCATTGTGTTTGCGTTGTTTATCGGCATTATGCTGGCGAAGTTGGGCTCCAAGGCGTCCACGGTCGCCAATTTCTTCAGCCAGTTCAACGACATCATGATGGAAATGACCATGGCGATTATGTCGGTTGCACCGGTAGGCGTATTCTGCCTGATCTGCAAGACATTTGCTGAAATCGGCTTCTCCGCCTTCCTGCCGATGCTCAAGTATATGGGTGCGGTTATACTGGCGCTGGCAATTCAGTGCTTCGGCGTCTATCAGATTCTGCTGTTTATCTTCACGCGGCTCAACCCGTTCCGCTTTGTCCGCAAGTTCTTCCCGGTCATGATGTTTGCCTTCACCACGGCGACCTCCAATGCGACCATTCCGATGTCCATCGACACGCTGGAAAAGAAGGTTGGTGTATCCAAGAAGATCTCCTCCTTTACCATCCCGCTGGGCGCAACCATCAACATGGACGGCACGTCCATCATGCAGGGCGTCGCGGTTATCTTTATCGCGCAGGTATACGGTATCTCGCTGACACCGACGGATCTGCTGACGGTTGTGGCTACGGCAACGCTGGCGTCCATCGGTACGGCCGGTGTCCCGTCGGTCGGTCTGATTACGCTGTCCATGGTTCTGACCTCGGTTGGACTGCCGACAGAGGGCATTGCGCTGATTATGGGCATCGACCGCATTCTGGATATGCTCCGCACAGCGGTCAATATCACCGGCGACGCGGTTTGCACGACGATTGTATCCCATCAGAATAAGGCGCTGGATCGGAGCGTGTTTGCTCAGAACAACTGAGCGGCGGCAGAAAGGATTTGGATATGAAACTGCGACAACTATGGTCGGCCCTCACCGCCGCAGCGCTGCTGCTGTGCGCGGGCTGTGCCGCTTCAACAGGTGGAACAACCGAGCCATCGGATCCGTCGGAACAGACGTTTGAGATCGAGGTCACTCCAGCTGTTCAGGAAATTTTAGATCGCGGATATCTCACGGTCGCCTGCAAGGACGATGTTCCGGGGTTCAGCTATTACAATGAGGAAACCGGCGCCTATGAGGGCGGGGAGATCGACCTGGCGTATTATATCGCGGCAAAATTGTTTGACACAAGCTACGAAGAAGCGGTTGAGCGCGAGCTGGTGCGCTTCCAGACGGTTGCAACCGCAGACCGCGAGACGGTGCTGACGGATGGCGAGGTGGATTACGTTATCGCAACCTATACCATTACGGAGGAACGCGCCGAACAGGTTGATTTTTCCAACAGCTACTATACCAGCGCGATTGGCCTGATGGTCAACAAGACCGCGACGGACGCAAATTCGCTGCGCGAGGCGCGCATTCGGTCCGTTTCGGATTTGGACGGTAAGACCATCGGCGTCATCAGCAATTCGACGACGCGCAGCGACTTCATGCGCTATTTGCAGCGCAACTCCATCTCGATTGTACCGAAATTCTCGGAATATCCGACCTACGATGCGCTGAGCAAGGCGCTTTCGCAGGGCAGCATTGATGTGTTCAGTGTGGATGTCACCATTTTGAAGGGATATCTGACCAACAGCCGCAAGATTCTGTCTGACCGGTTTGCCCCCCAGAAGTATGGCGTGGCGGCGCAGAAGGATCGGGACGGCCTGATCCAGGCGGTGAACACCGTGATTGACGAGCTGGAATACAATCAGATTGTTCTGTTTTCGTGACAAAAAGAAAAACAGCGAGACGGCAGCCAAACGGCGGGTCGATCTCGCTGTTTTTTTGGTCAGTCCTGTGTACCGGTCAGAACAGACCATTCCTTTTCCCGGAAGCCGGGGAGAATAACCGTGTCTGTGATGACGAGCGGGCGCTTGACCAGCATTCCGTCGCTGGCCAGCAGGCGAAGCTGTTCTTGCTCGCTCATGGACGGCAGCTTGTCCTTGAGCTGCAGGGAGCGGTACAGCTGACCGCTGGTGTTGAAGAATTTTTTGAGCGGCAGACCGCTGCGGGAATACCAGTCGGACAGTTCCTCGAACGTCGGATTCTCGTCTTTGATCGGACGTTCGGTATAGGAAACCCCGTGGTCATCCAGCCATTTTTTCGCTTTTTTACAGGTAGAGCATTTTTCGTAGCAGAGTAAGAGCATATGGATCTCTCCTTTCTTCCTGTACTATAGCATGATTGCGGATGGATTGCAATGAAGAGACAGGCATTCAAGAAAAAGACGCGCCCACGTGGACGCGTCTTGTATACGGGGGACAGCCTTACTGCTTGATCAGGGAGATAATCCCAAGTGTCAGCGTCGCTGCGCCCAGAAGAATCACAGTGCCGCCGATGGCAATGGTTCCGATGCTGAGTCCTTTCATAGCAAAGTTCCTCCTTATGGTTGATACTGTTAGTATACCATAGAAAACCGGTCAATTCATCTTATTTGGCCTAATTTTTGATGATATTCAGAATTTTTTTCCCGTAACGCTGCAATTTCAGACGGTTGATGCCGTCGATGGCGAACAGTTCCTGTTCCGTGTGCGGCAGACGCCGGCAGATCTCCTCCAGTGCGTGATCCGTGAGCAGGGAAGCGGGCGGGACGCCCTGGCGGGTGGCCAGCTCACGGCGCAGCTGTACCAGCTCGGAGAACAGCGCAGGGTCTGCAGAATGGTTGGCCGCGCGGCGCTCACGCAGGTATTTGCCGCTGGCAGCGCGCTGTTTCATCAGGACGGTCTCTCCACGGAACAAGATCAGTTTGGATCGTTCGCACAGGCGGAGAATCGGCGGATCGTCGTGCGTCTGTACCAGATAGTGCTGCGCCAGCAGATGAGACGTCAGTGCGGACAGATATTCGTCCGAACGATCCGGAAGCAGACCAAAAGTGGATAACGCCTGCCAGCCCCGCTGCCGGATGAGCGGGCTGGATTTGCCTTGCAAAATCTGATGGGTTGTTTTTGCATCCGCCTGCTGCCCGGTACGGTAGACGCAGGACAGCAGCTTTTGCGCGTCGATGGTCACATCGCAAGGTTCGCTGACCGCGTCGCAGTTGCAGCAGCTGCCGCAGAAATCGGTCGTTTTCTCGCCAAAATAGCGCAGAATGGCTTGCCGCAGACAGCTCTCGGACAGCGCATAGTCCTTCATCTGCCGGAGACGGTGATACTTCTCCCTGCGCAGAACGGCAACTTCCTCGTCGGACAGCGCAGGATTCTCCGGATCCTGCTCGATCAGAAATTCCTGTAAGGACAGATCCTGTTCGGAAAACAGCAGCAGACAGTGGGCGGGGGAACCGTCTCTCCCGGCTCGTCCGGCTTCCTGATAGTAGTTTTCCAGATTGGCAGGCAGTTGATAGTGGACGATAAACCGCACATTGGACTTGTTGATACCCATGCCGAATGCGTTGGTGGCGCACAGGACAGAAAGGCGGTCGTGGACAAAGGCTGTCTGCGCTGCATTGCGCAGCTCCGGCTGCATGCCGCCGTGATACGCCATGGCAGAGATCCCGTTTTCCGCCAGCAGGCGGGCGGTATGCTCGGCGGCCTTGCGGGTAGCGCAGTAGACGATGCCGGGAAACTGTTCCTGATCGCGCACAAAGCGAAGCAGCGCCTCGTCGCGGTCTTTGGGACGGATGACGTCAAAATACAGGTTTGGACGGTCGAAACTGGTGACAACCGTCTCCGGACAGCGCAGATGCAGGCTGTTTATGATGTCCTGCCGCACGCGTTTGGTTGCGGTTGCGGTAAACGCGGCAACAACCGGTTTGGAGGGCAGGGACGCGATGCACGCGGGGATGGTTCGGTAGCTCGGGCGGAAGTCATGCCCCCATTGGGAAATGCAGTGCGCCTCGTCCACCACGACCAGCGAGAGGGGGAGGGTGCGCAGCTGCTCCAGAAAGCCGGCATTGTCCAACCGTTCCGGTGCGGCATAGATCACCTTGCACCGTCCGGCATGAATCTGTTCCATGGCGGCATAGTAATCCGCCGCGGACAGCGCACTGTGCAGACAGCAGGCCGGGATGCCGGAGGCCCGCAGCGCCGTGACCTGATCGTTCATCAGTGAGATCAGCGGGGACAGCACCAGCGTCAGTCCGGGCAGAAGCAGAGCGGGAAGCTGGTAACACAGGGACTTCCCGGCGCCGGTCGGAAGAACGCCGAACGCGTCGCGGCCGGACAGGATCGCATCAATCAGCGGCAGCTGCCCGGGACGGAAGGATGAATATCCAAAGGTTTCTTTTAAAATGCGGTAGCGAATATCCATCATGACAGCGACGTCTCCTTCTGGCAGTTTCTTTTGCTATTATGCCACAGGGGGGCGAAAAGTGCAAATGGAAAAGCCTGAGTCGGGAAGGCTCAGGCTTTTCTGACAAAATGAAAGAAGTAAAATGAAAAAGATAAAATGAAAAAAAGAAAGAAGTATGAAAACTGTTCGTTAATAACAGAGAATTGGTAGTCTGACTGTCCCGGGGAAAGCAATACACCCAATCAAGAAGAGACAGTGCAGTGGAAGAACGGTGTACTGTTTGTTTCCATGCATTTATCTTACAGGAAAAATGTGAATGAATTTCATATCTTTCGTAAAGAGAATGTGAGAAGATTGTGAACAATTCATGAATTGCACAATTCGACGAAAATCTGCTGGAAGAATACGGGGAAAAAGTAGATTTGCGCGGCGAAGGGGCAAAAGGATTTGTATTTATCCGTGTAAGATGGTACAATAAAAGACAGAAAAATTCCGATTCAAACAGGAGGATCAGTATGGATATCAAGGAGAAGGCGCTTCAGGCCCATCGTGACTGGGAAGGTAAGATTGAGGTCATTGCACGGTGCAGTGTAGAAAACGCAGAGGATCTGTCGATTGCGTATACGCCGGGCGTTGCACAGCCCTGTCTGGAAATCCAGAAGGATATTGATTTGAGCTATGTATATACCCGACGCAGCAATCTGGTCGCGGTTATCACGGACGGCACTGCGGTGCTTGGATTGGGCAACATCGGCCCGGAGGCCGGCATGCCGGTTATGGAAGGCAAGTGCGCGCTGTTTAAGGCGTTCGGCGACGTGGACGCGTTCCCGATCTGCGTCAAGGCAAAGAGCGTGGACGAGTTTGTAGACACGGTATATAACATCAGCGGCTCGTTCGGCGGCATCAACCTGGAGGACATCGGTGCGCCGCACTGCTTTGAGATCGAGAGAAAGCTCAAGGAGCGCTGTGATATTCCGATTTTCCACGATGACCAGCACGGTACGGCCATCTGCTGCGCGGCGGCGATGATCAATGCCTGCCGTCTGACCGGACGCAAGCTGGAGGACCTCAAGCTGGTAGTCAGCGGTGTCGGCGCAGCGGCAACGGCGGTCACCAAGCTGCTGCTGAACATGGGCGTGAAAAACATTATCGTCTGCAACCGCGGCGGTGCGTTCTACGAAGGACGCGAGGGCATGACCGACGCGCAGAAGGAGCTGGCGCAGATCACCAACCCGGAGAATAAGTCCGGTTCGCTGAAGGAAATGGTTGTCGGTGCGGATGTATTCTTTGGACTGTCCGGCCCGGGCGTGCTGACCGCAGACATGGTGCGCACGATGGCGCCCAAGCCGATGGTCTTTGCCATGGCCAACCCGACTCCGGAGATCATGCCGGATGAGGCGATGGCGGCCGGCGCGGCGGTAGTCGGCACGGGCCGTTCGGACTTCCCGAACCAGATCAACAACGTTCTGGCGTTCCCGGGTGTGTTCCGTGGCGCGTTGGACGTTCGTGCATCCGAAATCAATGAGGAGATGAAGATCGCGGCCGCGTATGCCATTGCCGGCCTGATTGCGGACGACGAGCTGTCGTCTGAGTATATCATGCCCAAGGCGTTTGACCCGCGCGTCAAGGATACGGTTGCCGCAGCGGTTGCCAAGGCAGCGCGCGAGAGCGGCGTTGCCCGTATCTGAGGTACGGAATATGGGGAAGAAAACACACCTGATTTTCCGCACGGCTGCCATGTTCCTGTTGGCGATCCTGTTGGTGCTGCCGTGCGCGGAGGCGCAGGCTGCAACCGTACGTACGGGAACCTATCAGCGTCACTACACCAGCAGCACTTCTCCGGCGGAGTCGTACCGGACGGTCATTATCAGACAGATTTCTTCCAAGACGGTGAGAATGCAGGTTGCCTATGACCGCGCCTTTCCGTTCCGCACATCATATTCCAATCACATCGTCGGCAAACGAACCGGCGAGCATACCGTCCGCTTCACCTGCACAGAGAGCTATGGCAATCTATCCGGCTCCGGCATTATGAAGATGTACAAAACCTACGTCAAGATCAAGTTGAAGAGCGATGGCTTTTTGGACACAGACGGGAAGTATATCAAACTGAAGCGAATCAGCAGCAGCAAAAAATATTATGAAACGTAAGCGGCAGTTTCCTGACGGGACTGCATAAAACAGACTCCCTCCCGGAAGACAGAATCCCCTGTCTCCTGAGAGGGAGTATTGTTTTAGGTTAAACGATCGGTTCGTCGAAATAGCTCAGAATGACATCTGCGCCCTTGCGGCGCGGAGCGCTGGGCTCTTCCGCCGGATACCCGCAGGCGATCAGAGCAACCAGCTCCTGGTCCTCCGGGACGTTCAGATACTTTTCCAGCTCCGGACGGTCAAAAATACCCATGATAACCGTGCCCAGACCGGCTGCGTGTGCGGCCAGAGACAGCGTTTGCGCGCAGCAGCCGCAGTCGTACATCTGCCAGCCGTCACCACGGTCGGTGGTGAACGAGCCGTCGCGCTCGTAGCCCGAACGCTTCTTGACGCAGGTCTGCGCGATCAGCAGCGGAGCCGTGCTCAGCGTGCGTGCGTTAAAGGATGCGAACTTCTCGGCAATGGTATCAATGGTTTCGCGTCCCTCGATCGCGATGTAGCGGGAAATCTGGGTGTTCTTCCAAGTCGGCGCAAAGGCAGCCGTGTTGATGACCTGTTCCAGTACGTCGTGCGGTACCGGCCGATCCTCAAACTTGCGGATGCTGCGGCGGCTTTGAATCCCTTCGATTAATTCCATGTGGTGGTTTCCTCCTTTAGGAAAATCTTGATTCGCTCCTATCATACAACGATTTTCGGGAAAAAGCAACCGCGTGGATGGAAAACAGAAACCGTTTCACTTCAGGCGCCGGTGCAGGAGTATTTGATGGAAGAAATCGTGTAGTTATACGACGATTTGCTCGAGCGGGTCAGCCGCATGGTGGTGGTACCAATCTTGTAGGACGGGTCGTCATCCTCCAGACAGTCGATTCGGTTGGAGAAGGTCACGTCGTACGTGCCGGATTTGACCCGGACTACCTTGGTAATTTTGTACAGCGGACGGTAAGAGCCCCAGTCACCGTACATATAGCAATAGGTTGAGCCATTGCGTGCAATTCTCCATTTGCTCGAGGGCTTAGAATAGGTCGGAATAACACTGGTGTCCGCCGTTCCGCCGAACAGGTTCGTATAGGTCTTGGTCACCTGGCTTTTGGTCCAGGTGCCGCTGCTGCTGATGTAGTTGGCACGAACCTGAGCCGTGATGTTCCATTTGACCCGTTTGCTGAGGGTCAGTGTCTTGGTGCTGGATTTCTTCGAAGAAGTGCCGATGCTGGAAACCATGTAATTGTTGACGTATTTGACCATGCGCTTGATGTTTGCATTGGACTGCATGGAAGACGTCACATCGGTAGCTGCAAAGGCGTTTGTGGTGGCGAACATCGGAATGGTCAGCAGCGCCAACAACAGAACAGTTAAAATACGGGATTTGCGTTTTTTCATAAAATATCACCTCAAACTTAGTATATCATGGAATCGGAAGAAAGAAAAGACATTTCGGACAATATGTTGCGGATCAGAACCTGCGCTGCAAGCACATTGGCGTGACGATGCATTACAGAAAGAATAGACGGATCACATTCTTTGCCCATGTCAGATAGGACGGCACGACGCTGTCCAGCAGCCGTTTGACTTCAGCGACTTCTGTATTTTGGAATTCTCCGATCGTTTGGTAGACACTGCCGATGGCATCGGTCTCTCCCATCGCGATCATCGCCCTGGCGTGATCGCCCATGGCGAAATACTTGCCGATTGCCAGTGCGCCGACCGAGAAATCTCCAACAGCGATCGCTCCAACGGACAGGATGCCAAAGCTGATGGAGCCGATTGCAAAGATGCCCGCAGCGAAGCAGCCGGTAGAAACAAGACCGAGTGCCAGCATCCCGATGGAGAGCAGGCCGAGGGACAGCATACCAAAGGAAAGCAGTCCCAACGATAGCAGGCCCAGCGAGATCAGTCCGGTTGCCCGCAGTCCGACAGCAACGAGCCCTCGCGCATTCATGCCTATGGCAATGATTCCGTGGGCCGTTTTCCCTATATGCCACAGAGGTATGCCGTGTATGGTTGTTTTGCTTTTTCGTTCCCGAAGACGATTTGGCAGAAACCGAACGATGCAATCGTCTGGCTGACGGTCCGTTTTTTTGTCTGACTCCATGTCCGGCTTGAGCAGATAGTCCAGAGAACACCCGAACAGGTCACTGAGCTGTATGATCTTGCTTGTCTCCGGATAGGCGGCATCGCTCTCCCATTTGCTGATCGCCTGTCTGGAGATATGAAGGGTCGCGGCGAGCTGCTCCTGCGTCATATTGTTCTGTTTGCGCAGCTGGGACAGTTTTTCTCCAAAGGTCATGTGAATTCCTCCGTTTTATGTGTGGTTGTTACATTGATCATACCGTATTCGAACCGAAAAGACCAGCACTTTGCATTTTCGAAATGGAAACTACAGGTTGCATTGCGGGTTTCGGGGCATGGTATCCATCATTACAACCCATCGGACAGGGGGAAGAGGGATCAAGAAAAATAGCGCGGTGTTTGTTTCCAGCCGCTGCCGGAGGGCGCCGGAAAGTGGTATACGTCATCCGCCAGCATGTCCAGCTCCCACAGACGGGCGGCGCTGCCGGTCAGCGACTGCGCCGCAAGCGGTTTGGTGATGATGGGGAGCGCGGTTGTTTGCTTCATATTCCGAAGCAGCTGCCGGCCGCGCTCGTTGAATGCCAGAACGCGGAGATACTGCGGCGGCAGAGCGGCAAGCTCTTTGGTGATGCCCAGATAGCCACACAGCAGAATCCGGCGCATCCGGCTGCGCGGATACCGTTTGGAGGACAGCTCGTCGATACAGCCGTCCCACGTCGGCTGGTCCCGTGTGACGCGGTACAGACGATGCTCCAGACCCTCTGACACGTCTGCGATGCCCATCCATTGTTCTGCGGACAGCCGACGCAGATAGCTCAGGATGTCGCGTTCATAGTGGTGCAGGACGTGCTGCGGCCATGTCCGTGTGTACTCCGGGAGATATGCACGGACGTCCGCGCCCTGTGTCATCTGTCTGCGCAGCCACGAAGCGGACGGATACCCGCCCTCGGGCGGACGGTCATGCCCAGCGCCGCGCCGCAGAACCGGCAGAATGGAGACGTCCGTCCCGGACAGCGCGCGGATATACTGGATGCCGAGGGTGTCGTTGGGGGAGCGGAGCAGAGGGGCGCAGTCGGGACACAGATGCTCCATGGCCTGCTCGGAGGCAGCCGCGTAGCCAAGACCGCGCTTCAGCTGTTCGGCCCGGCACTGGGCGAACGCATCCGAATCCAGAATCGCGGCGGCCTGCTGCAAACGGCGGACGTCGCCGCATTCACTGCCGAAGGACAGATGGGTCAGCAGACCGGTGGCGTGGAGCAACGCGGCACCGCCGGAGGCAAACCGCTCCGCCGAGCTGAGTGCGGCGGACAGCGGCAGCTCCAGTACCAGATCCGGGCCGCCCGACTGCACCGCGAACGCGGCACGCCGGTATTTCTCCCAGATCGCCAGATCGCCGCGCTGTACATAGTTCCCGCTCATCGCGGCAACAATCGAACATCCGGGCAAACTTTCCCGAATTGCGGCACAGTGTCTGGCGTGTCCGGCGTGGAAAGGATTGTATTCGGCAATAATTCCGCAAACTGACATGAGTTCCTCCAAAAATTAGTGCAAAAATAGTTGAGAAATTATTCAAATTGGTGTAGAATGAGGATATGAAACCATTGTACTCTGTTTTCAGAGCGGTTGCAATCAAATTGAATCACTTTATGTTAAGGAGATTGAACGAAAAATGAATGTTTTGGTTATCAACGCAGGCAGCTCTTCCTTGAAGTATCAGCTGTTCAACATGGATACCAAGGAAGTTCTGGCAAAGGGACTTTGTGAGAGAATTGGTATTGACGGCCGATTGACTCACACCAATCCGAACAAGGAAGAGAAGTTCAGCGACAATATCCCGATGAAGGATCACGCAGACGCCATTCGTGCGGTCATCAACATTCTGGTGGACAAGGAGTGGGGTGTCATCGACTCCATGAGCGAGATCGACGCAGTCGGCCATCGTGTCGTACACGGCGGCGAGTACTTCGCGGACTCCGTCCTGATTAACGACGAGGTTATCAAGGCAATCGAGGCCTGCATTCCGCTGGCCCCGCTGCACAACACGCCGAACCTGATCGGCATCGGCGCATGCAAGGATGTCATGGGTGAGGATATCCCGCAGGTTGCTGTTTTCGATACCGCGTTCCACCAGTCCATGGCACAGGAAAACTACATGTATGCTCTGCCGTACGAGTACTACGAGAAGTACAAGATCCGTCGTTACGGCTTCCACGGCACGTCGCATAAGTACGTATCGCAGCAGGCATCTGAGATGCTGGGTATTCCGATTGAGAACCTGCGCATCGTCACCTGCCATCTGGGCAACGGTTCTTCCATTTCTGCCATCAAGGGCGGCAAGTCGGCAGACACCTCCATGGGCTTTACCCCGCTGGATGGCCTTCCGATGGGCACCCGTGCCGGCAACCTGGACCCGGCGATCATCTCCTTCCTGTGTGAGCATGAGAACAAGAGCGCAGAAGAAGTCATTGAGATCCTGAACAAGAAGTCCGGTATGCTGGGTATCTCCGGCGTTTCGTCCGACTTCCGTGATCTGGATACCGCAATCAGCGAGGGCAACCAGCGCGCGAAGCTGGCAAAGGACATGTTCATCCTGTCCGTTAAGAAGATCATCGGTTCGTACATCGCAGAGATGGGCGGCGTAGACGCGATCGTCTTTACCGCTGGCGTTGGTGAGAACGACCGCTCGGTTCGCTGGGATGTCTGCGAGCACATGGAGTATCTCGGCATCAAGGTTGACCCGGAGAAGAACAAGTA
>JBJEZE010000057.1:0-14153 GCA_051887235.1 Butyricicoccus sp.
CACGGAGGTTTTTTGTTTACCAAGGTTTTTTATTCACCCCTGGTAGAACCAGGGGGTTTATCATGCTTTAAGCGCCAATAACCAGAGCGCACAGGTTAAACCCTGTGCGCTCCTTTTTATTACGGTATTTGATCCGGAACATCAATGTCCGACAGCTCCCGCGCGGAATCCGCAGGAACCAGCAGCTGCCCTTCGGGATGGCGGCGCAGAACCCTGCGTCCGCCCTGATCGCCTTCCAAAGCACGAAGCTCCGGAATCAATCGGGCAGAAAACAGCGCCGGATTCCCTGTCTGTTCTCCATATGTCACCAACGCGGTCTGTGCTCCCGCGTCAGCTGCATCCAACAGCCTCTGCACCGTTCTCCCGGTCAAATACGGCTGATCTGCCACCACAAACACCACATACTCTTCGTCCGAGATGTTTGTCAAAGCGTTCAATCCCGCTCGGATCGTAAACGATATTCCCTTCGGGCTGTCAACACTGTCCACCGCTGCAATCCCCAGCCGCTGCGCCTGCTGTCGGATCTCTTCATACTGTGACACAACCGTCAGCGTGCAGTCCGTCCGGCTTTGCACCAGCTGGTGCAGCATCTCCAATCCATACCGGTACATCGGCTTCCCCTGCAGCGGATACAGCAGCTTGTTGGAGCCAAACCGCCGGCTGTTTCCGGACGCCAGATACAAAATATGCTTGGTCACGGCTGCAATCCAAACAGAATCTTTTCCGGTGTGATCGGCAGCTCCCGATGCCATACGCCGGTGGCGCGATAAATCGCCTGCGCCAGCGCCGGAGGCGGTGTGTTGATGACAATTTCACCGATCGACTTGGCGCCAAACGGTCCGGTCTGCTCGTAGCTTTCTTCAAACTCGACCCGCAGATGTCCCATATCCCGCCGGGTGGGAATTTTATACTGCATCAGCGAATTTTCCGCAATCGCACCGCGGTCATTATATGTGATGTCCTCATAAAGTGCCATGCCGATGCCCTGTGACAGGCCGCCCTCCGTCTGCACGCGGGCGAGATTCGGGTTGATAACCGTCCCGCAGTCCACCACCGCAACATAGTCCAAAATCTCTACCGAACCGGTTTCCTTGTCCAGCTCAATTTCCACCATACCGACCATGAACGGCGGCGGCGAAATCGGAGAGGAATGGGACTGGGTGATCTGCGCCGGAATGGTATTGTTCACCATGGATTTCGTAGCAATGTCACACAGCGGCACGGACGCACTTCCATCCAGACGGCGAACCTCGGTTCCGGTAAACTCCACATCGCCTTCTTCGCATTGCATCATCTCTGCTGCAATGCGGCAAATCGTTTGTCTGAGCTCCGTGCAGGCTTTCTCCACCGCTTTGCCGGTGACATAGGTCGTGGACGAAGCATAGGAACCGGAATCATACGGCGACGCATCCGAGTCTGCGCCGAATACCACGACGTTTTCCACGTCGCATTCCATGCACTCCGCTACCATCTGCGCCAAAATTGTATCACAGCCGGTACCCATATCCGCTGCACCGATGGACAGATTGTAAAATCCCTCGTCGCTGAGCTTGACCGTCGCTGAGCCGACATCCACGCCGGAAATGCCCGAGCCCTGCATCGCCATCGCTACGCCAGCTGTCCGCACCTTGCCGTTTCCCATATCGCGAACCGGGAATTTTTCCTCCCAACGGAACATCTCTTTTGCCCGCGCCATGCAGCGGTCCAGCGCACACGCCCCGGCAACTTCGTTGTAATATGCAGGCATCGTCTGGCCTTCCCGCACCATATTGCGCTCACGCAGCGCAACCGGATCAATCTTCAGCCGGTCCGCCAGCTCATTGACCGCAGATTCCACGGCAAAAATACCCTGTGTCGCGCCGTAGCCGCGGTACGCACCCGCCGCCTGTAAATTGGTATATACCACATCGTACTCAAACCGGAAGGCTTCCAAATTGCCGGTATACAGCGGGATGGACTTATGTCCGGACAAACCGACGGTCGTCGGTCCATGCTCACTGTACGCACCGGAGTTGGACAGTGTATAAACATCCAGTGCACGAATAACGCCGTCCTTCGATGCTCCCAGACGGACATGTACCTCCATCTCATGGCGCGGCGAACCGGCAATCTGGCACTCCTCACGGGAGTAGATGATCTTCGCCGGGCGACCGGTCTTCCAGGTCACCAAAGCCGGGTACAGCTCCGCCACCACCGATTGCTTGGCTCCAAAGCCGCCGCCAATACGCGGCTTTTCCACATGAATTTTGGATTTCGGAATGCCCAACGCGCGCGCAATAATGCGGCGCACATGAAAGACAATCTGGGTCGAACTCACAATGTGAAGCCGTCCATGCGCGTCCATCTCGGTATACGTCCGGAACGTCTCCATCATAGCCTGCTGGCAGGCCTTGGTGTGGTAGGTGTTCTCGACAATTTCGTCACATCCCGCAAACACGGCATCCAAATCACCATCGCCGCACTCCTCGTGCGCAACCAGATTGCGCTGATTGTCCGCTCCAACCGGACACATGGCAATCCAGTTATCCTCCGGATGGACCAGAACCGGGTTGTCCTTGGCCGTCCGGAAATCCAGCACCGGCTCCAACACCTGATAGTTCACCTTGATCAGCTTCAGCGCGCGGTCAACCGCCTGCTCGGTCTCTCCGGCTACGACCGCCACAGCGTCACCCACAAACCGGACACGGCGGTCCAGAATCAAACGGTCATACGCCGACGGCTCCGGATAAGTCTGCCCTGCCGTGGTAAAACGGTCCTGACAGACATCTTCATAGGTGAAAATCGCAACGATTCCCGGCACTTTTTTCGCGATCGCCGTGTTGATCCCTTCAATCCACGCATGGGCGTGCGGGCTGCGAAGCACCTTGACAATCAGGCAGTCTTTCGGTGCTAAATCATCCACATAAGCCGGTTTTCCCAACAGAAGCTGCATGGCATCTTTCTTGCGAACCGGCTTGCCGACCGACTGATACGTTTTCCCGCTCATGCACGCTCCTCCTTCTCTGCATTTCGGGTATTCAGAAAGTTCCGAATCCCTCGCAGCTGACCTTCATATCCCGAACAGCGGCACAGATTTCCAGCCAGAAACGCACGGATTTCGTCGTCTGTCGGGTCAGGGTTTTCACGCAGCAGCGCAATCGTGTTCATGACAAAGCCCGGATTGCAGAAGCCGCACTGCTCTGCTCCCTGATCGGCGATAAAGGCCACAAACTCCTCCGCTTCCTCCTGCAAGCCCTCCAGCGTCTGGATCACATGTCCGTCTGCGCGGGCCGCCAGAATGCTGCACGACAGCACCGGCGCGTCATCCATAATCACCGTGCATAATCCGCAATTTGCCGTCTCACATCCGCGCTTGACACTGTAACAGCCGTGCTCTCGCAGGAAATCAATCAACAGCGTGTCCGGCTGGATTGGCGCGGTCAGCTTTTTCCCGTTCAACGTCAGTGTGATTTCCATCTCAGTCCGCCTCCTTTGCCGCCAGCAGCGCACGGCGCACCAGAACGCCGCCAATCACACGGCGGTATTCCGCACTGCCGCGCAGATTGCTGCCCATCGTAAACTGCCCGGCAATGTGCTCTGCCAGCTCGTTTGCCTGCGGTTCCGTCATCTCTGACAGCGCGCAGGGAAGCTCGGTCTCCAACACGTTTGCCGGCATCGGGCGCGCACCAATCGCGCACAGCAGTCGCCTGTCCTTCACAGACAGCGCACAGGTCAAAACCGGAAAATCCGTGGAAATATTGCGCTGTGCCCGATACACGACAGCGCCCTGCTCCTTGGGTACAATGACGCGCACCAGAATGTCCCGCTGGTGCGGCATCGCCGCGAAATCCCGCAGCGAAAGGACGCCCGCATGGTACAGTTCCACCTTCGCGTCCAGTGCCAGAAACAACGTCAGCACGTCCGAAAACCCGAATCGACCAAAAATACTGCCGCCAACCGTCGCAACATTGCGGAACTGTACGCCGACAATATCTTTGACAGCGTCCGCCATCGCTCCCTGCGTCAGCGCATTCAGCGCCTTATGCTGTTCCAATGTGCGCAGAGTCACCATCGCTCCGATTCGATACTCTGTCTCGGTTTCTTCGATGGTGTCCAAACCCAAATCACACAAGTCAACCGCTGTCCCGACAGTTCGATGCTGCATTTTCAACCAAAGCATACCACCCAGCACGATCGTATTCTTTTTTTGACAGAGCGTATACGCCTCCTCCAGGCTCTTCGCTCTGACATAATTGCCGATTGTCAGCACGTTCCACTACCTCCGCATTTCTTATCTGTTCTTTGACAGCCGCACCGTTTCATCTCCCGCAGCTGCTCCATTCTATCATATAAGTTATTATATCATACTTTTTACGCAGCACAAAATATTTCACGCGAAAATGTTCTCATTTCCTAAAATAAGTGCGAATTTGCAGTCAAACAGAAAAAAACGTTATTCTTTTGCAAGAATAACGTGTCTGCAAAATATTCCCCGAAATCGGGAAATATTTTTACGAAAAATATTTTTTCATCGCTGCATCCGCCGCCCGCTCTACTTCCGCCAGCATGGCTTCGTACCGTTCTAAAAGCTCTTTTCCCTCTTCCGTCAGCACCGAACCGCCGCCGCCCAAGCCGCCGGACCGGCGCACAATCAGAGCGAAGCCCCAATCCTGTTCCAGCTTGCGAATCAGCTTCCACGCCTTGGAATACGCCATCCCCATCTCTCCGGCCGCACGATGCAGAGAGCCGGTCGTCTTCACGCCTTGCAACAGCCGCATGGGGCCCGGACCAAAGCTTTTTTCCTCAAAGCATAGCCGGAGGGTCAGCTGATATGACAGTTCCCTGCTCATTGCTCGCGGAACTGTATGGTCTGCGTTTTCGCATCCATTCCATCCACAATCGCCAGCGATTCGACACGCAGTCCACGTTCCCGCAGCATCTGTCCGCCGCGCTGGAAGCCCTTCTCAATGACGATGCCGATTCCTGCAACGTTCGCATTCGCTCCCTCAATGATCTGGCACAGGCCCATCGCAGCACATCCGTTTGCCATAAAGTCGTCAATAACCAGGACATTTTCCTGTTCCTGAATAAAACGTTTTGCCACGATGACCTGATACTGACGCTTATGGGTAAACGATTCTACCGGCGCGGACAGAATTTCGCCGTCCAGATTGATGGATTCCGACTTTTTCGCAAAAACAACTGGCGCATCAAAATACTGCGCGACAATGGCTGCAATACCAATGCCGGAAGCTTCGATCGTCAGGATTTTATCTACTTTTACATCCGCAAACCGACGCTTAAATTCCTTGCCGATTTCGTTAAACAGTTTAATGTCCATCTGATGGTTGAGGAAGTTATCTACCTTCAGAACATTTCCTTCTTTGATGACTCCATCTTTTCTAATTCGTTCCTTTAACAGTTCCATGCTATCGCCATCCTCATCTCAATTTTATTCAGAAATCTTCTATTCCCTATTCTTACAAAATGGTCTTTTTAGAATCATAGCATTTTTGCGCGCCTGTGTATAGTTTTTTCGGCAAAGTTTTCATAAAAATTTTTCGGCAAAACAAAATAACAGGTACGCTTGGACAGACACTCATTTTTCTGCCGGACAGCTCGCAAACAACGCACAAATGGAAGCAATAACCATACAAAATGCGCATTGCTGGTATCGTGGAATACCGCTCCGAAGCCGGGTCGCTTTGCCGGTCAATGGATGTTCCGCTGTGATCGTAACATCAAAAAAAGGAATCTCTCCTGTCTTGATTGACAAAAAAGATTCCTTTTCTGGTGCCGCTGACCGGACTTGAACCGGTACGGTGTTGCCACCGAGGGATTTTAAGTCCCTTGCGTCTGCCGATTTCGCCACAGCGGCGGGCTAACAGAATTAGTATAACAACCTATCCGGCGTTTGTCAAGAATTATACCCGTAATTTATCGGCAAAAACGAACGAACCGGCGGCCCATTGCTGTGACAGAAAACCAGCCCGTCTGAACACGAATCTGACAGTCTCCGGACGCACGCATCCCTTCACACGCGCTTTTGTATGTCTGCGCAATCAAATCTTCATACATCAGGTAGATCGTCTCATAGGCTTCCTCCTGTACCGACGCCGGGTCACGGCATTCCTCATCCATATGGAGATCGGCCAATCCCAGTCTCAGAAGATTATCATAGCAAACCTGCAGTCCAATCAGATCCCCATGCTCGGGTGTCCGTGCGGTCAGCCGCGGGATCAGTTCCCGCATCAACACAGTGCTTTCCCGTGCCAATGGTCCCGTTCCGCTCTTTTTCACACGGCACAATACACAATTCATCACCGGAAGAGGCTGCTCTTCCATTTGATCCAAAATGGCCCAATCCTGCTCGGATAATTCTCCCGGCAGCGCTACAAATGCCGGATGCAGCTTTTCCGCGCGTTTTGGATTCATGGCACTGGCCAGCAATGCTGCGCAGCGTTTCTTTCCCTCCGGCGTACAGTAGGAATACTGCTCCACCAGACGGCGGCACAGCAGTGTATTGCTGGGCCGAAACATCAGTTCGGGAGAGCAGGAAGAAATCCTGCGCACCAGTTCCTGCACCGTTTCCTCGCTGCCAAATGGCTGTAGATATGTGTAAAGCTGATCCTGTGCTGTCATACAAATCGCTCCTTTCATAGAAAAAGCACCTGTCCACATATCTGACAGGTGCTTCTTTGCATTGTACTATTTGATTATTCTTCAATCGCGGTCAAATTTTTCAGCGAAATGTCCATCGCCGGAGATGCATAGGTCAAGGCGCCGGAAGATACAAAATCTACGCCGATATCCGCAATTTCCAGCAAGCGTTCCGCCGTGACATTGCCCGAACACTCGGTCTCCGCACGTCCGTCAATGATCGCAACCGCCTTGCGCATGGTATCGTTGTCCATATTGTCCAGCATGATAATGTCGGTACCGCAGTCCACAGCTTCCTGAACCTGCTCCAGTGTCTCACACTCGACCTCAATCTTGCGGACAAACGGAGCGTACTCCCGCGCCATCTGCACTGCCTTGGTAATCGAACCTGCCGCACAAATGTGATTATCCTTCATCATGACACCGTCTGACAGGTTGTAGCGGTGGTTTGTAGCACCGCCAACATGAACCGCATACTTTTCAAAAATACGCAGCGTCGGCGTTGTCTTACGGGTATCCAGCAGCGTTGTTTTGGTTCCCTTGAGGATCTCTACCATCTTGCGGGTGTTGGTTGCGATGCCGCTCATGCGCTGTAAGTAATTCAATGCGGTGCGTTCGCCGGTCAGCAGCGTGCGGATGTCGGCATAAATCACACCAATCAAATCGCCTTTTTTGACATAATCGCCGTCACGATATGTGGTCTCAAAATGAGACCCGCTCTCCAGCAGTTCAAAGACACGGGCAAAGACATCCAGGCCGCACAGAACACCGTCCTGCTTGCAGATCAGTTCCGCCTTGCCCTGCTTCGGTTCCCGCATAATTGCATTCGTGCTGACATCTTCACTCGTCACATCCTCCCGCAGAGCAGCCAGGATGGACGGATCCATATTAAGAATCATCGCGGAGCCATTGTTCATAAAAATTAGCATCCTTTCGTTTAATCGCCATTAATACTTCGTTCCGGTTGCGTTCATCAATGTCCGCATAGTCCTCCGGATTGAACGGAATTCCTTCCGTATTCATCGGTTCATCCAGCGTGATGTGCTGCGCAATATGATCTGCCGCACGTTCTGCAAAGACCAGACTCTCCAGCAACGAATTGCTGGCAAGCCGATTGCGTCCATGCACGCCGTTGCAGCTGGTCTCGCCGCAGGCATACAACGCATCCATTCCGGTCTTGCTATCGCTGTCCACCTTGATGCCGCCCATGAAATAGTGCTGACCTGGTGTGACCGGAATGCCTTCCTTTGTCATATCAATGCCCTCTTCCAGGCAACGGTTATAGATATTCGGAAAACGCTTTTTGATGAAGTTTGCATCCAGATGAGAGATGTTCAATTCCACATACGGACGCTTGTCCAACTTCATCTGCTCACAGATGGCATTGGAGACCACATCGCGGGGCAGCAATTCATTGACAAAGCGTTCCCCTGCTTTGTTGTACAGCCGGGCACCTTCGCCGCGCACCGATTCCGAAATCAGGAATCGTCTGCCAGGCTTCTGTGTATACAGCGTGGTCGGATGAATCTGGATATAATTGATATTTTCAATTTCCAGACCGTGCCGCATGGCAATCGCCAGCGAGTCTCCAGCGATGTGCGGGAAATTTGTAGAATAATGAAAGACGCCGCCCAAACCGCCGGTACACAAAACCACCGCGCGCGCCAACACCTCTTCGTACTGTCCATCCGGACGACGAATGACAGCACCGCGGCAAAGATTGGCTTCTTTGTCACACAGGATGTCCACCATCGTGGTGTTCTCCAAAATCGTGATGTTCTCCCGTTCCTGCGCACGAGCCAGCAGCTTGCTGGTGATCTCCCGTCCGGTCAGGTCTTCGTGGAACAGGATCCGGTTTTCCGAGTGGGCGCCTTCACGGGTAAACACGAAGCAGCCGTCCTCATCGCGCTGAAAATCGACGCCGTACTCCACAAGCTGTTCGACAATGTGCTGGGACGAGCGCAGCATAATGTCGACGGATTGCTTATTGTTTTCATAATGGCCGGCCCGCATGGTATCTTCAAAATAGCTGT
Source organism: Butyricicoccus sp. (assembly GCA_051887235.1). Taxonomy (GTDB): domain Bacteria; phylum Bacillota; class Clostridia; order Oscillospirales; family Butyricicoccaceae; genus Butyricicoccus_A. The sequence goes on from JBJEZE010000057.1 coordinate 8,673, forward strand.
CATAATCGTCATCATCCAGCATCATGCACATGCCGCCCTGTGCCAAAAACGAATCCGCTTCGTCTACCTTTGCCTTGGTAATAACCAATACGCGGTACGAAGAAGGAAGCTTCAGGGCGTGGAACAGACCAGCGGCACCAGTGCCGACTACCAATACGTCAGCAGTTACCATAACACTTCCTCCTTACTGCACGATCACATACACCGAACGGGTGGATGAACCATCGCGGTACAGCTGTGTCGGCATCTGAACGAACTGTTCCAACGTTTCCGGTGTGCAAATAGAATGTTTTTTTGCCGGGAACTCAGGCAGAAAAGCATCCATACAACAGGAATCGCCGACTGAATCGGCGATGTCCTTTTCTTTCTTGTCTACAAAAAAGCGCGCATACAGACCAACATCTCTCTCTTTTTTCAGTTGTTCTATGCGCCCAGTCAGTTGTTTCATCTTTGCAATATTCTCCTAAACAAGCATGAGCCTATGCTCATATATACTAATTCACAGTATATCACAAAATATTGCAGACTTCAAGTATCTCCGCCAACGATTCTTCAAGAAAATGCAATTTTCTTCCTATTGTCATGCATTTTCAGAGAATTGGGCAGAAAATCGTCTGTACTTTGGATATGGTTTTGCAGTATCCCGCACAGATTATTTTTTCTCCTGCGCCTTAATCGCCTGCATGGTCTCTTCCATCGTCGGCGCAGACAGGGCCGCGCCAGGACGGCTGACCGAAATACCGGCAGCATACGATGCCATCTTCAGTGCCCACGTTGCATCCTGACTGGTCAGACACGCTGCCAAAAAATATCCTTCAAAAATATCTCCGGCCGCCGTGCAATCCAAAGCAGACACTTTAATGGCCGGATGGTAGGTCGTATTGTGGATATCCTGATAGAAAGCGCCCTGCTGCCCCAACGTCAGAACACAGCGGCTTCTCGGATAGAGTTCCCGCATGCGGATCAAAATATCACCGGGCTGCACGTACGTGGTCAGCTGCCGTCCCTCAACCTCGTTGATAAAGAACAAGGACACCTTGCTCAGATCGCATTCCTTTAAATTGTCATTAAACGGGGACGGATTGAGCACAATCAGCATATGTTTCTCGTACGCGCGCTCAATGGCATACGAGACATTGGCAATTTCATTTTGCAGCACCAAAACATCCTGCTCGTCAAAACATTCCAAAACCTCATCAATATACTCCGGTGTAATCTGATCGTTCGCGCCGCCGTAAATCATGACAGAATTCTGTCCCATATTGTCTACCTGGATGATCGCATGGCCGGAACGTCCGTTGATTTTACGCACCAATCTGGTATCCACGCCCGCCGTTTGCAGTGTCTCAAGCAGCATATCGCCGTCCTCACCGATAAAACCGGCGTGATACACTTCCAACCCTGCTTTGGCCATGGCAATGGACTGATTCAAGCCTTTTCCGCCCGGAAACTTGTCCATTCTAAGAGCTGCCTGTGTTTCTTTGGACTGCATAATATGATTTAAAAAATAATTATAGTCGATATTCAATGATCCCAAACTCAATACTTTCATATTGGTCACCTCCACTATAATTGTATTATACTTTTTTTCCCCCGGAATAACAAGCACTTCTCTCACAGTCCGCAAGATAATATAAAAATTTCTTTTATTTTAAATATTTTACTCGAATCCCGCGAAAAAATCGACAGAAATTGCTTGACTTTCCCTCCAAAAGTTCGTATGATATTAGGTACTGAGTTATGCAAAAGGAGGTTATGTCATGGCTGTGGCAAAAAAAGGAACCAAACAAATTACTGCCAACAAAAAAGCCTGGCATGACTACTTCGTCGAGGATCGTTACGAGTGCGGCATCGAGTTGGCCGGCACCGAAGTCAAATCCATCCGTCAGGGCACGGTCAGTTTGAAAGATTCCTATTGTATCTTCAAAGACGGTGAATTGTTTGTAAAGGGCATGCACATCAGTCCGTACGAAAAGGGCAACATCTTCAACAAAGATCCTCTGCGGGTCCGCAAGCTGTTGCTGCACAAACGGGAAATTATGAATCTGTTCGGCAAGACCAAGCAGGACGGATACACGTTGATTCCGCTGTCGTTATACTTCAAGAATTCCCGCGTTAAGCTGGAACTCGGTTTGTGTAAGGGCAAAAAATTGTACGACAAACGGGATGCTGCTGCAAAGCGGGATGCTGCCCGCGAAATTGACCGCGCGATGAAGTCCCGTCGGTAATTTTGTATTTTCAGTCTATTCTTTTGCTAATCCGGGGGCGTACCGGTTTCGACGGGGGCGCGGAATCCGGGATAGCGGGCCGCAGTGAGGACGCTGCGTTAAAAGCCTCAACTGTTTATAAATTAAACAACAACAATTATTCTTTACAGGCTGCCTAATTAGGCGAGCCCGTTCTGCCTGAGAGTATCGCGGCTCGGGACAGAGCGTCATTTAGCGATGAACGTGCGGCGGGTAAGCTTTGCCCCGCCCATGAATGATGAAGCTACTCAAGCTGTAAGCCTGTCATTTGGCGTGCAGCGGCGGGAATGTGAATAAAATGACTGCGCCCGGAGAAGTCCTTGAGGAAGTGCTTTCGGACAGGAGTTCGACTCTCCTCGCCTCCACCATATACGGCTTATGCCAAATAAGCCTCCCCGTTAAAGAGGAAAAAAGAAAAGAATAGAAGCAGCTGCTATGCGGATAACTCTCTGCATAGCAGCTGCTTTTTTGCCGTGTATTATTATTTTTTATACGCCGGAACGTAGGTCAGTTCCTCAACACGCTTCAAAACCTCGCGCTGACCGTTCTCATTTAACCGATCCAACAGTGCGTTCAATTTGGTGCGGAAGTCCCCGCTCTCTTCCGAAATCGGAAGCTCACGTGCCGGTTGCTTTGGTTTCTCCGGCTCGGTTCTCTCCGGGTGCAGCAGTCTCTGAACCTTCGTATGTACCGTTTCTCCTGCCAGCTCAGCCATCTGCTCAATCCGACGGATAAAATGCGGATTGGGGATGGACAGAAAGTCATTCGGCCATGCCAACAGATATTCCTCAAAATACCGGGTGTATAACGTTTGCAGCTCCGCTTTTGTCGACGCATCCGACTGCTCTTCCATGACCTTACGGCACCCCATCGCAATCGAGATAAAATTGCCGATGATCAGTTTGCTTTCGGTATGAAACATCTCCTTGAGAATTTCCGGATCAATATTGGCGCGCTCAGCGAACTGAGGCACTGTCAATCTCGACACGACAAGAAATTCCTTGAGTTCCCGATAATATTTCTTATTTTGCATGAAGCGACCTCCCTCACTCTTCGTTCTGTATCGCTTGGATTTCTTCCTATTATACATGATTTTTTTCAAACCGACAGTTCATTCTTGCGATTCTTCCCCGATTTATTAAATCATCTTGCCCGAAATATGCGGGATAATGATTTTTGTCTCTACCTCGCTTCTATCCGTTTGATACTCTGTACGGTTTCTGCAACCACAGCTTCTTTTCGGAACTCCTGTTCCATTTTTGTCCGTCCTGCCATTCCCATCTTCTCACGTTCGGAGCGCTCCGTATGCAGGATCCGTTTCATCGCCTCATACAACTGGTCGCTGTTTTTGACTTCAACCAAAAAACCGGATATTCCATCGTTCACAGCCTCGCGGCATCCAGGAATATCACTAGTGATAAGAGGTCTGCCGGCAGCGGCGGCCTCCAAAAGCACATTGCTCATCCCCTCATGGTAACTGGGCAATACAACGCAGTCTGCCGCTGCATAAAATGGCCTTGGATCCTCCTGGAATCCATGAAAACAGACTATATTCTGCCGCTCGAGCTGTTCCACCTGTTCTTTATAGGAATCCTCAAAAAAACCAACCAGATCCAGCACAAATCTTTCTCCGTCATTGCGGAGACGTTTCACAGCGGAAAATAATTCGTCGATTCCCTTTTCCCGCATAATGCGTCCCAAATACAAAAAATGAACGATCTCATTTTCTGGATACGGTTCCAACGCATACTGCTCCAGATTGATGCCGGCACCATGTAATACTGTCTGTTTCTCTTTCGGAAGAATACCGCGCATCAAAAATTCTTGTGCATTCCCTTCGTTTTCAAAGAAAACGGTCTGAACAGCTTGAAACGCCATCTTATAGAGAAAAGTGACAAACTGTGCCAAACCTTTTTTCTGAAAAGCAGTGCCCAATCCTTGTACATTCGCACAATATGGAATTTTCATTCGGCGGCACAGCAAACCGGCATAGATATTGGGCTTGATCGAATACGTAATGACCAAATCCGGTTTTTCCTCTGCGAGCAGCTTCTGATACCGCTTGATCAATTTCCAATCTCTTTTGGGATTTATTCCCCTTCGGTCAATCTCGATTGGAATGCACCGCAGTCCCATCTTCTGAAAATCTTCTTCATGCCCCACAAATGGCATTCCCAGAACGACTTCCCGCTCTTTCATCAGTTCGGCAATCAATTCTTTGCGAAACCGCCAGAGCATATAGGAGTGATTGGTCAAAATCAGTACTTTATTTTTCCCCATTCCGCATAGCTCCTGTTCCACCTTCGACAACGCCTTCTCCCCGCAGTACAGGCAATACGGTTCCAAACAGGCATTTCAAATCCATCTTCAAACTGATATTTTGCACATAATAACCATCCAGTTTTGCTTTTTCTGAAATCTCCAACTCATCCCGGCCATGAATTTGCGCCCAGCCGGTAATTCCCGGACGCACATCGTTTGCTCCGTACATTTCTCGTTCTTCGATCAGATCAAACTGGTTCCAGAGCGCGGGTCTCGGCCCGACAAACGCCATGTCTCCTCGCAGGACATTAAACACCTGCGGCAGTTCATCCAGAGAAAACTTTCGAAGAATTCTTCCCACTCGGGTGATGTATTGTTCCGGATTTTTCAGCAAATGCGTAGGCATATCATGCGGCGTGTCCATTTTCATGGTCCGAAACTTCAAAACAGAAAAATATTGTATAGCTCCATTTTTCTTTTTCCCAACCCGTTTTTGCCGGAAAAAGGCCGGGCCCGGATCATCTATTTTGATAGCGGCGATCAGTATTATATACACCCACCAAAACAGCAGCAGTCCGACCGCGCAGCAAACCAAAGACAACACGCGTTTTACATAATTCGGATACACATCATCTCCCCCTTTTCATTCAGCGAAACGGCACCGGAACCGTACCCTCATGGGATACCATTCCGGTGCCTCGTGTCTGGATTTCCATTCGAAATCCGTTCTTTGTTTACTTGCGCTTGCTCTTCAGTAAGCTGACATAATAGCTGGCTGTCGCACTTTCGCCGCACTTCACAGTCACTGCCTTATAGCTGTTCATGGAAGAGAGCTTATAGCCTGCTTGTTCAGCAACCTCAGTAACAGCTGCCTTGATTTCCGCCTTGGTAAAAGTATGGCTCTCGCCTTCCTCACCCGTGTAAGTCAAGGTCTTTGTGCCGATCTTTCTGCCAAGGATGTCCTTGACCGTGA
>JBJEZE010000058.1:0-3359 GCA_051887235.1 Butyricicoccus sp.
TTTTCCCTCCTTTAGGAGGGGCAAGCAGAGCGTCTGGCTATCCGCCTGCCGCCCCCGACCCTAAAGGGAGAAACCGGGCAGTAGCCCGGACCCACTGTCATATCACAAGAAACGGAGGACATTATGGGTGAAAAACGAAAAAGAAATCAAACACTCACCGTCCGGCTCACACCCAAGGAAAGAAGTGAGATCATACGCCGTGCTGAAAAGTCACGCATGAGCCTGACGGACTATATTCTGGCGGCGTCCACGCAGACGGAGATCCATGTGGCGGAGGACACCCGGCCGCTGATCGCCGAGCTCAAACGCATCGGCAACAACCTGAACCAGATCACCATGAAGATCAACGCGGGAGCCTTTCAGTCCTACAACTTTCATGAGGTCCTCGATATGCAAAGAGCCATCTATGAGGAGCTCCGCCGCATCGGAAAGGGGTGATGCTCCACGGCGACCGTGACTTATATCAGGGAATCCAAACAGCACATCAGCGCCATGCGGGCGGTCATGAAATACTGTATGCGGGATGACAAGACCTGGGACGAGTTCTCTCAGCGGTATCTTGTCAGCGGCGTCAACTGCAGCGGCGTGGATTCCATTGTGGAGTTCGAGGCGACCAAGGCGGCATTTCAAAAAATGGACGGCACAAATTTTTATCAGTATGTGCAGTCCTTCTCTCCAAAAGAAAACATCACGCCGAGCCAGGCCCATGAAATCGCTCTGGAGTTTGCCGCCCGCGCGTGGCCGGGGACGGAAGTCCTGGTGGCCACCCACTGCGATACCGACCACGTCCATTCGCATTTCGTACTCAACTCTGTCAGCTTCGAGACTGGGCTGAAGCTGCGCCAGTCGCCCAACACGCTGAAGGAGCTTCGCATGGTGAGCGACCAGGTGTGCATGGCCCACGGCCTGAACGTACTGAAGCCATACCGGGGCGGCGGCTCCAAGCTGTCCGCACGGGAATGGCGTGCGGCACAGAAGGGCGAGAGCTGGAAGTTCCAGCTGATGTACCACATCGGGGAGTCCATGAAAAAGAGCCGGAGCAAGGAGGACTTCGTCACTCTTATGGAGCGCAAGGGCTACAAAATGATCTGGACCGATACACGGGCGCAGATCACGTTCATCTGTCCCAACGGAAAAAAGTGCAGGGGAAACCGTCTGCATCATCCGAAATACGAGAAAGGAAATTTTGAACATGAATTCGAAATTCGAGAACGATACACCGAACAATACGTTTCTGGACAGGCTGATCCAGGCCAATGGACAGGCAGTGGAGACACGGGAGCAGGTTCCATACCAGCCGGTGGTCTACGCGATACCGGAGGAATGGCGTCTGGCGGAGAAGGAACTGCTGGAGCAGGCAGTCAAGTTTCAGCCGGAGCTGTACCGACAGATCAGGCAGCTGGCGACACGCCAGCAGGTGGAGTTTATGCGGGAGCAGCAGCTGGCGCAGCTCCGGGAGATCAGCGACCAGACGATGCGGGAAGTCAACAGGACCCTGCAACAGGATGGGAGCGTGAGAGAGCAGAATTTTTCCAGAGTCTCCACAATGCTGTCCGACAGCCGCGAAGAATGGCAGGAGATGATGGACCGGTTCGAGATAATGCTCTGGAAACTGCTCATCTTCACCGCGGTGGCCTCAGTGGCCCTCTCCGTTCTGGTGTGTATGGTCTTGCGGCATTGGCTGGGCTGATGGACGATGACGAAGACCCCGAAGAAAAGAGACGGCGCATTCAGGCTCAGGAGGAAGCTGAAAACTTCGGCGCCGCCCTGGGTATCGTGGCTGGCATTGCGGTGGCGCTCACACGGGAGGAGCAGGAGATCATGGAACAGGAATCGTGCAACGAATATTGTGCCGAGCAGGAACTCTGGCAGCAGACCATGGGAGGATAACGATGGCAAGTATTAAGAAAATCAACACCAGAAAATATAAAATCACCGTCAGCAACGGATACCGTCCTGACGGCAGAAAAATCAGCAGGGCCAAGACAATTACCGTCCCGCAGAGCGTGGGCGGCAGGGGCATCGAGCAGTATGTGGCCCACGAAGCGGAGGAGTTCGAGCGCACTGTCAAGAGCGGCTACTCCGAGGACGGCGAGATGAAGTTCGAGGAGTATGCCCTCCGCTGGCTGGACCGGCAGATGAAATACGCCCCCAGCACTCTGGCCAGCTATCGCCGGATGCTGGAACGGACCTATCCCTACATCGGCGCTATCAAGCTGAACCGCCTGCGGCCTGTGGCTCTGGAAAACATGATGGTGGAGCTGCGGAAGCGGAAGTGTCGGGGAAAAGTGATTCAGGAAAAGACCGTACAGAAGTATCTGACCGTAGTCTCGGCAGTGCTGTCTGATGCGAAACGGAACGAGATCATCAGCAAGAACCCTGCCCGGATGATCGACCTGCCACTGCCGCAGAAAACCGTCCAACGCATCCCGACGATAGGAGAGGTGCAGAAATTGTTGGACGCACTGGCAAAAGAACCGCGGCACTACCGCCTGTTCTATCTGCTCTCCATGTACACCGGCTGCCGTCGCGGAGAGCTGTGCGCCCTGCGCTGGTCCGACTTCACCTACACCGAAAACGGCCTGCTTCTCACCGTCAGTCGTTCCCGCAGCAGCGTCCCCGGCAAGGGCATCGTGGAGGGAACCCCCAAGAACGGCAAAAGCCGTGAAATCTATCTTTCCTCTGACCTGCGGGGAATCTTCCGCAGCTATTACCAGCGGAAGAAAACGGAGGCACAGCACGCACACCGCAAATTCAGCCCCTATCTCTTCACCGATGAGCACGGACGGCTCATCCACCCGGACACCTTCACGAAGCGTCTGCGGAAAATCTATGAGTCTATCGGTTTCCCAAAGGAGTATCATCTCCACACGCTGCGGCACTATTTTGTGACATCGCTCCTGCACTGTGGCGTGGACAAACAGACGGTAGCCGACATCGTCGGCCATGCGGACACCGGCTTTCTGGAACGCACCTACTGCCACCCGCAGAAAGAGCAGAAGGAGCAGGCGGCTGACACCATGCTCACGATGCTCCGGCCCAACGGAGAAAGTATTTTCAATCTTGCCGCCGGTTGTTCCAAAGCCAGGCACAGCGCCTGATTGTCGGTTTCGTAGAAATTCCATCTTCACAAAAAGAAATGGTAGCTTTGCCGATGCGCTTGCGGTATGTTGTGCTTGCAAAACCGGCCTCAACTGTACAGAGGTCAAATGAAAGAGAGGTCAACTGATATGGCAAGTATCCGAAAGAGAAACGGCAGCTACCTGATCGTGGTCTCCATGGGCTACGACTACGACGGCAACCGGCGGAAGCCCAGGCAGAAAACTGTCCGTCCGCCGGAGGGCCTGACGCCGAAGCAG
>JBJEZE010000059.1:0-3234 GCA_051887235.1 Butyricicoccus sp.
TTTGGCGGAGAAGGAGGGATTTGAACCCTCGCGACACTTTCGCGCCCTACTCCCTTAGCAGGGGAGCCCCTTCACCACTTGGGTACTTCTCCATTTCAAGCTGTGTGCGGACAAATGTGGAGGCACACGGCGTTCCAAGGTATGATGCGTGACGGCGGGACGGACAGAGACCGGTGATGGTTTGTCCGTTTCTCTGCCGCTCGCGTTGTTGTGGCGGAGAGGGTGGGATTCGAACCCACGCGCCCTTTCGGACAAACGGTTTTCAAGACCGCCTCGTTATGACCACTTCGATACCTCTCCGTATCGAATCTCCGTGTTACGCAAGATGTATTATAGCATAGGCTTATTTAAAATGTCAACCATTTTCTCACATCATTTTTTGATTTTCCTCAGATTTTCCGGTCGGTGGGGAATTATTCAACTTTCACAAAATTAAATTTGAACGCATAGTAAACTTTTGTCGGAAATACATGCAACTCTTTTGTCAATATGTTATAATGACATTGTTAAGAACGTTTTCACTTTGTGTATTTTTTGCACACGCATTACACATGACCGAATTTCCTTTCGCACTCGGTCTGGAGGTACCATAACCATGATTTATACCGTCACGCTCAACCCCTGTCTGGATTACATTGTTTCTGTTCCGGACTTTTCGTCCGGCCGCACCAACCGTGCAAAGTTTGACCGGATCATTCCGGGCGGCAAGGGCATCAATGTTTCCTATGCATTAAATATTCTGGAAGAACCCAATCTGGCCCTGGGATTTATCGCTGGCTTCACCGGAGAAGAGCTCTGCCGCCTGATGGATCGGGACGGCGTCCGCAACAGCTTCATCACGCTGGAGGACAAAAACAGCTACAGCCGTATTGATGTCCAGATGATCCACGGTCTGGAAAGCTCGATCAACGGCGTCGGCCCAAAGGTCACGCAGAATGACCTGGATAAGCTGGTCCAACAGCTTCAGGCTCTGGAGGACGGCGACACGCTGGTTCTGTCCGGCGCCATTCCGCGCGGTACGCGGGATACCGTGTACGCCGACCTGCTGCGCGAGGTGCAGCACAAGGATCTGAACATTGTCGTGGACGCCAAGGGTCCTCTGCTCCTCAACACCCTAAAATATCATCCCTTCCTGATCAAGCCAAACCGTCAGGAAATCGTTGATATCTTCTACGCCAATCCGGACAGCATTGATGACATCATCCGGTACGCAAAGGGTCTGCAGTCGATGGGCGCCCGCAATGTCCTGGTTTCGCTCAGCGCAGAAGGCTCCATCCTGGTGACCGAAGCCGGCGACGTCTATCGCCACAGCGCGATGCAGGGCCAAGTGGTCAACACCGTCAGCTGCGGAGATTCTATGGTTGCCGGATTCTTGACCGGCTACGCGCGCAGCGGCGGCGACATCATCGAAGCCTTTCTGTATTCCATCGCGGCAGCCTCTGCCAACGCCTTCAACGAGGGGCGCGGCACACACGAAGAAGTGTGCGCACTGCTTGCTCAGCTGCAAAGTGAATGGCGTACATAAACCTTTGCCCGTTTACGCAATCCATCTCAGGCGCATTGTTCCGGAATACGCCGGAATAATGCGCTTTCTCTTTACTCAGGAGGACTACCATGTATCCAATCATTACAATCAGCCGGGAATTCGGCAGCGGCGGACATTCCATCGCGCAAAAGCTTGCCGATCAGCTTGATCTTCCGCTCTACGACAGCATCATCGTGGAGCAGGTCGCAAAGGAAAGCGGCTTTGACGTCGATCTGGTCGAACAGCAGGGCGAATATGCGTCCCGCTCCAGCAAGTGGTTCGCCGGTCTGACACTCTCGTCCAACTCCTACTACGAAAGCCCGCAGGATCAGATTTTTCGCATTCAATCCAAAATCATACGGGACTTTGCGGAGAAAGGCCCCTGCGTCATCGTCGGACGCTGTGCAAACTATATTCTGCAGCAGTGTGGCTTCCTCACATTGAATGTATTCATCCACGCTGACACAAAATTCCGCGCTGCCCGCGTGCTGGACCGCTACGGAGAGACCAGCGTCAACATCTACAAACGGCTGGAACAAAAAGACCGTGACCGAAAAACCTACTACAAGTTCTATACCAACCAGCAATGGGGAGATTATCACAACTACCACATCAGTCTGGACAGCAGCCTGCTGGGCGAGGATACCTGCGCGCAGATCATTCTGCAGGCGGCGGAGCGGATGAACGAAATGGAATTTTAACTCGATTTCACACGAGATGCATGCAGCACGCATGCATCTCTTTTTTCACCTCTTTTTTCGACAATGCATACGATAGAACGAACTCAAAACTTTTTCCACTGCACGGAGGTGGAACGAGTTACTTTCAAAGGAGGGAATTCTATGGCGGAACAGACCGATAAATCCACCGCTCCAACCGCACAGACGCGTGGATTTCAGGATATTCCACAGAATCTATTGTCCCTGGCCATGGCATTCGTTCCCAGCCAGTACTGGCAGAATATCTATGACCAGAATGTTGCGCTGGCGCGGGGAACGATTTTTGCCGATCTCGACAAACCGTTCATCGGAGAGGAGGCTGTGCAGCATGACAGAACATGAACACTCCTGTCATCGCCTTCAGCAGACCATCCTCGCTCTGGTCGATGCCGGGCTGTTTCTGGATACCCATCCCCAGGATCCATCCGCGCTGCGTTACTTTAACCATATGAACGAGGCCCTTCAGCAGGCGACAGAGGCGTACGAACGCAATTTTGGTCCCATCTCCAAAACCGGCGGCGGCAACGCTTCCGCCTGGAACTGGGTCAACAGCCCCTGGCCGTGGGAAGGAGTGAAATAAGCGATGTGGGATTACAAAAAGGTGCTGGAATATCCGGTCAAAATCAAGAACCCCGACCCGACTGCCGCCAAACTGATCATGAGCCAGCTGGGCGGCCCGGACGGCGAACTCGGTGCGTCCATGCGGTACCTCAATCAGCGCTTCTCCCAGCCGTTTGACATCGGAAAGGCGACGCTGACGGACATCGGCACCGAAGAGCTGGCCCATCAGGAGATCATCGCCGCGATGATCCATCAGCTGACCCGCAACCTGTCCTCGGCTGAGATCGCAAAGTCCGGATTCAACGCGTATTTTGTGGATCACACCACCGGCGTGTACCCGTCCGACGCCTCCGGCAACCCGTTTTCCGCCGAAATGATCCAGAGCACCGGCGATCCGATCGCCGATCTGTTTGAAGACCTCGCGGCGGA
>JBJEZE010000060.1:0-3214 GCA_051887235.1 Butyricicoccus sp.
ATTCATCAAAACGGATGATATTATCTTTCATGGTATTTGCTCCCTTCATCGTTCTTGCTCATGGTTGCGTATCTCATGCTTGTCCTGCTGGTCCTTCAAGGCATAGTTCACCGCGATGGTGATTTGCCGCAAACTCTGCACCTCGCGTTTCATGGCGTTCAGCTCAGTTTGATTCTGCTCACATTCGGTTTCCAACGCGGACAGCTCGTTTTGCCATTTGGTCAGCGGCAGCTTGCCGTCATGGAAGTAAGGCTTCAGTTTGCGCTCGGCGGCATAGTATTTGCGAAGCTCCGTATCATGCTCTGCCTTGAAACGCTCTTTTGCGCCTTTGAACTTGGTGTCGTACCACTTGTCGTAGATGGGTCGTGTATCTGCGTAGTTCTGCGCCTGCCACAGAAGTTCAGGCACTTCTTTCATGCGGTTCTCAGCTGTTTTGGAAGATTCCTCTCTGGCTTTCAGCTTCGCGTAAAGGGCGTCCTTGCGCTCTGTCAAATCGAACAGGGTCGCAGGTTGTTTCGTTGTAAGTAGTTCACCATCTGGCTCATGGATTCCAGATTGCTAACCTTGGCTGTGTTGCTCCATGCGCCTTTGTTTCGCTTCGTATAATACTCGGTGACGAGTTCTGTAAGCGTCTGCTCTCTGGGCGCTGTGAGCATTTCTGAGATTTCCCTGATGCGCTGAGACAGCTCGGACAGCAGTTTGCGAATGCTCTGCCGGAGCTGATTTGTTCTGCGTATCCAACGGTTGAGGTCACCTTTATCGGTGAAGATACCGCGCTGTTCCATCTGCCGGACATTCGGCCCCTCGTGGACGGTTGGGATCTGATCGATGCCCTGCCGGTCGTAGCTGCGGGAGTCGATTCTGTCTGATAATCCCTTTTCTTCAAACTTGGCGTTGCAAAGTGCTGCCCATGCCTGCCGCCATGCTTCCAGCGTTTCGGGCCTGCCCCAATCGGTGGTCGGTACCGCTTTGAACACATAGTCACCCTTTCCGTCCGGGATACGGCTGCCATGCTCGTCCAGTTCATAGACGCGCTTTTGCTTCATGCCCCATGTGCCGTCCTCGTTCAGGGGACGGATGGGGCAGAGTACGTGGAAGTGCGGATTCGGATTCCCGCCATTTTCCTTGTCTGGCGTGTGTACTGCAAGATCTGCGATCATGCCCCGGCTGACAAACTGCTCGGTGACGAACTGCCTTGCCGGCTCGATATTTTCATCTATGCTGAACTCATTTTGGAGCGCAATGTCGAAGCTGTATGCCAGCTGCGCCTTGGGGTGCTCCTCCACCTTCTCCACCGCGTTCCAGAGAGTTTCCCGGTCTTTGTACTCCGGTGGCGCGTGTGGCAGCAGCAGGATGTCAGCAGTAATGACACCCTTCTTTTTTGTGTAACTGCTGTCCTCGCCGTAGTACTCACTGTGGAGCTTTTCTCCCGCACGGTAGGGCCGCAGCAGCCACGGCAGACTGCCCGGCACTGCGTTTGATCTGCTTAACACTCAGGTGATACAGTGCCAACAGCGTCCACCGCCTTTCGCTCTTTGCGGGCGTGATCTGCCAAAACCTTTGCTGTCATTTTCCGTGCATCCGGCAGATGCAGGATGTGTTCCATCAGCTCATATTGCTCCGATTCAGTCAATGTCTTGATCTCCGGGAGGATGCTTTCCACGATGCCGCCCGTGACGCAGAGCCGACGGGTTCGTGCGGCACGGGCGCGCTTTGTGAGACACTGCTCCCGGTTCTTGAGGCGTTCGGTCTGGTGTCTGAGTTGTTCGATCTTTGCTTTGGTTTCTGTGCGCTCCTCCTTGAGTTTCAGGATTTCCTCTGTGTGCAGGTTCATTGGCTGCCTCCTTGATTTGGAATTGCGGCAAACAAAAATGCCGGTACATACGGATGGCGTACTGGATGCGGGAAGTGGGGCTCCCGTCTTGTGTCAGTCTGTCATCAATATGTACCGGCATAAAAACCGTCATCGTGTGAAACACGAAATATGGTAAACGCAGTATTCAGTTGTCGATCATATTATATCAGTCGAACACATGTTTGTCAAGCGGTTTAAAAAGGCGTGGCATTAAGGTGTAACTTTCAAGCTGCATCCTAATGCCATGCGCGCAGAGATAGCCGCAGGCGCAAGAGCTACAGGCTCTTGTTCGGAACGCAGTGACGCAAAACAGCCCGGACATTCGGATGTCCGGTCAGTTTGCTCCACAGGACGCACAATACAGGGTTTACCCCGTATAGAAGTGCGCTATTCGGCGCTTTTAGCGTCGGGCAGTGTGACATGATCACGGAATGGACATACAGCAGCTGATATAAATATACCCATAGTTCCTTTGGATGTGGATTGCACGAAGAAAAGCAAAAGAAGCAAGGCAGGTGAGCTGGCCTGCTTCCTGAAACGAGAAGGAGGAGAAAAATGAAGAGAATCATACCCTTTTTAATGGCCCTGCTGCTTTTGGCCGGATGCACGGCACAATCAGAGAAAAGCACCTACCGTCAAATCAACGCAGAGGAAGCCGCCGCCATGATGGAGGAGGAGAGCGGCTACATCATTCTGGATGTCCGGACTGCCGAGGAATACAGCGAGAAGCATATCCCCGGCGCCATCAATATTCCAAACGAGACCATCGGCACCGAAGACATTCCGGAACTGCCGGACAAGGAGCAACTGATCCTGGTATACTGCCGCAGCGGCAACCGCAGCAAGCAGGCGGCGGAAAAGCTGGTAAAGCTGGGTTACACCAACATCGTCGAGTTCGGCGGCATCAATGACTGGACGGGAGAGACCGTCAGCGGCGTTTCGTGACAAGGTCACGGAACTTATAGAAAATACCGGTTATCATAGAGACATCAAGCAAAAGAAATCAAGGAGGATCAAACGATGTCTGTTGTCAATATTACAAAAAACAATTTTCGTGAGGAAGTCATAAATTCCGAGAAGGCCGTCCTGCTGGACTTCTGGGCGCCCTGGTGCGGTCCCTGCCGGATGGTCAGTCCCATTGTGGATGAGATCGCATCCGAGCACAGCGACATCAAAGTTGGCAAGGTCAACGTGGACGAGCAGTCGGAACTGGCCGTACAGTTCGGCGTTATGAGCATCCCAACCCTGGTGGTGATGAAAGATGGCAAAATCATCAATCAGGCGGTAGGCGCGCGGCCCAAAGCGCAGATCCTGGCCATGCTGTAAGGAGGGCGCAGGTATGGGATTCTTCGATTTCCT
>JBJEZE010000061.1:0-5556 GCA_051887235.1 Butyricicoccus sp.
GCGTCTTCAGCTCGTGAGACACATTGGCGACAAAGCTGCGGGACAGCTCTTCCTGCTGCTGCAGGGTGGAGATCATCTGGTTGAAGCTGACTGCCAGCTCGTCCACCTCGTCGCAGTGATTGTCCTCCGCGACACGGACGTCAAAATCGCCCCGCGTGAACTGCTTGACCGCACTGACCATCCCCTTGAGCGGTCGGGTCAAAATATCCGACAGGAACCAGCTGATGATCAGTGTGAGAATCAGCGTGATAAAGATGATCACCAGATAGCTGTGCATGACGCCCTTCATCAGGCTGTAGGTCTCTGTCGCCGGCGAGGTCGCAATGATCATGGCAAACGGCTGTCCGTTCGGATCCAGACAGCGCGCTCCCGCGATGTAGTAGTTCTCCGAAAACAGACCGTTCAGGGTACCCAGCCCGAAAAAGACGTTGTTTTCGTTCAGCTCGCGCACCAGATTTTCACTCAGGGAGCTGTACTGCGGCACCTCGCTGTCCTCGTTTTCCCCGTCGTCCGCCTGAATCAGAATGACGCCGTTTTCGTCGGTCAGCAGCAACTGGCTGTTGGACCCGCTCGCCATCTGCTCTAAGTACAGGGTAATCAGCTTCTCGCTCCCCTCCTGCTTGTACAGGCCCTGGTTGCTCTCCAGTAAAATCTTGATGTTGTTTACCGTCGTTTCCAGCTGCGTCTTTTTCTGCTCCACCGAGGACCGTCCAATCTGTGCCAGAAACACACTGCCCGCGAAGGTAAAGCTGACCAGAATCAGCACAGCAAACGCGGCGTAGGTTTTGACAAACAGATTTCTCATCGGTTATCCGTCCTTCTGATCAAAGGTTTCAAATTTATAGCCGACGCCCCACTTGGTGGAGATCGCCCACTTGTCGCTCACGCCGTCCAGCTTCTCGCGCAGACGCTTGATGTGAACGTCAACCGTGCGGGTGTCGCCTTCGTATTCAAAGCCCCACACCTTGTCCAGCAGCTGAGCGCGGGTGAACACACGGTTCGGGCTCTGCGCCATAAAGTACAGCAGCTCAATCTCCTTGGGCGGAGCGTCCACACGCTTTCCGTCAATGATCAGGTCGTACGCTTCTTTGTCGATTGTCAGCTTGTCGTACGAGATCTTCTGCTTTTCCTCCGGCGAAAAACGGCGGAAAATAGCGCGGACACGCGCGACTACTTCGCGCATCTCCAGCGGCTTGACAATATAATCATCCGCACCCATCTCCAAGCCGTTTACCTTGTCAAAGGTCTCCCCCTTGGCGGTCATGATGATGATCGGCACCTTGCTCTCCTGTCGGATGATCTTGCACACCTGCCATCCGTCCATCACCGGCATCATGACGTCCAGCAGGATCATATCCGGATCCTGTTCCCGCCACTGCTCCACGCCGATTTGTCCGTTTTCCGCTTCGATGATTTTATATCCCTCGCGCTCGAGGTACAGATGCAGAAGTTCACGGATGTGCGCGTCGTCTTCCACAATTAAAATCTTTTTTGCCATTGTCTATTGTCCCTCCTGCGAAATCAACTGCATCCAGTTCTCAAAATGCTTTGCTTTTATTATACGTCATCCTTTGCAAAAAAGGATGACATTTTTGTGAATTATCGTACACAAATCGTATATTCCTCTTTTTTTCCGTCCTGCACGGCATGTTCTCTGCAAGTCAAACCGATCCCTGCGCGGCGGCAGGCAAAAAAAAGGGTTGCACAAACAAAACGCATGCAGGAAAAAGACGCACCCCATTTGTGGGACAGAAGTTTGAGCACAAGCCTGTTCGGAGCCCATTCCCTTATTGCAACCTGCGAATAATTATGTTAGAATTATCGCAGAATACTGCAAGAAGGAGTGTAAAGCCATGATTATCAAATCGTCTACCGCCCTTCGCAACGACTATGGTATGATCTCCGATCTGGCTCACACAGAAGCGGAGCCGATCTATATCACAAAAAACGGCGAAGGCGATCTCGTTGTCATGAGTATAGAAGCGTTTGAACAGCGGGAGGAAACCTTAAAGCTGCGGGCAAAACTGGAAGCGGCTGAGAATGCAAGGCGTTCCGACGCCCCTGCCTACACGCTGGAGCAGTCCAGAAAGAAGCTGGAGGCGATCTATCAGCGTGGCTAACGTGATCATTTTGGAACCTGCTCAGCGGGAATTGGAAGAAATTGCTCAAATCCATATGAATTTGGTCGGGCCAAACACTGCAAGGAACATAACGAATCAAATTTTGGATACCCTTTCTCGCCTGGAGCTGTTCCCATTGTCCGGGCATATTCCTCAGGACAAGGAACTGCGAAATGGAGGATTCCGGTATGTGATCGCCGGAAAATACATCTGCATCTATCGCCTGCTGGGAGATGCGGCATATATCTACCATATCGCCCATGGAGCCAGCAACTATCCCAATCTGTTGAAGCGGCTGCTGAGAGAAGAAAACGGAGAACTCAAATAAAAAACGTCTTTCCAACCCGGAGAGGCGTTTTTTCGCTTCGCAAACATATCGTTTAAAATAGCAAGACCAGCATTGGCAGCATTGCCGACGCTGGTCTTTTGTTCGCTTTTTCAGCTGCTTTTGCAGCAGCCCCTTTGCTGTATCAAACGAATTGGAATTTAGAACTCACACTTTTTCTCGATGTAAGCGGCAACCTCTGCGATCGGCAGACGGATCTGCTCCATCGTATCGCGGTCACGGATGGTGACGCAGCCGTCGTTCTCGGTCTCAAAGTCCACAGTGATGCACATCGGGGTACCGATCTCGTCCTCACGGCGGTAGCGCTTGCCGATGGAACCAGCCTCGTCGTAGTCAATCATGAACTTCTTGGACAGCTCTTCGTAGATCGGCATTGCCTGATCATGCAGCTTCTTGGACAGCGGCAGGACAGCAGCCTTGAACGGAGCCAGCGCCGGATGCAGACGCAGGACGGTGCGGACATCGTCGTTGCCCTTCTTGTCCTGGCCGACGACTTCTTCGTCGTATGCATCACACAGGAACGCCAGTGCAACACGATCGGCGCCCAGGGACGGCTCGATGACATACGGGATATACTTCTCTCCCGACTCCTGATCAAAATACTCCATGGAAACGCCGGAGGTCTTCTGATGCTGGGTCAGGTCGAAGTCGGTGCGGTCTGCGATGCCCCACAGCTCGCCCCAGCCGAACGGGAACAGGAATTCAATGTCGGTGGTGGCATTGGAATAGTGGGACAGCTCCTCCTGCTCATGGTCACGCAGACGCATGTTCTCTTCCTTGATGCCCAGAGACAGCAGGAAGTTCTTGCAGTACTCCTTCCAGTATGCGAACCATTCCAGATCCGTGCCCGGCTTGCAGAAGAACTCCAGCTCCATCTGCTCAAACTCGCGGGTGCGGAAGGTGAAGTTGCCCGGGGTGATCTCGTTGCGGAAGGACTTGCCGACCTGAGCGACGCCGAACGGCAGCTTGCGGCGGGTGGTACGCTGTACGTTCTGGAAGTTGACAAAGATGCCCTGTGCGGTCTCCGGACGGAGGTACAGCTCGTTCTTAGCGTTCTCGGTAACGCCCTGGAAGGTTTTGAACATCAGGTTGAACTGACGGATGTCCGTAAAGTTGTGGCCGCCGCAATTCGGGCAGGCAATCTGATGCTCCTGGATGTAATCAAACATCTGCTGATTGCTCCAGCCCGCCGGATTCTCGCCGGTGGCGTCCTCAATCAGCTGATCCGCACGATGGCGGGTCTTGCAGTCCTTGCAGTCCATCAGCGGATCGGAGAAACCGCCGACGTGACCGGACGCAACCCAAGTGGTCGGATTCATCAAAATCGCAGAATCCAGACCAACGTTCCACGGAGACTCCTGTACAAATTTCTTTCTCCATGCAGCTTTGACGTTATTCTTGAATTCTACACCAAGCGGGCCATAATCCCAGGTGTTGGCGAGGCCGCCATAGATTTCTGAGCCGCTGTAGACAAAACCGCGTCCCTTGCACAGGGATACAATCTTTTCCATGGTCTTTTCGGTGTTGTTCATCATTTTTTATACGCTCCTTTTGGCGCATATGGCTTATGCGCGCGAAATTTTGCCAATTTTCTTGACACTATTCCTATTATAGCGTATAATGAGTTATTGTCAAGGCATTACAAATCAATGCCGAAAAAGAATACTTCGGGGTGTAGCGCAGTTGGTAGCGCGCCTGCTTTGGGAGCAGGATGCCGCAGGTTCAAATCCTGTCACTCCGACCACGACGGAGCAGACAAATACGTCTGTTCCGCTTTTTTTATTCCGAAAGAACGATACCCGCGGGGGACATCCTCCACGGGTAGTTGTTTCTGTATCTATGTTCGGATCGTTTTCGACGTTATCGTCCGTTCGGCCCCTTATTGACCAGCGCGAGCACGAACAGAACGGCGGCAGGAATCAGCAGGACGCTCATGCCCAGCCGCATGCTGGTAGCTTGCGCGATGCATCCGATGATAGACGGCGTGACAATCGAACCGATGCTGGTGAGCGGAATAAACAGGCTCATCGCCATCGGGTAGCGTCCGAAGACATCCCCGGCATTGGACACGGTCGTGCCGTACATGCCGGACAGGGATAAGCCCAGGCCGACCGTACCGATCAGCATGGGAATCAGGCTCTGGCTGACCAGAAGCAGAACCAGAAACAGCGCAATCCCGATGCTGAGCATGCGGATCATGGGTTTCGGTCCCATGCGTCCTCCCAATGCGCTGCACCCAAACCGACCGACCAGAATGGTGATCCACAGCAGCGAGGTCAGCAGCTGCGCGGAATCCGCCTGCACCACACCGCAGTCCGTATAGTAACTGACCATCCAGCCCATGACCGACGCCTCAATACATAGGTAAAAAAACATAATCAGAACGGAAGAACGATACGGACGTTCTTTGAGAAAGCCGAACGAATGCGCGCCGCCGGTGGAGGTGTCCGAAGAAATGCCGGACATGTCCATGAACAGAGAGGTAATCATGGACAGAACGCCAAGCGCAATGATCCCGTACACCGCATAGCGCCATCCGTGGTCACCGTTTCGGGTGCACACAAGCGCGATCAGCGGAGCGGAGACCGCACCGATGGCAAAAAAGCCGTGCAGCGCATTCAGCGGCGTCGAAGAGCCTCGGCTCAGCATGCTGACCGCCTGGTTATCATAGTTGCTGATCGCGCCGCGTCCCAAACCGGTCAGCAGCAGGGCGATGACCAGCAAAACCGGATTTCCGGTGACTAAGGTAATGGCAAAGCCGACAAACGGCAGGATATTCAGGCAGAGCAGCGACCGTTTCAGCCCGATCGCAAGCGGTAGAAATCCGGCGCACAATCCAGCCACCAGATTTCCGATGGAATGCGCAGAAATCATCCATCCGCCGACCTGATAATCCAGCTGATACTCCGCTTTCATCATCGGAAGAATCGAGCCGATGAGAAGGACAAAGACGCCCTGCACCAGATAGAGAAAGAACAGGTTTCCGATCATATATCGATCCCTGCCGTTGAGACTTCGGAAAAAAGATTGTTTTTGCTGCATGAGAGATCAACCTTTCCACATAAACTACGGCTTGTATTATACCAAACG
>JBJEZE010000061.1:5656-13068 GCA_051887235.1 Butyricicoccus sp.
GGAAAACAAAAGCAAACGCCGACCGTTCGGCGTGGTCGGCGTTTGTTGTAAAAGTGAAAAGTGAGAAGAATTACGGTATTTTGGAGAGAAAATACCGAAACAAACAAGTTTGGCTGGCAGAAGGATTGCTCCTTGCCTGCTTTCTGTATATAGTGTATCATAAGAATAGAAATTAGAAAAGCGAATGTTTCTCATGTTACACATGAGAAAATGGAATAGAAGGATGGAACAGCATGGATCGAAATATACAAAAATTCCAGGCGTTTTTGAAAACCGTGGAATATGGCAGCTTTACGCGGGCCGCGGAGGCTCTGTCCTATTCCCAATCCGGCATCAGTCATATGATTCAGGATCTCGAACAGGAGTGGAAGGTATCGCTGCTGGAACGCAGACGCGGCGGCGTCCGTCTGACCTCGGACGGCTCTATGCTGCTGCCGACCATTCAGCAGATCTGCCTGGAATACGAAAAGCTGCAAATGCAGGTGGACGAGCTGAACGGGCTGCAGTCCGGACTGATCCGGATCGGAACTGTGTTCAGCATTGCGGCACACTGGCTTCCCAAGATCATCCGGGCGTTTCAGCAGGATTATCCCAACATTGATTACGAGTTTCTTCTGGGCGATTATGACGAGATCGAACATTGGATTCTGGAGGGACGGGTGGACTGCGGATTTCTTCGCCTTCCGACCCGTCCGGAGCTGGAAACCATTTTTCTGGCCGAGGATCGTCTGCTGGTCGTTCTGCCGGAATCCCATCCTATGGCCGGCTGCGACCGCTTTCCGGTGCAGGCGCTGCATAAAGAGGTCTTCATGACCGGAAGAAAAGGATTGCGCACCGAGGTTTCGGATTTTCTGGAAAAATATAAGATTGAGCCCAAGGTGCGATTCACCACATGGGACGACACGGTCATCATGTCCATGGTGGAAAACGGTCTGGGCATCAGCATCCTGCCTGAGCTGAGCCTGACGCGCATGTCATACCATGTGGTTGTCAAGGAACTGGACGTCCCGGCAACCCGCCAGCTGGCGCTCGCGCTGCGGGACAAAAAAACCGCTTCCCTTGCGGTCAAGCGGTTTTTGGATTATTTGTCGTTTCGGTAGGCCCGCGTCTGCTTCGGACAGGCCCGCAGCGCAGGCTCACTCCACCGCGTCACTGGAACGCATCGCGAGAATGGTTCGGCCAATCAGATCGGCCAAGTCCCATCCCAGCATATCTGCGCCGCGCTGGATGACCTCCCGGGAACAGCCCGCAGCAAATTTCTTGTCCTTGTACTTCTTGCGCACGGACTTGACCTCCAGGTCATCCACGCTTTTGGATGGACGCATGATCGCAACGGCGCCAATCAGGCCGGTCAATTCATCCACCGCGTACAGCACCTTCTCCATCTCGTGCTCGGGCTGGATGTCCACCGTGATGCCATAGCCATGGCTGGCGGTCGCATGGATCACGGATTCGTCAATCCCGTGCTCCCGCATGATCTCCTGCTCCTTGATGCAGTGCTGATCCGGATACTGTTCAAAATCCAGATCATGCAGGATTCCAACCGCTTCCCAGAAATCCGCCTGCTCTCCATAGCCCAGCTCATTGGCAAAATAACGCATGACGTCGCCGACAATGCGGGCGTGTTTCTGATGAAATTCTCCTTGGTTGTACTGCTCCATCAGCTCCCAGGCCTGTTCCGGTGTTGGTATCATACCGCATTCCTCCTTATTCCTATCGAATTTATCGGTTTTTACAGTGTACCACATTTTTTGCCGTTTGGCAACACGGAATCCCCTTCCTCCGGCAAAACAAAACACACTCCTGATTCGGCTTGTCCGTCAAGAGTGTGTTTGCTTTTTTACAATGGCCAGTCGTCCGTTACTTCTTCGTGCACTTGCTCAGGATATAGCCGTAGCCCGAACCATACTTGATCTTATACCAGTTGCCATCGGTCTCGACCACAGTGACCACGGCACCCTTTCTGAGCGTACCGAGAACAGAATACCGCAGTCCGGCGCCCGAGCGGACGCTCACCTTATTTGAGGTCACCGTGCGCTTCTTGTAGGTATCACGGACGTACTGCATGCTGATATACCCGTATCCGTTCCCGTACTCGATCTGATACCAGCCCGGCTTGCTGTCCACCACCTTGATGACATCTCCCTTTTTCAGCCGTCCAATCGCGGTGGATTTTACGGTTGCATCCGCGCGGACATTCAGTCCGGCAGCCGTTACTTTCACCTTTTTCTGCACCGTTTTGGTGACGTCTTCGGTCAGGTTTCCGCCGATGTAGCCGTACCCCTTTCCGTACGGGATCTTATACCAGCCAGCTGCATCCGCAACCACCGTCACCTCGGTCCCCTTCTCGAGTGCCCCGATCACCTCATATGTCGTTCCGGCCCCCGCCCGGACATATAACGCGGTCTTGGTACGCACGGTTTTGCTGATCGGTGTTTCACGCACTGCGGTCTTACTGACCGGTGTTTCACATACGCCAACCATGTCGTTGCCCTGTGCTGTCCGCGTACCGGACGGCACGCCGCTCCCCGCCGCAAACGCGCTCGTGCAAACAATGGACACGGCTGCGGCAAGACTCATGAATCGTTTGATCTGTTTCGTATACGTCATACGAACACCTCCCCTGGAAAAACCTCATGTGTACTAACTTATCTAGTACATTTAGCATGGCTTTAGTATAGTCCCGCCCCGTCTGTAAATCAACTACAGATCCACTACAATTTGGTAACACTTTTGTATCATTTTCTGTCTCTTTTCCCGGTCTTTTCGCATAGAAACGGATACTTCAAAGAAAACCCTCCCGCTTTCGCCCCCAAATATGCTATACTAAACCAAAGCAGCGGAAAAAACACAGTCCGGTTGGTAGTCCGGACGCGGCGAACGCCGTCAGTAACCTGCCTCCTTGGTTGTCCGTCCGCTGTGGTTTTTCATATAAGGAGGAATTTGGCTATGGAACGAACGTATATTCAGTTGACCGTCTGTTTTGAACCGCCGTTCTGGGTCGGGGTGTATGAGCGCACCTGCGGCCGGCGGTACGAGGTGTGCAAGATCACCTTCGGCGCAGAACCGCACGACTACGAAGTGTACGAGTTTCTATTGCAGCACGCGCGATCGCTGCGGTTCAGTCCGTGCGTACGCACCGACAACAGACCTGCCGACCGCCCGGTCAATCCCAAGCGGCTGCAGCGGGACATCCGCCGCCAGCTGCAAAACAGCTCCGGCATCGGCACCAAAGCCCAGCAGGCGCTGCAGCTGCAGCGCGAGCAGAGCAAGCAGGAGCGGCACGTCCGCACCCGGGCACAGCGCGAGGCGGAAAAGCAGCGGCAGTTCGATCTGCGGCAAGCCAAGAAAAAACAGAAGCACAGAGGGCATTGAGCTCTCTGTGCTTTTGCTTTCTCCGTACATTTTAGGTTCCCAAATAGAAAATCGTATAAACGTCGCCGCTGGTGTCAAACACCGCCGTCGCGCTGTAGGCGCTCCATTCGTCCCGGTCGGTAAACACCGGTGTGACGACGTTTCCGCCGCTGTTGTACGCGCCCAGACCGTCAAAGCTGGCCGCCGGCGTCACGATGCGGTACAGCGACGAATACACCTTGGACAAATCCATGCCCGTCGCCGCGCTGCTCTCCTGGCTCTGCTCCAGATACAGGCTGACCGGAACGTCTCCGGCGGTGTTCTGAATCATCTGCAGATCGCTCTGGATGGTGGTTGCATAGTCCTGTTCGTTGTCAAAGGCGATCAGATCGGTCTGTCCCTGCGGGAAGCAGAACTGCGCGAGCAGGATCTCGTCGCAGCCAATCTCGATGCCCTTGGCGACAATGTCACACAGGTACTGCATGGTCATGGCATCCGTCGGGTCCAGCCATCGCCGCCCCTCCGTATCCAGCCAGTTGGTGCCGGCCTCCGCATACCAGCAGGACAGGTCGCTGTTCTGCCGGGTGGCCATGTCGTCGCGGAACGCATATACCCGTCCGATTACGCGGATTCCCGCCTGCTTGAGCGCAGCCACGGCGGACGGGAAGTCGTCCGCATACACGCCCACCATCACGGACGTGTCCACTGCCACGCTTTCCACTTCTTCGCTCAGATAGCCGTCCGAGTTCTTCAGATCCACAATGACCGTGTCCAGAATGCCCTGCGACGCCAGGGAGAGAATTTGACCCCGGTAATCGTCGTCATACGTCAGCTGTTTGGCATCCACTGTGATCGCCCGGATGGGCTGCGCCGCGCTGACGCTCACCACCGGCTCCTCCGTCTTTTCCTCTTCTTCGCTGTCCTTCTCCGTTTGCTCCGTCGTGTCCGGTTTCTCCGTCGTCGCGTACCGCGAATAGTCCACCAGGCCGGAACTGCTTCCTTCCGCCGCCAGCACGCCGTAGTAGTCCTTGACATGGGCGCCGGTCTCATCGAAGGTCAGGCAGCGCAGAACAAGAAAAGCACTCATGAGAACCGCCAGAACCAAAATCAGCACCACAAACAGCACGACAAGGCGGCGTTGTTTTTTGCGATTGGGTTCGGGGTATCTCATGAGTGTTCTCCTAACTTACAGTATCAAACAGAGCGGCTTACTTCTCTTCCGCAGCGGCAGCAGCCTTTGCAGCGGCAGCCTTCTCGGCAGCGGCCTTCTTGGCAGCAGCCTGCTTGGCCTTGATTTCCGCCAGCTCCTTGATCTTCTCTTCGGTATGCCACGGCTCGATGATGTGGCGCGGGCAGGCCTTTGCACACATCTGGCATCCCTTACACTTGTCGTAGTCGATGACCGGCAGGTTGCCTTCCATATGGATGGCGTCAAACTTACAGGTCTTCTCACACAGGCCGCAGCCGATACAGCCGACCTTGCAGGCGTCCATAACCGGCTTGCCCTTCTCCTTGGAGGAGCAGTCGATGCGAACCTTGTTCTTGTCCGGCACCAGAGAGATGATGTTCTTCGGACAAGCGGAAACACACTTGCTGCAGGCAGTACACTTGGAGGTGTCTACCTTGGCTACGCCGTTGACAACCTTGATGGCGCCGAACGGGCAGGCCTTCTCACAGGTACCCAGACCCAGGCAGGCAAATGCACATTCCTTATAGCCGTTGGCAACACGGATTGCACCCAGACAGTCCTCAATGCCCTCGTACTTCGCACGGTTCTTGGCATTGTCGCAGCTGCCGGAGCAGTGTACATGGGCAACCATCTTCTCGGCAGAGCCGGCCTCTACGCCCAGAACCGCAGCGATCTTTTCCGCTGCCGCAGCGCCGCCGACCGGGCATCCGTTGACCGGAGCCTTGCCTTCTACAATCGCGGTCGCCAGACCGTTACAGCCCGGATAACCGCAGCCGCCGCAGTTGGCGCCCGGCAGGCACTCCTGTACCGCCGGAATGCGCTCGTCTACTTCGACGGCGAATACCTTGGATGCAAACGCCAGGATCAGGCCAAAGAGCAGGCCCATGACGCCCAGCACAAGCACCGCGTAAATAATAGTCATCATGATACTCTGTCCTCCCTATTACCAGATCTTCATGCCGCTGAATCCGAGGAACGCCATGCAGAGCAGGAATGCAGAAATCAGGGCGATCGGCATACCTTCAAAGCACTTCGGGACTTTCGCCGATGCATCCAGACGCTCACGGATGGAAGCGAACAGGACGATCGCCAGCGTAAAGCCAAGGCCGCCGGTAACGCCGTAGACAACCGACTCGATGAAGCTGTAGCCATTCTGGATGTTCTGCAGAGAGACGCCCAGAACCGCACAGTTGGTGGTAATCAGCGGCAGGAATACGCCCAGAGCCTGATACAGGGACGGCATGGACTTCATCAGGAACATCTCTACGAACTGTACGAGGGTAGCGATGACCAGGATGAATGCAACCGTCTGCATAAAGCCGAGGCCGAGCGGAATCAGTACAAATGTGTTGACAATCCAAGTTACAATGGATGCCAGACCCATAACAAACGTTACGGCCATGCCCATGCCGACCGCCGTGTCAATCTTCTTGGATACGCCGAAGAACGGGCAGCAGCCGAGGAACTGGGAAAAGATAAAGTTGTTGGTCAGAATTGCGCCGAGAGCAATCGCTAAAACTTGTGTCATGTTTTATTACTCTCCTTTCTTCAGCAGCTTCTGCATGACCGCAATCACACAGCCCAGCGTCAGGAAGCCGCCGGCCGGCAGGATCATGATGGTAGCCGGCTGGGACAGAATCGTCATGCCCAGGATCGCGCCGCCGCCCAGCAGCTCACGGATGATGGACAGGATGCACAGGGTGAAGGTGAAGCCCAGACCCATGCACAGGCCGTCGACCGCAGAAGGCAGGACCGGCGTCTTGGACGCGCAGGACTCCGCGCGGCCCAGAATGATGCAGTTTACTACGATCAGCGGGATGAACAGGCCGAGGGACTCGGACAGGCTCGGAATGAATGCCTGCAGCAGCAGGTCAACCATGGTTACGAAGCCCGCAATGATGGTGATGTACGCTGCGATACGAACCTTGTTCGGAATGATCTTACGCAGCAGGGAAATAACAATGTTCGAGCAGATCAGTACGGCGGTGGCGGACAGACCCATGCCGATGCCGTTTACCAGAGAGGTCGTGGTGGCCATTGTCGGACACATACCAAGAACCTGGATCATGACCGGGTTGTTGGTAATCAGACCTTCCTTTAACTGTTTTCCAAAATTCATGATGTAACCTCCTTAGCCCAGGCTTGCGGCATAGTTTGCCGCTGCGTCAACGCCGTTGGTTACTGCGCGGGAGGTGATGGTCGCGCCGGTGATTGCGACGATGTCGCCGCCGTCCTTGGCAACCTTGACCGAACCGTCAGCCGGCTTGCCGGCGAACTGGGAATAGAACGACTCCTCCGTTGCCTTTGCGCCGAGGCCCGGGGTCTCGCCGCTGCAGCTCAGGATCGAAATGCCGGAAATCGTGCCGTCCGGCAGAACGCCAACCATCGTGTCAACCGCGCCGCCGAAGCCGGTCGGGCCGACCTCCACGCAGTAGCCGGCCAGCTCGCCGCTTGCGTCCGTCATCTTGTAGCAGGACAGGATCTCAACCGTCGCGCTGTAGCCTTCCGCAGTTGTACCCTCTGCAACCTCCAGCTGCTCCGCTTCGCAGTCCGGAATCAGCGCAGACAGCGCGCTTTCGGTCTTTGCCGCGTTGTTCGCTGCAATCGGGTTGACGGTAACCGCATTGACCGCACCGAGGGCCAGTGCAACAACCAGCGTAATCGCACACAGGATGCCGCCGAGCTGTACAAATTCATTTTTCTGCTTCGCCATAACTCAGCCCTCCTTCTTCTGCTTTGCCGGTGCACCGAACTTGGTCGGACGAGTGTACTTGTCAATCAGCCATACGGTGCAGTTCATAATCATAATGGAATAGCAGACGCCTTCCGGATAGCCGCCCCAGGTGCGGATCATGAAGGTCAGCAGGCC
>JBJEZE010000062.1:0-3062 GCA_051887235.1 Butyricicoccus sp.
GCACGGATGGTCTGCAGCGGGATGGTACCCTCATGATACATTTCGCTGCGTGCGATCTCGGCGCCGTTCAGACGGCCGCTGCACTTGATCTTGATGCCCTTGGCACCCATGCGCATTGCGCGGCCCATGCACTGCTTCATTGCACGGCGGAACGCAATTCTCTTCTCCAGCTGGGATGCGATGTTCTCAGCAACCAGCTGTGCGTTGGTGTCCGGGTTCTTGATCTCGATGATGTTCAGAGATACCGGCTTGCCCAGCATCTTCTCCATCTCGAGACGGAGCTTCTCGATGTCTGCGCCGCCCTTGCCGATGACGATGCCCGGGCGAGCACAGGAGATGAAGATCTTGACTCTGTCGTTGCTGCGCTCGATCTCGATGGTCGGAACGCCAGCCGCGTACAGGGTCTTCTTCAGGTATTCACGAATCTTGTGGTCCTCGACGAGGAGATCGCCAAAGTCGCTGTCCTTGGCGTACCAACGGGAGTCCCAATCCTTAATTACGCCGACACGGAGACCGTGCGGATTAACTTTCTGTCCCATAATCTACCTCCTCGCTTATTCTTTCTCTTTGAGTACGATCGTGATGTGAGAGGTACGCTTCAGGATGCGGAATGCGCGGCCGTGAGACATCGGACGGATGCGCTTGAGAATCGGTCCCGGAGTAACAAATACCTCAGAAACGTAGAGCTTGTCAACATCCATGTGGTTGTTGTTCTCTGCGTTGGCGACAGCACTCTTTAAGAGCTTGATCAGCAGCTCGGATGCAGCCTTCGGAGTATTCATGATGATCGCATTCGCCTCAGCGACGTCCTTGCCGCGGATCAGATCGCAAACGATCTTGACCTTGCGCGGAGCGATGCGAACATTTCTTAAATATGCTCTTGCTTCCATTGTTCTAATTATCCTCCTTCAGCCTTACTTGCCGTTATTGGAGGTCTTGCTGCCAGCATGACCCTTGTAGGTGCGGGTCGGGACAAACTCGCCCAGCTTATGACCTACCATGTCCTCGGTGATGTATACCGGAACGTGCTTGCGGCCGTCATGCACTGCAATCGTATGACCTACGAACTGCGGGAAAATGGTGGAGGCTCTGGACCAGGTCTTCAGAACCTTCTTCTCACCGGTCTCGTTCATAGCTTCAACCCTTTTGATAAGCTCAGGAGCCACAAAAGGGCCCTTCTTAACACTTCTGCCCATGTTTATGTTCTCCTTTCTTACTTACCGTTGCGGCGTCTTACAATCTGCTTGTCGGTGCGGTTCTTGGTCTTTCTGGTCTTGTAACCCAGAGCCGGCTTGCCCCACGGGGTAACCGGTCCCGGACGGCCGACCGGAGACTTGCCTTCGCCGCCGCCGTGCGGGTGATCACACGGGTTCATGACAGAGCCGCGGACAGTCGGGCGGATGCCGCGGTGGCGGGTCTTACCAGCCTTGCCCAGCTTCTGATTGGAGTACTCTTCGTTGCCTACCGTACCAATCGTAGCCTTGCAGTTCAGGCGGATATAACGAACCTCGCCGGACGGCAGACGAACCTGCGCCATGCCGTTCTCCTTCGCCATCAGCTGAGCGGAGCCGCCAGCGGAGCGAACCAGCTGAGCGCCCTTACCCGGGTACAGCTCGATGTTGTGGATAACGGTACCAACCGGGATGTTCTCGATCGGCAGGCAGTTGCCCGGCTTGATGTCCGCCTCTGCGGAAGATACGATCACGTCGCCGACGGACAGGCCGGACGGAGCGATGATGTATCTCTTCTCGCCGTCCTCGTACTGGACGAGCGCGATGTTTGCGGAGCGGTTCGGGTCGTATTCAATGGTCAGAACGGTAGCGTTCATGTCCATCTTGTCGCGCTTGAAGTCAATGATTCTGTACTTCTGCTTGTTGCCGCCGCCGTGGTGGCGTACGGTGATTCTGCCATAGCTGTTTCGGCCGGAATGCTTCTTCTTCTTTTCCAGAAGGGACTTCTCCGGCTTGACCTTGGACAGACCGCGATAGTCAACAACGGTCATGTTGCGTCTGGACGGGGTAGACGCGGTGTAGGTCTTTATCGGCATTTCTTTCAACTCCTTTGATAAATTTTAAGGTGTTGTGACGTTTGTGTCACTCTGTTGGGGTTTCCTCGATCGGGATTAGATCATACCCTCGAAGATCTCGATCGGCTTGGAATCGGCAGTCAGGGTGACAATTGCCTTCTTCTTGGCCGGGGTCTTGCCGGTGTGGACACCCATTCTCTTCCACTTGCCCGGCAGCTTTACGGTGTGAACCGAAGCGACCTTTACGCCGAAGATCTGCTCAACAGCCTTCTTGATCTCAACCTTGTTTGCCGAGGTCTCAACCTCGAACACGTACTTGTTCTCGGCGATGCCGGACATGGAACGCTCGGTGATAACCGGCTTCTTGACGATATCGTATGCAGACTTCATTATGCGTACACCTCCTCGAGCTTGGCAACGGCTGCCTTGTCGATGATGAACTTGTCGGCATTCAGGATGTCGTATACGTTCAGAGTGCTGACCGGAGTGGTGCGCACGCCCGGAATGTTTGCCGCGGACTTAACCACGTTGACGCGAACCTCCGGAGTGACAACCAGGCTCTTGCCTGCGCACTCTGCGTTCTTCAGGAATGCAACAAAGCTCTTGGTCTTGATTTCGCTCATGTCGAGATTGTCAACTACAACGATCTCGCCAGCCTGTGCCTTTGCGGACAGTGCGGAACGCATTGCCAGACGCTTGGTCTTCTTGTTCAGGCTGTAGTTGTAGGATCTCGGCTTCGGGCCGAGCGCGATGCCGCCGTGGGTCCACTGCGGAGCGCGGATGGAACCCTGACGGGCACGGCCGGTGCCCTTCTGTCTCCACGGCTTGATGCCGCCGCCCTTAACCTCAGAACGGGTCAGGGTGGACTGAGTGCCCTGTCTCTGGTTTGCAAGGTAGTTCTTGACTGCTGCGTGCAGAACAACTTCGTTCGGCTCGATACCGAAAACAGCAGCGCTCAGCTCCATTTCACCGGTCTTTGCACCGGTCATATCATAAACTGCTACATTAGGCATGATGTATCCTCCTTTCCCTTTCC
>JBJEZE010000063.1:0-3025 GCA_051887235.1 Butyricicoccus sp.
TTGCTGGCAAAGCCGAACAGCCAGTAGCCCGCCGCATAGGTGGGGATATGTGCCTGATAGACCTTGCTGATGGGGAAGGTGCTCACGATGCGCTTATGACTGCGCTTCATGGCTTCGGCGTCCTCTGCATAAAACGGACTGCCCTGCTGGTTGACCATGATGCCGTCCTCCCGCAGCGCATTGTAGCAGTTGCCGTAGAATTCACGGGTGAACAGTCCTTCGGAAGGTCCGAAAGGATCGGTGGAGTCCACGATGATCAGGTCGTATACGGCCTCACGGCTGCGGATAAAGCGCAGCGCATTTTCGAAGTAGATATGTACACGCCGGTCATCCATACGGCAGGCGTTGCTGGGCAAAAACTCGCGGCAGGCCTCCACGACCTGCGGATCCATCTCCACGAGATCGATGCGGCGTACCCGGTCGTATCTGGTCAGCTCACGGACCACACCGCCGTCTCCCGCACCGATGACGAGGATGTCGCGGATGCCCGGATGCACCGCCATCGGCACATGGGTGATCATCTCATCGTAAATAAACTCATCGCGCTCGGTCAGCATCACATTTCCGTCCAATACCAGCACGCGGCCGAACTCCGGCGTTTCGAAGATGTCAATCTGCTGATAGCTGCTTTTCTTTGCGTACAGGTGACGCGTGACGCGCAGAGAGTGCTTCACATCCTTTGTGTGAAACTCGCTGAACCACATTTCCATACGGTCATCCTCCCCTTTCACTGATTATTTCAATACATTCAGCCGCAGAATATCCGGATCCTCGGGACCGGTCATGCTGCAGCCCTTTTCTTTGGCAAACTGGATGTAATCCAGAATTTCCGCCGTGATCTGCTCACCGGGAGCCAGAATCGGGATGCCCGGCGGATAGCACATCACGAACTCACTGCAGACCTGTCCCTCTGTTTCATGAAGCGGCAGACTGACTTTCTCCGCATAAAAGGCCTCCTGAGGAGAGGTCACCACAATGGGGTCGATGTACTCCTGTTTGAGAAGATCGGAGCTGTCCCGCTGATAGCGGCGGCGGATCTCAGCCAGCGCGCTCACCAGCCGCTCGACCTCCTGAATCCGGTCACCCATGGACAGGTAGGCCAGAATATTGCCGATGTCGCCGAACTCGATCTGAATGTCGTACTCATCGCGGAGGATATCATACACCTCGATGCCCGCCAGACCGATGTTTCTGGTGTTGACGGACAGTTTGGTCGGATCGAAATCAAACACGGAATTCCCGTTGCACAGCTCTTTTCCGAAGGCATAGTATCCGCCGATGGTATTGATCTCCTCGCGGGCATATTCCGCCATGTCCTCCACCTGATGGAACACCTGCCGTCCGCGGGTGGCCAGATTGCGGCGGGAAATATCCAGACTGCTCATCAGCAGATAACTGCCGGACGTCGTCTGTGTCAGGTTGATGATCTGGCGCACATATCCGGCGTGAACATTCGGACCGCACAGCAGCAGACTGGACTGTGTCAGACTGCCGCCGCTCTTGTGCATGGAAACAGCCGCCATATCCGCGCCGGCCTTCATGGCGGATACCGGCATGGAAGTGCCGAAGTAGAAGTGAGTTCCGTGCGCTTCGTCCGCCAAACACAGCATGCCGGCTTCGTGTGCCATCCGGACAATAGCGCGCAGATCCGAGCAGACACCATAGTAAGTGGGATTGTTGACCAGCACAGCCACGGCATTTGGATGCTCGCGGATTGCCTTCATGAGGCTCTCGCGGGTCATACCCAGGGAGATGCCCAGATTCTGATCGACATCCGGATTCACATATACCGGGACAGCGCCGCAGAGCACCAGCGCATTGATCACGCTTCTGTGCACGTTGCGGGGGAGGATGATTTCATCTCCGCGCTTGCAGGCCGTCAGTACCATACTCTGAACCGAGCTGGTCGTACCGCCCACCATCAGGAAGGCATGAGCCGCACCGAAGGCATCCGCGGCCAGCTCCTCTGCCTCACGGATCACGGAGACGGGATGGCATAAGTTGTCCAGCGGCTTCATGCTGTTGACATCCAGATTGGCGCATTTTTCTCCCAGAAAAGCTGTCAATTCGGGATTGCCGCGGCCGCGCTTGTGACCGGGCACGTCGAAAGGGACAACGCGCATCTGCCGGAAGCGCTCCAGTGCCTCGTAGATTGGAGCACGGCTTTGATCCAGTTTCATCTTTTTCACAGAATCCCCCTTTTTCATAATATTTTGAGAACAAAAAAACGCAGGCAGTGCGTCTGCACATACCTGCGGTTTCGAATCGACCAGAAAAACCTTTCCTGCTGGATGAAGGATTCTGCAGAAACCTCCCAAAGATGCGGTTTCTGTTGGAATGAACGGATAGGATAGAGTCTATATAGCAATCGTACTTTTACTACTCTTATTGACCGTTTCGCAAGTCTGTGCTTTTAACACTGATTCCCAAAGGAATCTACTTGGGAAATTGAGCTTTTAACTCAATCAATGAGATACAGCGAAAGCTGCATGCGAGTTTATACCCCGCATCGGCTATTGACCCGGCTGTCCGTTCGGCCTTACTTCTCTCGGTGAGAAGGGTCATATTTTTTGCGTAAAATGATAAAAAGCATTTGATACATTCTACAATTGTAATTATAAATGAGGAGGATAGACTTGTCAACCCAAAAGTTGACAGGGGTTTGCAATACCTGCAGGTGATGCCGGATCGGGAAGAAGCTTTTCTTATTGCGGTTAGCAGATTATATAACGAATAAACAAAAGGGGATCTCTGCAGAAATACAGCGATCCCCCTGATCTGCTGTCGGAAAAGTTTGATTCAATGCAGATTTGAAAGAAATGGGGATTAAAAGTTGTGATATTGTAAAAAAGTCAAATCAATAGTATAATTTTGTACAAGAATGCGTCGTTAGAAACATATGACGGGAATAAAGGACTCCTTACCATGAAGATGAAAGAATCCATGCGCCCTTTGATTGCCGCTGCTGCGGTACTTGCCATAGCCTATCTCTGTCGACTGGAACAGGGGATGCATCCGAATTATT
>JBJEZE010000064.1:0-45058 GCA_051887235.1 Butyricicoccus sp.
ATCTTCGCCCTTGCCGCCTTCGAACGCAACGCCGTCAACAAAGCCCTCGAAGTCGATGGTAACCGTGTCGCCCTCCTCGGAAGCGCGGTCAACGCTCTCGGTGGTAGCTGCACGCTGTGCCAGACGATCCAGCTCGTTCTGGATATCCTGCTCGCTTACGGTGTCATCCGCACGCTCCACCTCGATGCCCTTGTAGGTGCCGACGGTGATCTCCGGCTCAACCGGAACCGTGATCTCCAACAGGAAAGAACCATCTTCCTGCGGCTCTGCGCTGGTGATGTCAGCACGGCCGACAACCTTCAGCTCTGCCTCTTCCACTGCCTTGTCGTAGGCGTCCGGATACACGATATTCAGAGCGTCCTCCAGGAAGAACTCCGCTCCATACAGCTTTTCAATGATCTTACGCGGAGCCTTGCCCTTACGGAAGCCCGGTACCGCAAACTTGTTGCGGTTTCTCTTATATGCGGTTTCCTTGCCCGCTTCTAATTCCTCAGCAGAAAGGGAAATAGTCAGCTTAACCTGGCTATGCTCAAGTTTTTCAGTATTTTTGAGTTCCATGGTGGTGAATCCTCCTAAAATTATATCCAATCTATTCTACCAGATTGTTTCGTATTTGGCTAGATATTTTTTTTATTTTTTTAACAAAATTGGCGTGAAATCAATAAAATCTCCAGATGTGAGGATAAATTCAATGCCCTCGTGCTCGCCCGTCACCGCATATCGCAGGCTGTCCGAGTGAAGATGTCCATACACACAGCGGGAAACGCCGTATGTTTGAAGCAGATCAATAATCTCGCCGCAGCGGAAATTGGAGTAGATCGGCGGATAGTGCAAAAAGCAGATAATGTCCGATACATCCCGCTTGCGCGCCTCCTTCAGCGAGGTCTCCAGACGGATCAGCTCCCGCCGGAAAATCTTCTCGTCATGGTTTTCTTTGAAATTTTCCTCAAAGAACCACCCGCGCGTGCCGCACAGGCCGATGTCTTCGTACACAAAGCAGTTATTGAACAAAAACTCAATGCAGTCAATCTGATGATCCTCCAAAAACTGCGTCATCTTCCGCACCGTGGACCACCAGAGATCGTGATTGCCCTTCAGGATGATCTTTTTTCCCGGAAGGCGCTGAAGCATCTGGAAATCTGCCAGTGCCTGCTCCAGATTGATGCCCCACGAGATATCTCCGCCGATGACAACCGTGTCCTCTTCGGATACCAATCGTGTCCAGTTGCGCTCAATTTTCTCCATATAGCCCTGCCATTTTCCGCCAAACACATCCATGGGTTTGGCGACGCTGTTGGACAGGTGCAGGTCGGAGATTGCATACAATGCCATCAGATTTTTGCCAGAAGGTCGGTGGACGCCAGAATCTCCTGCTTGTCAATCACCAGATCAAAGCGCGGCTTCTTGCCCTTCAGTGCAGCCAGCGGCTTAGGGATCTCGGTACCCGTCAGGTCGTGAAGCTGGTCCAGCAGCTCGGTGCCGTCCGTCGTCACGCTGCCGCCCAGCGCGCCGATGACGCTCTGGCAGAACTTATACGGGCTTGCCGTGGACGCAATGACAGTCGGAGTCGTATCGCCGGTGCGGGCGCAATACTGCTCATATACCGTAACCGCAACCGCGGTGTGTGTGTCGCACAGATACTGCTCCTGCTCAAACAGGCGGCGAATCGTTGCGGCTGTCTGGGTGTCATCACAGCAGCCGGCTTCAAACAACTCGCCGATCGGAGCGTAAATATCCGCCGGAACGGTGTACTTGCCCTCTGCGTTCAGCTGTGCCATCAGGTCGGCAACGACAGTGTCATTATAGCCGGACGCCAGGAAAAGTAAACGCTCCAGATTGCTGGAAATCAAAATATCCATGGACGGCGATGTCGTCGTGTGGAACGGACGGTTGCGGTCGTAAGTGCCGCCGCTGGTGAAAAAGTCCGTCAGGACATTGTTCTCGTTGGATGCACAGATCAGCTTAGCAATCGGGATGCCCATCTCACGCGCAAAGTATGCCGCCAGAATGTTGCCGAAATTGCCGGTCGGAACGCAGACGTTCATCGGCTCGCCGATCTTGCGCTCGCCGCGCGCTACCAGATCACAGTACGCGGAAACATAATACGCAATCTGCGGTACCAGACGTCCCCAGTTGATGGAGTTGGCCGAGGACAGCATCATGCCCTGCTCATCCAGCTTGCGCAGGGTGTCCGGATCGGTAAAAATCTGCTTGACGGCGCTCTGCGCATCGTCAAAGTTGCCGCGGATCGCCACAACCTGCACATTTTTTCCCTCCTGCGTCGCCATCTGCAGCTTCTGCATCGTGCTGACACCGTCTACCGGATAATACACCATGATTTTGGTGCCGTCCACATCCGCAAAACCATCCAGCGCAGCCTTGCCGGTATCGCCGGAGGTGGCAACCAGGATGCAGGCCGTGCGGGTCTCACCGGTCTTGCGCAGAGAGGCGGTCAGAAGATGCGGCAGCATCTGCAGCGCCATATCCTTAAACGCACAGGTCGGGCCGTGCCACAGCTCCAGAATGTACTTTCCGCCCTTGGTCTTGACCAGCGGAGCGGTATTGGACGAACCAAACTTTTCATCGGCATAGGCCTTTGCAGCAAATTCCGCCAGTTCCTCTGCGGAAAACTCCTCCAAATAACGACCGATGATCGCTGCACTGCGGCCGCGGTAGTCCAACTTGGACAGAGATACAATATCCTCGTGCGTCAGCTTGGGAATTTCTGTCGGGCAGAACAGGCCGCCGTCCGGTGCAATGCCCATCGCAATTGCCTGTGCGGCGGAAGCTGTCTCCTGTTTATTTCGTGTGCTGATATACTGCATAAGAAACCTCCTGGGTTTTATTATTTAAAATAATTGCGCACAAATCGTGCGGCATTCTCAAAAAAGAGCGCGTCCGTCAGCTGTTCCGAATAACCATGCCGCAGCAGCTCGTCCCGGACAGCCTGCATCGCTGTGATGTCCTCCACGCCCTCCGGAAGGCGATCACAGCCGTCAAAGTCTGCACCGATCGCCAATGTCGATTCACATCCCAATTCCAGCAGATGGTCAATGTGGGGAAAGACATCCGCCATCACGGACCGTTTGCGCCCGGTCAGAAACGGAACGTAAAAGTTCAGGCCGATCAAACCGCCGCGCCGCACAATCTCGCGCACCTGCTCGTCGGTCAGATTGCGGACATGTTCGTGAACCGTCCGGCTGTTGGAATGCGTCGCCAAAATCGGAGCATCGGTGCAGTCGGCCAAATCCCAAAAACCGCGTTCTGAAAGATGCGAGACATCCGGGATCACACCGGCTTGCTCCAGCATGGAAACCAGCTTTCGCCCGCGGGAAGTCAGCCCTTTTCGCGGATCACTGGCCGCACCGCAGGCAAACACCGAGTCGTGATTCCATGACAGCGTCACAATCCGGACTCCCGCATCCACTGCCGCATGAAAATCTTGCTCGTTTTGCAGCAGTTCTGCGCCTTCGACAGCCAAAAACGCGGCGGTCTTCCCTTCCCGGCAGGCGCGATCGAAGTCCTGTGCCGTGCGGCAGAGTAATAGACGATCTGCGCAGTCCGCAAACTGCTGTTTTGCCGTGCACAGCAGCAGTTGAAACAGTTCGTGCGCCTTTTCCGGGCTGTCCAACGGCTTCGGGCCGCAAAACAGGGCGAACACCTGTGCATATGGATCATACACCGCCGCGCGGTTCAAGTCAATATGGCCTTTTCGCTGTTTCAGGCTGCCGCCCTCGTGTGCAATGGAAAACAGCGTGTCGCAATGCAGATCAAAATACTTCATTCAATCGCCTCAAATGCATTCGGGATATGGACAACATGCTCCGGTGTGGAGTGCGTTGCCGGATACACCTCAATGACGTCAAAGCGCGGCTGAAGGGCAGAAGGCTGCTTTTGCAGCCAGTCCTGCGCAGTTCTGGTCAGTTTGATCTGCTTGGAACAGGTGACAGCCTGCCCCGCCGTGCCGTACCGGACACTTTTGCGGGCCTTCACCTCGGCAAACACGATATACCGCTGATCCTGCGCAATCAGGTCTATTTCTCCCCAGCGGCAGCGGTAATTGCGTGCAATCACACGAAATCCGTGTTCCTCCAGCCATCGCGCGGCCCGCGCTTCGCCCCACTCGCCCGCAGTCATTTGTCCAGAACCTTCTTCAGGAACGTTCTGCGGTGCAGCGGGCAGATGCCGTGCTGTTCGATGGCCGCGTAATGCGCCTTTGTACCATATCCTTTATGCTTTTCAAACCCATAATATGGGTACTTTTCTGCCATTTCCCGCATGTAGCGATCACGCGTGACCTTCGCCAGAATAGATGCCGCCGCAATGGACAATACCTTGCCGTCACCGCCAATCACACATTCCGCCGGAATGTCCAATCCGCCAATGCGGTTGCCGTCTACCAGCGCAAAATCCGCCGCAACCGGCAGAGACTGCACAGCGCGTTTCATCGCGAGAAATGTCGCATTCAAAATATTGATCTCATCAATTTCCCGCTCACTCGCCTCGCCAATGCCATACGCCAGCGCATGTTCTCGAATATAGTCAAACAGCTGCTCACGCTTTTTCTCGGACAACTTTTTGGAATCGTTGACACCGGGGAGCTGTGTTCCCGGCGCGAGAATCACCGCAGCAGCCACGACCGGCCCGGCCAGCGGACCGCGTCCGGCTTCGTCAATGCCGCAGACGGCGCAAAAGC
The DNA here is from genome assembly GCA_051887235.1 of Butyricicoccus sp. GTDB lineage: Bacteria > Bacillota > Clostridia > Oscillospirales > Butyricicoccaceae > Butyricicoccus_A. The sequence continues at coordinate 4,697 of JBJEZE010000064.1, forward strand.
CTTCCTCCCGTTTTTGTTCTTCCAACTCCATCGTGAGCAAAACCGGTTCCTGTTTACTCGCCATCCGCCGGTTCCTCCCTGTATTCGTCAGGCGTCTCCAGTGTGATGCGTCCGAGCTTGCCGCTGCGGTATTCATCCAGCAGAATACGCGCCATGCGTTCGGTATCAATTTCGCCTCCGGAAATCAGGAAGCCACGCTTCCGTCCAGCGCGCATCAACAGCTCATAACCGAGGAAATCCACCTCTTTTTCCGGCTCCGGCAGCGCAATTTTGTATCGTTCCGCCAGCGCCTTCGGTGCATGGTGATACAGAATCTCCATCAGCTTGCACGCCAGCGTCTCGACATCCAGAATATCATCCTTGATCGCTCCGGTGACGGCCAGATAGATTCCGGTTCTCTCGTCGTCCAGCTTGGGCCAGAGAATGCCCGGAGTGTCCAGCAGTTCCAGACCGCCGGCTACACGGAACCATTGCTGTCCGCGGGTAACGCCCGGCTTGTCCGCCGCTTTGGCCGACTTCTTTCCGATTACCTTATTGATAAACGTCGATTTTCCCACATTGGGAATGCCGACTACCATGACCTTGACGGAACGGCCCACCTGTCCCTTCTGGTTCCACTGTTCAATTTTATCCGCCAGCAGCTTGCGGACGGCGGAAGCGAACTGATTCACGCCGCTTCCCTTGCGGGCATCCGTCGTGAGCACAGCATACCCTTGACCGCGGTAATACTCCGTCCAGCGTCGCGTGGCCTCAGGGTCTGCCAGATCAATACGGTTCAAAATGATCAGCCGCGGCTTGTTTCCGGCGATGGAATTCATGTCCGGATTCCGGCTCACCTGCGGGATGCGCGCATCCACTACCTCACACACGGCATCCACGCGCCCGATAATCGCTTCCATCTGACGGCGTGTTCGGGTCATATGTCCCGGATACCATTGAATATTCATTGCTCTTTCCTCACTTTACGAAACCGGCCCAAATTTACTGAGCGGATAGACCCGGCAGATCACCTTCCCCAGGATGTAGCGGGTGTCTACCATGCCGAGCGTGCAGTCCCGGCTGTCGCTGGAGTGGTTCCGATTGTCGCCCATAACAAAAATACATCCTTCCGACACGGTCTGCGGGAATTCCATATCAATCTGGTTATACGTCGGCTCCGCGGTGTACGGTTCGTCCAGCTCTTCTCCATTGACACTGACAACACCGCGCTCAAAATCAATGTCCACTTCGTCACCCTCGGTGGCGATGACGCGCTTTACAATCGGCACCGGAAGGAAACTGTCCTTGGTCAATACGACAATATCCCCCTTTTCCGGCGTATAGGCGATATTGCTAACCAGCAGCTGATCCCGATCCTCCAGCGTCGGCACCATGGAAGATCCATCCACGCCGATAATCCGCACGAGAAATACAAAGATCAAAATGACAACCGTCAGAGAGATCAGCAGCGCTTCTCCCCAGTCAAACAGCTCACTGCGAAATCGCCCGCGCACTTCTTCTGATTTATGTTCCTGTTTTGCCACAGTTCTCCGTCCTTTCTTAAGGGAAACAACGATATCTCTCGCAATTTCCCAGACATATCCGTTTCTATTATACCTGTTTCTCGAAAAATGGCAATGTTTTTTGCGCATTTCGTTTCATTTCGTCTGTGTCTGTCCGCAAACCGACTGAAAAATCAGCTTGAAACGAATTATATCACAGGAAAGTTCCCTGATTCAAGCGATTACAACATATTTCATAATCCGTTAAAAAATCTACACGCGGTTCGCCGCCCAAAAAGAAAGTAGACACGCACAAACATGCAGGTGTCTACTTTGCCAAAGGCAGACGATATTCACAGTTCCATCATGTCCGCGAGCGACGTCAGTGTTCCCAGCCGTTCCGCCGCTTCCAGCAGCTTCCGGTTTCCGGCATTCATCGTGCCGAAGGAGTGCAGCGGGCACAATACCTTGTCGCATCGTTGCAGCAGCGTCAGCGCCTGCTGTACCTTCTCTTCACAAACCGGTTCAAACCCGCTCTCTGTGATAATCTGAGAACCGAGCGCCGCCGCGACCGGATAATCCAGATCGTTCTCGTGCAGCACACCGGCTGCAAACGGGATGCCTGCGCGGTTGAGGCTTCGATACACCGGGATGCCTGCACCGCCGCCGCCAATGACGAACACCTTCGGTGTACCCGGTATCGCAGAAAATTCCAGGCTGCCAAACGCCGCGTCATACCGTCCGGTTTCCACTCCGTACAGCTGGTGTATGTACTCTGAGGTGAATACCTCCTCCGGAGAGCCGCAGCGCTCAATCTGATTGTTGTGGACACAGACCACCACGTCCGAAATCTTCTGCGCCAGATCCAGTTCATGCAGCGACATCACAACCGTCAGTCCCTGCTCCAATGTCAGTCTCTTGAGCAGCGACAGCAGCTCCAGTTTGTGGCGGATGTCTAAAAAGGAGGTTGGCTCATCCAAGACGATGATCTCCGGTTCCTGGCACAGCGCCCGCGCCAGCAGCACACGCTGCCGCTGTCCGTCGCTGATGTGGTTGAAATCCAACTCCGCCAGATCCTCCGCATGGACATACTGCATGGACTGCCGAACGACCTCTTTGTCATGTTCACTCAGCAAGCCCAGCCATCCGGTATACGGATACCGTCCGGACGCCACGACATCAAAACAGGTCATCAGCTCGGGCTGGATGCGCTGGGTCAGCACCAGAGACAGGCTGCGCGACAGTTCTTTTTCGGACATCCTGCTCATGGAGGTTTCATTCAAATAGATGGTGCCGCCTACCAACGCGAGCTGACGGGTTAAGCTTTTTAAGATGGTGGATTTGCCCGCACCGTTGGGGCCGATCAGCGTCATGATCTCGCCGCGGTTGACGCCGATTTCAATATCCGAAATCAACGGCTTTCCGTTGTATCCAACCGTCAGCGCTTCTGTATGAATCAGATAATCCTTGCTCATTGGCGTCCTCCCTTCCGGTTGATCATCATCCAGATGACGATGGGCGCGCCAAACACGGCCGTCACCGAACTGATGCTCAGTTCGGTCGGTGCAAACAGGATGCGGGCGAGCAGATCACAGAACAGGCAGAACACAGAGCCGCCCAAAAAGCACGCCGGAAGCATAACGACCATTTTCATCGTCTTGAACAGGCCCTTCATCAGATGCGGCACCGCAATGCCGACGAACGAGATCGGTCCGGCGAAGGCGGTCACGCAGGCAGACAGCAAGCTGGACAGCAGAATCAGCTGGACGCGGAACACCGGGAGGTTGACGCCCATGTTCTGTGCATAGCCTTCGCCCAACTGATACGCATCGGTCGGTTTGGACAGCAGAAACGCGCCGATACATCCAAACAGCACGACGCCTGCCATGACGCGGACATTGTCCCACGACGTGCCGGAAAAACTGCCCATCGACCAGTTATGCAGGTTGACAATATTGGAATCATCCGCAAATGTGACCAGAATGTCGGTGATGGCGGAACAGATATAGCCCACCATGACGCCGCCGACAACCAACAGCGACATGTTTTGAACCTTTCGCGCGATCAGCAGGATGAATCCCATGGACAGCATCGCGCCCACGAACGCAGACAGAATCATCAATCCGGAGCCGATCACCATTCCGCGTCCCAGCAGAAAAATCATGGTCAGCGCGACGACCAGTTTCGCACCGGACGAAATGCCCAGTACAAACGGTCCCGCAATCGGGTTGTGAAAGAAGGTCTGCAGCAGCAGTCCGGAGACCGCCAGCGCGCCGCCCAGCAAAATGGCGGCAATCAGGCGCGGCAGACGGATGGAGTAGATGATCTGCACCGCCGTGTCATCCGTTCCGCCTCCGGTCAAAATACCAAAGACCTCCGACACAGTCATCGACACCGTGCCGACACAGACATTGAGGACCGCCAGCACGCACAGCAGCACGGCCAGAAATCCAAAGCCAAATACAATCCGCAAACGTTTCATGTCATTCCTCCGCTCCGGACAGTCGATGCAGGTAAGTCAGCTCGCCGGCCTCCGGGTTTTCTTCGGTCAAAATGGTATGGATGTCCCGGATCATATCGCCCAGTCCCATGCTCTCCTGAAACAGACTCTGCTCCGTGCACCAGACATTGCCCTCCTGCACCGCTTTGAACTCCTTCAGCAAATGGCTCTTGTCCAGAAGCTGCTCAACACTCGTCAGTTCCCCGTCAATCGTGCTGTTATAAATGATATAATCGGCATCCTTTGCTTCGGCATAAAAGGTTTCCATATCCATATTCATCGTTGACAGCGCGTTGTCGTCTTCAAGATCGGGGAAAATGTATTCGCCGCCCGCCATCTCGATCATTTTGACTACATAATCGCCGGATTTGCGCACATTGGCCGCACCGTTGTTTGTAATGTAGAAAAAAGCGACGGTTTTTCCGGTAGCGTCTGCTTCCAAAACATCAGACAGATTGTCCAGTTCCTGTTCGTACAGCCGCGCAGCTTCTTCCTCCTTGCCCAGCAGGACGCCATACAACTTCAGCCATTCCATGCGTCCCAGCGGATCGCTCTCGTAGCTCGACCGTTCAACCAGAACCGGGATTCCCAGCGACTCCAGCTTTTCCTTGACCTCGGGCGAATGCAGGATCATCGTGTTCTCAACCGCCAGATCACAGCCATTGTTCAAAATCAGCTCATAATCCGGCGCGCTGTACTTGCCGGCAAACAGCATATCGCCAGACTCAATCGCCTGCGCAGCCTCTTCAATGTACCAGCCGTCCGCATCCGTACCGGACAGCGTCACGGCATCCACGCTGTCCAGTTCCTGGAACAAATCCATAACCGAGGTGGATACCAAATAAATATGATCCAGCGGCTGCTGCAAAACGACAACATCCTCCGGAAGTCCATCCGGAACCGGCTCATTCTCCGGAACGACAAGATAGTCCCCCGTTTCCTGAATGGAAACCAGAGCGTATCCGCCGGTATAATAGGTTACCGAAAACTGCTTGGCATACTCGATCGGCATGGTGCCGGTCTCGTCCAGCTCGTCCCACGCGACAGACTGTTGTGCGCTGGCGGCTGAATCCGCCGAATTGCGTTCTGCGCCGCAGGCGGTCAGCGTGACGGCAGCCAGAACGGCTGCCAGTAAATAACGTAACATTCGTTTCATTTTGCTTCCTGTATTGATGTCGAGTCAAAGGTCAGTGTGTATGAGATCTCGTGCGGTTCACTCATTGCAGTGGTATCCGCAGCAACCGGTATCTCTCCGTCAAAGCCGGAGACCGGGATGGCAAAGGTGGAGCCGGGATCCAGAGAAACCGGCTCATAGGTCTCTCCGTCCACAACCATATAATCGTAATTTGCACTGCTCCAAACAATCGTGGCAGTAATCTCACCGTTGCGGACGGTCATCTCTGCCGGCGACTGTACGTCCGCCCGTCCGGAACCTCCGTTCAGCGCTACTTCTACGATATAGTCGCCGTCTTCCAGGTCAAGATTGCCGGCGGGCACGATCTCGGACGCTGCCGCGGCGGGATCGGAATCGGCGGTATCTGCCGTACTCTCTGACGGTGCGGAACCACATCCTGTGAGTACGAGCGCCGCTGTCAGCAGAGCCAGACAGCCATATTTCATTTGAACTATCTTCATCCAATTCTCCTTCCATGGAAGACAGGGCGGAGACAAGCTCCGCCCTGTGAACTGTTCTTTTGTACGGGTGAAAGCCCGGGCAGCAGATTATTCCTCTGGTTCCGGATCGCTCACGCTGACCGTATGGTCATACCACGTGCCCTTCGTTCCGAGAATCGCCACAGAGAACTCCTCATCCAGCGCGGGAACCGGAATGTCAAAGCCGTACACCTCTTCCGACAGGCCATCACTGTATGTAACGGTATCCGTAGTCGGTTCCAGCCACTCCGCGCCGTCCGCCTGTGCCTCCTCCGCAGTGCCCGCAAACAAATTGACAATGTTCTTGGAAACCAGGGAGACATGCATCGTCATAACGCCGTTTTCGACCGTCAGGGTTCCCCTGCCTTCGCAGGCCTCATTGACATGGAACATGCTGCTGTCCGTGTTGAACGCAGCGGTGTACACACCGTCTTCCAAGGAAGCCGTGTTCTCCGTCGTTCCAGAATCCGAAACCGCGGCTGACTCAACCGAGCCTGTTGGCTCCGTGTCGTTCGTACCGGCACAGCCCGCCAGCGGAAGGCACGCCAGACCCATAATACAAAATAATGTTAAAATTCGTTTCTTCACTTGCTAAACTCTTCATTCGCCGATTGCTGCTGCAGTATGAGCAACATAGATGTCTTGAACCTCGCTGATGCTGCCAAGACCTGCGATCTGGGTGTCGATGCTGTCAAAGTCACCGGTTGCGGTAAACATGCTCTTCCAGGAATCCGCATCATCGCCGGCCATATCATTGTTTGCATGGTCGCCGGCTACCACCATCAGCGGGCGAAGGATAACCTTCTTGTATCCTGCCTCCGCAACGGCTTCTGCAACCGCTTCGCAGGAAGTCTCTTCCGGTTCTCCTTCTACGGTACCGATAAATACATTGTCATATCCCAGCTCGTCCATCTGCGTCTGCATCTGGCTGTAGGAAACCTTTGCGATGTGCGCGGTGCCGTGGCCCATGAATACAAACGCCGCGCCGTCCTTCTCCGCGTCCTTCAGGCTGTCATAGCCAGCTTCCTCCACTGCGGCAGCTGTCAGCGCCTTCGCAACCGTCTTCTTGTCTTCATTGACCACCGTTGCATCATCGCCGACTTCGCCCAGCAGCGGCTCAGCAATCGTAACGGACTCGAACTGATCTTCGTACTCAGCAACCGCTTCACACAGCTCGTCGTATTCGGCGCCGTGCATCAGATGCGTCGGCTGTACGACGAGGTTCTTGACGCCGTTGTCCACGGCACGCTCCAGCGCCTGCTGCATGTTGTCGATCTTCTCGCCATCGCGCGCCTGAATGTGGTTGATGATGATCTGTGCGGTAAACGCTCTGCGCACCGACCAATCCGGATACGCCTCCTGCAGCGCCTTTTCGATGCCGCCGATGTCCGAAACACGGCTGTCGTTGAAGGAAGTGCCGAAGCTGGCTACCAGAATCTCGTTCTCCCCGATGTCATCCTGATTCAGCGGATCGTCTTTGGACGCATCACCGGTATCTCTGCCGAAATAATCCGGGTCCGCATTTTCACCCTCGACCAGTTCCTTCTGTTCCTCCGTCAGGGCATCCCACGCCGCCTTTGCTTCTTCACACTGGGCATCCGTGTCATCGGTGCGCTCCTGCACGTAAATCGCGTCAATCAGAGCAGCAACATTGTCTGCTGCGGCCTGATCAGCATCGACCTCGGCAGAGCCGGCTGCGGCAACGGCAGACCCGTTGCTGTCCTCCGCAGTGTCGCCGGACGAGGAGGAGCTGCAGCCGCTCAGCGCAAACGACAGCATGCCCGTCGCCAGCAGCATCGCCAGCAGTTTTTTCATTCGTGTGTTTTTCATGACAAAAGACTCCTTTGCAAGAAATTCCAGGAAAACAAATATCGCGCTTTGCAAAGGCTCCATGATCTCTGCAACGGCGCGTTTGTTTGCATTTCCTGACAGCACAAAGGGGTCGGGACGGCAGCGCTCCTGAGAACAAAAGATTCGTGAACCGCAAATCAGTGATTCTATTTACAGGCAGGTCTCCTGACTTAGATCATCACCATAACTCTCTTCCCAGCAAGACGCCAGTGATTCCAACGACGCACAATACATGCGCTTTGGTGAGCCATGATTCCCTGTACACAGTGACGGCATCGTTCCGGATTCACACCGGATTTCCTTTTCACCCGTCCAACGCGGACAGACACCTGTAAACTGCAAGGCTGACATATATTTATCCTGTGAAAGCGATAGGAATTCGCTTTTCTTTTACCAATATAGCACACGATATTGCAAAAGTCTAGCACAATCGTGCATTTTTATAAAACACGATTGATGTGCTGCGAATCTCTACTCCGAAAGGGTATTATAGCAGTTTCCTTTTAATGATTGCATAGCGGTCTTCGTTGTGCTATACTGAGATTCGTTTTAAGAAATACCATGTGTTTTTTAAGAATACTCACGATAAGAGTGGATGAACGATATGATAACGCTGCACAATCTGACAAAAAAATTCGGAGAGTTTACCGCCGTAGACGGACTGAACCTGCAAATCGAAACCGGAGAGTTCTTCGGCCTGCTCGGTCCAAACGGCGCAGGAAAGACCACGACCATCAGCCTTCTGTCTACCCTGCTGCTTCCCACAAGCGGAGAGGTGCTGATCGACGGGCAAAAGCTGACGCGGAAAACCCCGTCGCTGAAACGCAAGATCAGCGTCATTACGCAGGAGTACTCCATGCGGCAGGACATGACGATGGACGAAGTCATGGAGTATCAGGGGCGGCTGTATTTCATGCCGCGCAAGAAAATCAAGGAGCGTTCCGAGGAGCTTCTGGATTTCTGTGACCTGCTTCGATTCCGTAAGCGGACGGTTCGCAAGCTGTCCGGCGGCATGAAGCGGAAGCTGATGGTATGCCGCGCTCTGCTGACCGAGCCGGAAATTCTGCTGCTGGATGAACCGACAGCGGGAATGGATGCGCTGTCGCGGCGGCAGATGTGGAATCTGCTGCGTCAGCTCAATCAAAACAATCTGACCATCCTGCTCACGACCCACTACATGGAGGAGGCGGAGACCCTCTGCAACCGCGTCGCATTGATGCATCAGGGGCACCTGGAAGAGGTCAACACACCTCAAGCGATGATCGACGCCCTGGGACCGCTGACTGTAGATGAGGTGACCGACAACGGAGTCAGAAGCCGGCACTTTGCGACCCGGGAGCAGGCGATCGCGTTTCTGTCCTCCTGCGACGGTCAGACGACGCTGCGCAACACGACGCTGGAGGATGTATTCGTCAGCCGGGCCGGAAAGCATCTGACACAGCAATGACAACGATGGGGGCATTTTGATGGGCATCATAACAGTATTATGGGAAAAATGGACGGAATTCCGTCGAGATTTTTATAAAATTACACTGGCGGCGATGATCGCACCGCTGATGTATCTGATCGTTTTCGGAATGGGCATTCAGATGGTATCACACGGCGAGCCGTATCTGAACTATCTGATCCCGGGCGTCGTGGCGCTGACGACAATGAACGGCAGCTTTAACGCGATCGCACAGAATTTAAACGTACAGCGGCTGTACGAAAAAGCCTTTGACCAGGTCATGATTTCGCCAACTCCGCTGTGGCAGTTCATCGTCGGGCAGATCATCGGAGGCAGCCTGCGCGGACTGTATGCCGGTGCGATTATCCTCCTGCTGGTCTGGCCCATCCACACCGGTCTGGTGTTCAATGCAGTGTCTGTGATGATTATGTTTTTGAACGGAGCGGTATTCTCCACCATCGGCGTGGTGGTATCCTTTTACGCCAAAAACCACACCGACGTGCCGCGCTTTTCCAACTATGTCATCATGCCGATGTCATACCTGTGCAACACCTTCTTTTCCACAGAGAACATGCCGGCCGGCGTGCACCGGTTTGTCAACATTCTGCCGCTGTCCCAGACCAGCGGCATGCTGCGCAGTATTGCCGGCGGCGGATCCGCAGACCCGCTCGGAATCGGCATCCTGTTGCTGTACCTGATTGTTTTTGCAGCGGCAGCGTTTGTGTTTATTTACAAAAAGAAGAACCTATAAGGGCAGGAGAAAACGCATGAATGGATTACATATCACGGGAAATGAGTTCCGCAAACGCTTCGCATTGGCATTCCTCTGGATCGCTGCACTGGTGTCTGCGCTGTCCATGCAGGCCAGTGCTCTGACCATGACCGCAGACGACGGCGAATACTCTATTGAAGTCAGCATGACCGGCGGCAGCGGCAAGGCGACGATTGTCTCGCCGACCATTCTCTACGTGGAAGACGGCACTCCCTACGCGCAGATTCAATGGAGTAGCTCCAATTACGATTACATGATCGTGGACGGCAAAAAGTATCTGCCCGAAAACGAAGAAGGCTACTCCACCTTTGTCATTCCGATTTTGACGCTGGACGAACCGATGCCGGTCATCGCCGACACAACAGCGATGGGCGCGCCGCACGAGGTAAACTATGAGCTGACCTTTTATGCAGACTCCATCGACACCAAGGACGCACTCCCGCAGGAGGCCACCAAAAAGGTGCTGCTTGTGGCATTCGCCATCATCATCGGCGGCGGAATCCTCAATCACTTTGTCAACAAGCGCAGAGAGCGGGATTTCATGGGAAAATAATGCATCCTTTTTCACCCGTTAAAACCGCAAAAGCCTTCCCTCCGGTACGACGTATCCCGGTCAGGAAGGCTTCTGTTTTTGCCAAACGGGTAAAGATGAGAAAAAGGGAGAGAACGAAACGTTCTCTCCCTCTCGGTTCCTGTATGGATCTGATCAGATCTTCTCCTGAACCTTGGCCGCCTTGCCGACTCTGTCGCGCAGGTAGTACAGCTTTGCGCGGCGAACCTTACCGTGACGAACAACCTCGAACTTCGCAATGTTCGGGGAATGTACAGGGAAGGTCTTTTCGACGCCGACACCGTAGGAAATACGTCTTACGGTAACGGTCTTGTTGATACCGCTATGCTTCATAGCGATAATGGTACCCTCGAAGATCTGAATTCTTTCGCGGTTACCTTCCTTGATCTTGGCGTGTACCTTTACGGTATCACCGATCTTGAGCTCCGGCAGATCGGTCTTGATCTGCTGTTCTGCGAGAACCTTTACTAAGTCCATCGTACAATACTCCTCTCAATCTGGACAATCTTGCTTCTTTTAAAACCATTTCCACGCTGCCGTTGCAAAGACCTGCGGTCTTCCGGCAATGCGGCGGATACGCCCTGCGTAACGCGGTGAGCAGAGGATTGGCCGTTTTCGGTTAAAAATTATATCATGAGAGGAGGAAGAATGCAAGTACATTTTTTAAATTTTTGAAAATAATCCGGACTCACCGGCTCCGGATAGTCCGACCGGGTCATAAACTCGCAGTTTCTGGTCCCGCAGCGGCAAAAACGCCCGGCAGGTGCAATCATCCGCATCGCTCCCCTTTCTTTTGTCACGATGGACCGCGTTGCATTGCGAAAGCGTCCCGCTCCGGTGTTCATTCTGCCCGCTGGAAATCTTCTTCTTTTGGATACTCTTCCGTATATTGCAAATTGCACAAATAAATAGGTTGACAACAAAGATTATTTCTTGAAAATTGCGCAGAAAGCTGATACAATGAATAACATACAGGTGCCGTGAATGCAACTAGTATGCAATCCGACTATGCGGCATTCCGCGCCAAATATTCGAGACAGAAAGAGGTGTGTCGATCGTATGAGTGTAGTAATGATTCTGGTGATTTTCGCAGTTTTGCTGGCGCTGTCCTTCGCGGCGTTCAACTATCTGACGATCCAGCGCATGGAGGAAGGCAGCGAAACAATGCAGGAAATCGCGGCGGCCATCCGCGTGGGCGCAAATGCGTTCCTTCGCTATGAATACCGCATCCTGTATACCGTTGTTGTCATCGTCGCGGTGATCCTGGCTGTGGTCACGTCGTGGCAGGCTGCGATTGCATTGATCATCGGCTCCGTCATGTCCGGCTGCGCTGGCCTGGTTGGTATGAAAATTGCCACCCTGTCCAACGTTCGTGTGTCCAACCGGGCGCGGGAGAGCAAAAACATTGGAGAAACCGTAAAAGTAGCGTTTCGCGGCGGCAGTGTAATGGGATTGTGTGTCGGCGGGTTCGCGCTGCTCGGTCTGTTTTTCGTATACCTGATTTTCGGCGTCGGCATGGATCAGCTTTCCATGCTGGACAGCCACACCAACTGGATTGGTGTATCCTTCCTGCCGTTTCCGATGACGCTGTCCGGTTATGCGCTCGGCTGCTCTATGGTAGCGATGTTTAACCGTGTCGGCGGCGGTATCTATACCAAGGCAGCGGATATGGGCGCCGATCTGGTCGGCAAAACAGAAGCGCATATTCCGGAGGACGATCCGCGCAACCCGGCAACGATTGCAGACAACGTCGGCGACAACGTCGGTGATGTAGCCGGTTTGGGTTCCGACCTGCTGGAGAGCTTTATCGGTGCGATTTCGTCCGGTATGATTCTCGCCTATCATTTGTTCCTGTCCGCATTGGCCAACGGCCATACGATTCCGGAGGACATTCTGCGGCGAATGATCCTGTTCCCGCTTCTGTTTGTATCGGTTGGCGTGATTGCCTGCTGCATCGGCATCGCATCGCTGCTGTTCCGTTCCAAAATGTCAAACGATCCGCATAAGGATCTGAACTCTGCCACCTATGTGGCGGCTGGAATCACGATTGTATTCGGATTTGTGATCTCCTTTGTTTTGTTCCATGGTGTGGAGCAGCTTTCCGTCGTTGGATTCTCACTGGGCTTTGCATCTCCGTGGATTTCCGCAGCCATCGGCGTATTGGCCGGTGTCGCTATTGGCTTCATCGCGGAGTTCTATACCAGCGCGGACTTCCGTCCAACGGTCCGTCTGGCCCGTGCGTCTCTGGAAGGTCCGGCACTGACCATCACGCAGGGATTGGCCCTCGGTATGAAATCGTGTATGGCACCGTGCATCGTGCTCGCACTGAGCATTATCGTGTCCTATCAGGTTACCGGTATGTATGGCGTTGCCATGTCGGCGATGGGCATGCTGTCCTTCGTTATCGTAACGGTATCCGTTGACACCTACGGCCCGATTTCGGACAATGCAGGCGGTATTGCGGAGATGAGCGGTCTGGAGCCGGATGTTCGTGCTATTACCGACACGCTGGATTCCGTCGGCAACACAACTGCTGCGATCGGCAAGGGCTTCGCGATCGGTTCCGGCGCTCTCGCCGCACTTGCACTGATGATTTCCTATCTGTATTCCTACAACGAAGTCGGCACAGAGCTTGTGCTGAACATGATGGACGCGATGATTCTGGCCGGTGCAATTGCAGGCGCGGCGTTGCCGTTCCTGTTCTCCGGCATGCTGATTGAAGCGGTTGCCAAGGCAGCACGCAAGATGGTGGATGAGGTACGCCGCCAGTTCCGTGAAATCCCCGGCATTCTGGACGGTTCTGCCAAGCCGGATTACAAAACGTGCATCGAGATTTCCTCTGCCGGCGCCATCGGCGAGATGAAGCTCCCGTCCCTGTTGGCCATCGTTGTTCCGGTACTCAGCGGTTTCGTCTTTGGCCCGCGTTTCGTCGGCGGCCTGCTGATCGGTTCCACCATCAGCGGTATCATGATTGCGATTTTCACAGGCAACGCAGGCGGCGCCTGGGACAATGGCAAGAAGTACATCGAATCCGGCAGCATTCCGGGAAGCGGAAAGGGTTCCCCGGCGCATGACGCAGCTGTTGTCGGCGATACGGTCGGTGACCCGCTCAAGGACACGGTCGGTCCGTGCATGGACATCTTTATCAAAATCATGTCCACGGTTTCTCTGGTCGCCGTATCCATCTTCTCCCAGTACAATCTGGCAGATCTGATCTCTTCCCTGTTCTAAACAGAAGACAAACACAACGATGCAGGCAGTCGGCAGCCACCGGCTGTCTGCATTTTATTGCGCTCTTTTTTCAGCCATCCGCAGGATGTCTCTAATCGCTCATGACAAAAATCGAGAACTTTGTGCTGTCGTTTCTCGTTTTTACACGGCAAAACGTACGATAAAAGACACGTATCGTGCCACTTGCTTGCTGGTGCCCCTTGCGGAGCAGACGGTATTTATGGTACACTGTCTACGGTATCGTTACCAAATGGAAGGAGGTCATTGCTCTATGTGGGCATATGAAAGTGTTTTTTATCAGATTTATCCGATCGGCTTCTGTGACGCACCGCGTCACAACGACGGTGTTACGGTCAATCGCATCCAGAAGGTCTCCGACTGGGCGGACCATATTGTTGAGACCGGCTGCAACGCCATTTATTTTTCTCCGGTGTTTGAGTCGGACAACCACGGCTACGACACCCGTGATTTCCGCAAAATCGACTGCCGTCTCGGCACCAACGAAGATTTTGCCGCGATGTGCCGTACGCTGAAGGGAAAAGGTATCCGCATCGTGCTGGACGGCGTCTTCAACCATGTCGGCCGCGGTTTCTGGGCATTCCGCGATGTGCAGGAAAAGAAGTGGGATTCTGCGTACAAAGATTGGTTTCATATCAACTTTGATGGCAACTCCAACTACAACGACGGCTTCTGGTACGAGGGATGGGAAGGACATTACGAGCTGGTCAAGCTCAACTTGAACAATGAAGAGGTCGTACAGTATCTGTTCGGCAGCATCCAGCAGTGGGTGGACGAATTTGACATCGACGGCCTGCGTTTGGACGTCGCATACTGTCTGGACAAGAATTTCATCCGCCGTCTGCGCTTGTTCTGCGACACCGTCAAGCCGGACTTTTTCCTGGTGGGCGAGGTTATGAGCAGCGACTGCAACCCGTTCATGGAGGACGGAATGCTGCACTCCTGCACCAACTACGACTGCTATAAGGGGCTGTATTCCTCCTTCAATTCCATGAATATGTTCGAAATCACCCATTCCCTGCTGCGGCAATTCGGCCCGGAATACTGGACGATGTACAAGGGCAAGCATCTGTTGTCCTTTGTGGACAACCACGATGTCTCGCGCATTGCATCCACCCTGACCGATCCCAAACATCTGCCGCTGATTTACGCTGTCATGATCGGTATGCCTGGCATCCCCTGCATCTACTACGGCAGCGAGTGGGGCGCGGAGGGCCGCAAGCAGGACGGAGATGACGCGCTCCGACCCAGCTTTGACGCTCCGGTATCCAATCAGCTGACCGAATTTATCGCAGCGCTGTCCAAGGCAAAACGGGAATCCAAGGCGCTGTGCTACGGCAGCTTCACCAGCCGTTTGCTGACCAACAAGCAGGTCATCTTCGAACGGGAATTCAAGGGCGAGCGCGTGATGGTTGCGATCAACGCGGATTCCGAACCGTATATCGCACATTTTGACGCGCAGGCCGGACGGGCGATCGACCTGATTACCGGCCGGACGCACGACTTCGGCGGCGGCTCGGAGATGCCTCCGTATTTTGCCGCTTACTGGAAGGTATATTAACGATTCACCCGCTGTATTCCAACTGAACAGGGAACCGCTTTCCGCGCAGTGTCATATACTGCTCTCGCGGAGAGCGGTTTTTTGTTGGAGGAGGAACAAGGATGGATCTACTCATTATTCTGGCAGTCACGGCGGATGTGATGTTTGCCGCCATGGCATGCGGGGCATCCGGTATTCGGCTTCGACCGCTGTCCTGTGCTGTTATGGCCTGCGTCAGCAGCGGATTTGTGATCCTGTCCGCCTGCGGAGGCGGATATCTCTTTCACGATTTGTCCGAAAACACCATTCGCTGGATTGGCTGTATTGCACTGACGATCATCGGCCTGATGCAGATTGTCAGTGAGTTTGCGTCTGCATGGCTGTGCCGAATCACACAGCGATTCCCTCACTGGATTCGACGCATTGCGGAGGTGAATCACGACGTCACCTCGGCCGACGCGGACGGAAACAAAACGCTGTCCCCCGGTGAGGCGTTTGTGCTGGCAATCCCGGTATCCATTGATTCTCTGATCGGCGGACTGAGCATCACAGCCACCGGCTGGGGACTGGTCAGCCGCTTTGTATTTGGATTTGCCTGCGGCTATCTCTCTGTGTTTTTCGGCAGCCGTGCGGCATCCAGAATCCCGGTCAAGAGCGAGCGGGTGCGCGCGCTGGTGTGCGGCTGTATGCTGATCGGACTGGGGATATGCAAACGAGTGCTGTAACGCAAAAAAGACCTCCTGCACCGCTGCAAGAGGTCTGATACTTATTGTCCAATGGATTCCAGCAGCTCCTGAAGTTCCAGCCAGCGTTCGGTCTTGCTGTCCAACTGCTCCTCCAACGCCTGCTTTTTCTCCGTCAATTCCTGCAGACGGACAAAATCCGTCGCTGCGTCAGGCAGTTCCGCTTCCACCTGCGCAATGCTCTGCTCCAACGCCGCAATCTCATCGTCGATGTGATCCAGCTCGTACTGATCCTTATAGCTGAGCTTTTTGGCCGTCCCAGCCGGCTTTTTGCGCTCTTTCCGTTCGGACTCCACCGGCTTCTGCACGGTAGTTTCCCGTTTTGCTTCATAGTCGGCGTAGTTTCCGAGATACTGCCGTACCTCTCCATCCGGCCGAAATTCAAAAATACGGGTCGCGATCTTATCCAAAAAGTAGCGGTCGTGCGATACGGTGACAACCGCGCCCTCAAACACAGCCAAATAGTTTTCCAGCACATTCAGCGTGTCGATATCCAGATCGTTGGTCGGCTCATCCAGCAAAAGGATGTTGGGCGCATCCATAATCACGCTCAGCAGATGCAGACGGCGGCGTTCTCCGCCGGACAGATCGCCGATGCGTGTCCACTGCATTTCCCCGGTAAACAAAAACTTTTCCAGCATCTGCGAGGCGGAAATCTTCCCGCTCGGCGTGTCCACCGTCTCCGCAATGTCCCGGATAAATTCAATGACTTTTTGCTGCGGATCCATATGGCTGCAGTCCTGCGCAAAATAACCGATTTTCACGGTTTCTCCGTATTCGATCGTACCGCTGTCCGGCGCAATCTGACCGGTCAGCAAACGGAGAAAGGTGGATTTACCGGTGCCGTTGCGTCCGACAATGCCGATGCGGTCGTCCCGCGCAACCGTCATGCTGAAATCCCGAATGTATGTCACACCGTCCCAGCTCTTACACAGGTTTGTCACGTCGATGGTCTTTTTTCCAAGCCGTGTCGCAATGGACGCCAGTTCCAGTTCCGGTGCTTCTGCCGGCCCGCTCTGTGCCTGCAGCGCCTCAAAGCGCTCGATGCGATCCCGGCTCTTCGTGCCGCGCGCCCGTGCGCCGCGCTGGATCCACTCCAGCTCCCGCCGCAGCAGCGACTGCCGCTTTCGCTCGGATGCCATCGCGTTTTGCTCCCGTTCCGCTTTGCGCATCAGGTATCCGGAATAGTTTTCCTCATAAAAATACAGATGGCTGTGATCCAATTCACAGATCCGATTGGCCACACGGTCCAGAAAATAGCGGTCGTGCGTGATCATAACAATCGCGCCGCGATAGGACTTCAGCTGCTGTTCCAGCCATGCCGCAGTTTCATTGTCAATGTGGTTGGTCGGCTCGTCCAGAATCAAGATCTCGCTCGGATTGATCAGCGCGGAAACAATCGCAACACGTTTTTTCTGCCCGCCGGACAGCAGACGGACGGATTTATCAAACTCGCGAATGTCCAGCTGAGTCAACAGCGTTTTGGCCTCATAGGCGCGCTCCTGTAAAAAATCCACATCCGCCCCGCGGAATACCTGCTCCAGCACGGTGATGTCCTCGGAGAAATCCGGCGCCTGCGGCAGATAACCGATCCGTGTTCCGTTGGCATAGGTTACGGTTCCTTCATCCGGCTCCTCGATTCCCGCCAAAATGCGCAGGAACGTGGATTTTCCCGTCCCATTGACGCCGATAAATCCCACTTTATCGTGTTCCTCCAGCGCAAATTGAACATGGTCAAACATCTGGTAGGTTCCCCATTGCTTTGCAATCTGTTCTGCATTCAACAGTACCATTTTTCTTTCCTCCATTGGAATGATGCAACAAAACAAGCCGCTGGAACGCATTCCAACGGCCTGTCATTGCATCAGTGTATCATCAAAGAAACGTTCCCCGGAATTACAGAGAATGTACAATATCCTTAAACCGGTTGCCGCGCTCCATGAAATTCTTAAACAGATCAAACGATGCACTGGCCGGAGACATGATGACAACATCTCCTGCTGCTGCATGCGCTGCCGCACCGCGGATCGCCGCCTCAAATTCATCATAGCGGAAGATGTCCAACTCTTCGGGTACATAATTCTCTGCCGCATGGACGGAAGCCTCGATGGCATCCGCCGTGGCTCCAACCAGATGCAGCTGCTTGACATGCTCACAGATCTCCGGTCCCAGCACATCATACGGGATGTGCTTGTCATAGCCGCCTGCAATCAGAATCAGCTTCTGATCAAACGAGCGCAGGCCGGCAATGGTACGCGTCGGGCTGGAGGCAATCGAGTCATTATAGTATCGCACACCGTCCTTCTCGCGAACCAGCTCAATCCGATGCTCAACGCCGCCAAATTCGTGCGCAACCGTTTCCGCATCCTCAAAGGATACCAGACCGTGCGTCATGCAGATAGCCGCCATGTAATTCGCTATATTATGTGCGCCAGGAATCTTAATCTCATCCGCACGCATGATCATGCGGTGCTGACCGTGCTCAGAGTACCAGATGATGCCCTGATCCAGAAAGACGCCGTCATAGACAGGCCCTTTCATGGAGAACTTCATCAGCTCCACACCCGGTTCCGGCACAAAAGAACGAGAAACCTCATCGTCCGCATTCAAAACGAGCTTGGAACCCGGCTTCTGGTGGTTGAATATCTGGGTTTTCGCCTGAATGTATTCGTCCATATCCTTATGAATATCCAGATGGTTCGGCGTCACGTTTGTGACCAGAGCCGCCATCGGGCTGCATTTCATGCCCATCAGCTGGAACGAAGACAGTTCGACAACCGCATAATCCTCCGGGCGTATGATCGGCACATCTGCCAGCAGCGGATGTCCAATATTGCCGCCCAGATGGCAGGTGTATCCGGCCTGACGCAGTATCTCACAGGTCAGAGTGGTGGTCGTCGTCTTTCCGTCCGATCCGGTAATCGCCAAAACCGGACAGGGACACACGTTCAGAAAAACCTCCATCTCGCTGGTAATAACGCTGCCCTGACTTCTGGCTTTCACCAACGCCGGATGGTTCAGATGCATTCCTGGTGTGCGAAAAATCAGATCGCTGTCCAGATTCTGCAAGTAGTCATTGCCAACGCGGAAGGAAACACCCAATGCAGACAGGCCGCCATACATCTCTCCGAGCTCCTCCGGCGTTTTGCGGTCATGTACCGTAACCGTCGCTCCCGCCTCCAGCAGCAGAGTGATCAACGGAGTGTTGCTGACACCCATACCGATTACAGATATATTTTTCCCGCTGACGTACTCTAAAAAACTCTCAAATGCGCTCATACTATATAGCCTCCGAACGGTTTTTTACTTCTTCTTCGTTCCATCTGTCCATGAACCAGTCTCTGTCCTGTTCTGCCGCCGCTTTATGAATGGAACAAATTGACAAGAAAACCGCCTGTGCCGGCGGCCTTCCTGTCATTTCATTTTGAATGAGCAAAGAGTAAGCCGGGTTCTGTCTTTGGAACAGCCATCTATCTGGGACATACGTTACCGCATGCCTCAAGCCACCTCCTCGGGACGGGTCGGGCAAACCCATAGCGTCCCTCCACGGTGTTGCTGCGGATAGAGTTTACAGAGTCCCACAGTTACCTGCAGGACTGGTGAGCTCTTACCTCGCCTTTCCACCCTTACCATGTCGAGCATGGCGGTATATCTCTGTTGCACTTTTCCTGGAGTCGCCTCCGGCGGACGTTATCCGTTATCCTGCCCTGTGCAGCCCGGACTTTCCTCACAGACGGGTTTTCACCCTGCCTGCGCGGCTGTTAACTTTACTCACTGTTCCTATTATAGCGAAAACCTGCTGTTTGTCAAACAAATTCCGAAAAAATCGTCAGCAAATCGAAACGTGATATTCCTTCATCCATGCATCCAGCTGCAAGAAGTACGCGATCGTCTGCGGGGTCGTCATCAGCTGTCCATACCACGGCTGTGCACGGTTCGCCGTCAGCAGTTGTTCCAGTGCCTGCTTCTCGACAATATCAAACATCGGCGATGTCCCTTCAGACAACAGCTGCCGCAGCAGCTCGGAAACCATGGCCAGATAAGCCGGATTGTGCGTCTTCGGATAAGGGCTTTTCTTGCGCAGACGAATTTCGTCCGGAAGCCATCCCTTTGCCGCTTCCCGAAGCAATCCTTTTTCCACTCCGCCAAGATCTTTCCATTCCCACGGGACATTGTACAGGTATTCCGCAATGCGATGATCGCAGAACGGTACACGAACTTCCAGCCCGCTGTACATCGACATTCGGTCTTTGCGATCCAACAACGTCTGCATGAACCAGTGGAAATTCAGTTGTGTCATCTCGCGAATCCGGTAATCGTCATCGCTGTCCCACGGCTGGCGGTGGACTTTTGCAATGGTCTCCCGATACTGTCGGTCCACATACTCCATCGGATCACAGTATTGCCGCCATTCCTCACGCAAGAATCCGGCGCGATATGTCGTGGACTGCGCCCATGGGAATCCTTCGCGCCGCCGGACATCCGGATCACGGTACCATGGATAGCCTCCAAAGATTTCATCCGCGCACTCACCGGACAACGCAACCGTTCCCAGCTTTTTGATTTCCCGGCAGAATAGCAGCAGCGACGAATCCACGTCCGCCATTCCCGGAAGATCTCTCGCTCTGACAGCTTCAAACAGCGCTTCCACCAACTGCGGAGTGTCGATTTCAATCAAATGATTGACTGCACCGATCGCCTGGTTGGTCTGCGCGATAAAGTCATCATCGGTATTGGGCTGAAAGTGTGTGGCATGGAAAAATTCACGGTTATTTTTATAGGTAATCGAAACGGTGTGCAGTATCTTTCCCTGTTTCCGATACTCCTGCGCGGCAATAGACGACAAAATGCTGGAATCCAATCCGCCGGATAAAAACGTGCACAGCGGTACATCACTGACCAGCTGCCGCGATGCCGCATCGTAGACCAGCGAACGCACCGCAGCAATCGTCTGCTCCAGGGAATCGGTATGCGGCCGCTCCGTCAGCTCCCAATAACGGTGAAGCCGCAGTCCGCGTTCGCAGTCATACCATCCGCACCATCCCGGCTTCAGCTCCCGGATATGACGAAACACACCAGAACCGGGAATGCGTCCCGGACCGAGCAGCATCAGTTCATATACCGACTCGGCGTCGATCTGCGGCTGAATATCCGGGTGCACAAGCAGGGTTTTTATCTCGGACGCAAACGCGAAACCGCCGTTTTTCTCTGTAAAGAAGAATGGCTTTACACCTATGCGATCTCGCGCGAAAAACAACGAATTTTGTGTCGAATCCCACACAGCAAAGGCAAAAATCCCATTGAAGTGATGCACGCAGCTCTCTCCCCACTCCATGTACGCATGCAGAACAACCTCCGTGTCCGCGTGCGTGCGAAAGCGGTGCTGCTTTCCCTCCAACTCCTTGCGAAGTTCGGCCGTGTTGTACAACTCTCCATTGTATACAAGGATACACTCCCGCTCTCCTTCCGACCAACGCATCGGCTGAAGGCCAAATTCCACGTCAATGACCGCCAGTCGTGCATGCAATAAGGTAACCGCATCGCACTGCCAGCAGCCGCACTGATCCGGTCCGCGCCGCTGCATTGTCTTCAGCATTTTTTGCCGTACCACATCCTCACAAGGCAGACCTACCATTCCCGCAATACCACACATAACTGTCTCCCCTTTCCGCCTTTTCTCTGGCAATATATGTGATCCTTAAACATTTTGTTCGTTCTGTTTTATACTTCTTCCGGTGTTGTTTCTAATCAGAAAGAAGCATCCAGCTTGTCAATATCGCCAGAGAAAGAAGGATTTAGAGTAAAAATATGCATTTTCCCCGAGAATCTATGGGCCTATTCTTGACAATTCTCAGGATTCGACGTACAATATTGCTATCAGCAAAGGTGCTCGTTTTGAGCACCTTTTTTGTTTTTATTTTATTTTGGAAGGGCGCGATCTTTATGAAGCACATCATTGCAGGCAGCGACAACATCAACATCCTGCTTGCCAGATACGGTGTCAAATTCGGCATCTATAAAAATGGACAGTTCCATGAGCAGCTGTTCCCTTACGACCCCATTCCGCGTGTGATCACTGCAGAAGACTTCTCCTATCTGGAGCGCGGATTGGCGCAGCGTGTGGATGCACTGAACCGTTTTCTGGCGGACGTCTACGGACCGAAACAGATTATCAAAGATGGTGTGGTTCCGGAAAGCTTCGTGTTTTCTTCCTCCGGATATCTTCCGGAATGCGAAGGAATTGCGCCGCCCGCCGGAATCTACAGCCATATCTCCGGCATCGACCTGGTACAGGCTAAGGATGGAACGTGGTACGTTTTGGAGGATAACCTCCGCATCCCGTCCGGCGCTTCCTATCCGCTCATCGCCCGGGAACTGGCGCGTCGTGCCGATCCAAAGCTGTTCAAAGAAAACGCGGTGCGTGACAACCGCGATTATGCCGACCTTCTGAAGCAAACAATGGATCACGTCAATCTCGGCGGCATCAATGTCATCCTGACGCCGGGACGGTACAATGCAGCGTTTTTTGAACACTCGTATCTTGCTGAGCGCACCGGCAGCGTACTGGCGATGCCGAACGATCTGTTTGTGCAGGACTGCAAGCTGTACTACCGCGACGATCAAGGATCCAAGCGCCGCGTCGGCGCCGTCTACCGCCGTCTGTCCGACGAGTTCCTGGATCCATGTTCCTTCCGTGCGGATTCGCTGATCGGCGTTCCCAACCTGATGGCCGCTTATCGGGCCGGAAACGTTGCAATCATCAACGCTCCCGGCAACGGTGTGGCGGACGACAAGGGCATCTACTATTTCGTCCCCAAGATGATTCAATACTACCTGAACGAACAGCCGATCTTACACAACGCACCGACCTATCTCCCAATGTACGAAGAAGACAAGAAGATTGTGCTGGACAATATTGATCGGCTGGTCATCAAAGACGTGGCAGAGGCCGGCGGCTATGGAGTCGTATTCGGCAGCAAGATGTCTGACGCAGAGCTGCGCGACTGGAAGGAACGCATCGAGCGCGAGCCGCGCCGGTTTATCGCGCAGGAGGTCATTGACTTTTTGGATCTGGACATCATGGAAGGCGGCCAGCCGGTTCCGCGCAAGGCCGATCTTCGCGCCTTCGTACTGACCGGAGAAAAAACGACCGTCTGGGCCAGCGGCCTGACGCGGTTCTCGCGCAATCCGGATTCGTTTATTGTCAACTCATCACAAGGTGGAGGATTTAAGGATACATGGGTACTATCTCGCTAGAAAAACACGACAGCCTGTACTGGCTGGGACGTTATACCGAGCGCGTCAGCGCAACACTGAACAGCTTTAACAAATACTACGATACCATGCTGGACAACGACGAGTATGCGTATCAAACGCTGTGCCAAAAACTGGATATTCCGAATATTTATGAAAATCAGGACGATTTCATCTATCGCTTTCTATTTGATGAGGACAATCCGGATTCCATCCTCACCAGTTTGAACCGCAGCTACGACAACGGCATCATTCTGCGCGATGAAATCTCCAGCGAAACGCTCGCATATCTTCAAATGGCCCTGGATGTCTATAAGGCGTCTTCCACCTCGGATGTGCCGACCATGGCGTTGATTCCGGTCATTGACTATCTGATGGCGTTTTGGGGCAGTGTGGACGACAATGTTCTGGACCAGCGCTGCCGCGACATCATCAAATCCGGACGGTATGTCGAACGGCTGGATCTCTGCTATCGCCTGGACGCCGACCTGCCGTCCATCGAACGCACACTGTGCCGTATGGCGTACCGCATTGAGAAAAGCAGCCTGTCGTATAGCCAGCCCGCGCTGGACACGCTGTTTTCCTATTTAAATGACGAGTCGCTCCGCACCGAGGGATGGCATCGTCGTTGTGCAATGACACTGATGACGCTGATCACACAGTGAGGTCATTCCTATGCGTAAACTACAATTTGTACATACGAAGCGATTGACGTTTGACGCTCCAGTCACGGCACACAGCTTTTCCCTTCGACTGATCCCGCGCGGAGACAGCCGGCAGATCATCTGTGATGTGGATTACACCGTAGAGCCGGCCGACCATTTGACCGAAGTGACGGACGAATGGGGCGTCTCGATGTGCATCGGCGATTGCTACCGGGATCACACGGAGTTTGTCTACACCGTGCGCGGTGTGGCATGGCTGTCCGACTCCCCGACGATCAACGAACCGGTGCACCCGATTTACCGCTATCCATCCTCACTGACCCAGCCCGGCCCGGTCATCAACGGACTGTACGAGAATGCAGCCTGTGCAGATGAGCTGCCATTGCAGCGCGCGCTCCACTGGATGGATGTGACCTATTCCCACTTTACCTACCAATCCGGCGCTACGGACGTCACGACCACAGCGGAGCAGGCTGCGGAACGGTCCGCCGGTGTCTGTCAGGACTATGCCCATGTGCTTCTTTCCCTGTGCCGTCTGGACGGAATCCCGGCGCGCTACACGGTCGGGTATCTGATCGGCGAGGGAGAAACCCACGCGTGGGTGGAAATCTTTGACGGACGACAGTGGTACGGCATGGATCCGACCCATAACCGTATGATCAACAGCGATTATATCAAACTGACCTCCGGTCGGGACTACACGGACTGCATTTTGGATAAGGGGTACTTCCGTCCGGCCGGACCGGAATACCGCACCATCACGCAAACACAGACCGTCCATGTTTCTGTATACGATGCGGAAAATATGACGGACCAAAAATAAAAAAGAATCAGGAAATGTGAGTGAATTTAATATGATTCAGGAAGTTGTTTCTGTCGGCCTTCCCATTGATGAGCGGATGAAAATCATCAAGAACCATATCGTCCCCGATAAGATCACAGAAAACACAAAACGAATTTGCATTGTCACCGGCACCCATGGAGACGAACTGGAGGGACAGTACGTCTGCTATGAGCTGGTGCGCCGGATCAACGAACGCAAGGAACTGCTCAAGGGAATCGTCGATGTCTATCCAGCCCTCAACCCGCTGGGAATTGACTCGATCACCCGGGGTATCCCGATGTTTGATCTGGATATGAACCGCGTCTTTCCGGGAACGGAATCCGGAGCCACCACGGAGTATGTTGCGGCACAGATTTTGGGCGACATGAAGGGCGCAGACATGGTCATTGACATCCATGCCTCCAACATCTTTCTGCGTGAAACCCCGCAGGTACGCATCAATGAACTGCACGAGGATTGGCTTGTCCCATACGCCAAGCTGCTCAATGTCGATTTTGTCTGGGTGCATTCGTCCGCGACGGTCTTGGAATCCACGCTGGCGTACAGCCTGAACAGCACAGGCACGCCGTGTCTGGTGGTGGAAATGGGCGTCGGCATGCGCATCACGGAAGAATACTGCATGCAGCTGGTGGACGGAATCTTCTGTCTGATGTGCAGCATGGGGATCTGGGACGGAAGCGCTCCCGCGGTTCGCGAACCGATCGTCTCCTCTGACCGCAGTGTCAGCTTCATCAATGCGGAAAACTCCGGCATTTTTGTTCCGATTGTCAAGCATTGGCAGACGGTCAAGCGCGGCGACCATCTGGGCGACATTGTTGCACCCGCCACCGGAGAGGTTCTGCATCGCGTGACGGCGGAGGAAGACGGCATTGTTTTCACCCTCCGGGAATATCCGGTTGTCTACTCCGGCTCGCTGATCGCACGCATTCTCGGCGAACGAAAGATGGAACAGGAGGACGACTGCCATGGTTAAAGAAATATTATTTGAACTTCCCTCTCCCTATCGCGATCCGATGAAGATCACCGGATACCGGTTCGGACGCGGAGAGAAATCCGTCTGCATCGTCGGCGCGATGCGCGGCAACGAGATTCAACAGCAGTACATCTGTTCGCAGCTGGTCAGGACGCTGCAGCAGTTTGAAAAGCGCGGCATGCTGGTCAAGGACAATGAAATCTTAATCATTCCATCGGTCAACCACTATTCCATGAACATCGGAAAGCGGTTCTGGGCGATGGACAATTCGGATATCAACCGTATGTTCCCGGGCTATGACCGCGGCGAAACAACGCAGCGCATCGCCGCTGGATTATTCGACCGCGTACAGGATTTCCGCTACGGCATCCAGTTCGCCTCCTTCTATATGCCGGGCGATTTTATTCCCCATGTCCGTATGATGGACACCGGTCATCAGTCCACCTCGCTGGCCAACCTGTTCGGCCTGCCATACGTTGTTGTGCGCAAACCGCGTCCCTATGACACCGGCACGCTGAATTACAACTGGCAGATCTGGAACACAGACGCCTTTTCGGTCTACGCCAAGGAAACCGACCAGATCGACGAGGAATCCGCCCGCATGGCGATCGTTTCGGTACTGCGTTTCCTGTCCCGCATGGGAATCATCAAGTACCACTGCCACAGCGGATATATCGCCTCTATCGTGCAGGAAGAGGACATGCAGTCCATCCAGTGCCCGTGTGCAGGTATTTTCCGCCGCTTGAAACAGCCCAGCGACGAAGTTTCGTTCGGAGAGGAGATGGCGCACATCATCCATCCGCTGGAGGGACATATCCTTGGCCACATCTACGCGCCCAGCGACGGCATTGTGTTCTTTGCCCATTCCTCCCCCCTGATCAACGAACAAACAACGGCGTTTCGTATCATTCGCCGTTTACATGGATAAATCCCCCGAAATGCAGCATGCCGCACCCCAAAACCGGAGCGCGGCATGCTGTTCTATTGTTCCTCGTCCAATGACATCAGTGACTGCTCATAATCCTTGACATAATAGCGAAGGTTCTTTCTCCCTTTTTGCAGGATCGTGTGTCCCTCCGCTTCCAGCCGTCTTTTTTGCGCGTCAATGCCGCCCGGGTACTTGGGGTTCAGTTCTCCATTGGCTTTGAGCGTCCTCCAATACGGCGTTTTGTCATCCTCACGCTGTTCGCTCGCCCATGCAGCGATGGATACGAACACTCCGGCAGTGATCGGTTCGGTAAAATCAGCACCGTTCTGCCGCGCAAAATAGTCTCGTATCATGCCGACTGTCAGCAGCTTTCCCTCCGCAACCTGCTTCATGACGCGGTCATATGCGATCGGCGGCGCAAAATACATCCGATTCCCGCCGTACTTCGCAATGGATCGTTCATCCGTAATGATCTGAATTTTGGGCATGTCCTTGTTGTCATGCAGCATCGCATTAAAGTCCTTACTGCTTTCCTTTGCCATAAAAACCACCTCCTGCTGACAGCATACCAGATGCTCTGCTGTTTGGCAATGAGACGGTTTTCTTTTTTGAATCCTCAAAAAAACCGTTCCCTGTCCGCAAATCACAGAACAGAGAACGGTCTTCTTTGAATGTATTATGTAATTAGAGCTGATGCTCGTTCAGACGCTTGAAATACGAACGGGTCTCGGAGACAATGACGCCGTTGAGCGCAATCAGTGCGATCAGGTTCGGGAATGCCATCAGGCCATTGAAGATATCTGCAATGTTCCAAACAGCCTGGATGGTCATGTAAGGTCCAATGAAGACCGCCGCGATGTACAGCCAACGGTAGATCTGAATCGACCGGCGATTGCCGCCAGAAAGATACTCCAGACAGCGCTCACCGTAGTAGTCCCAGCCCAAAATCGTGGTAAATGCAAAAAAGATCAGACACAACATGAGCACAGCGGAGGTCACCCATCCCGGCAGGAACGGCAGTCCGTTGTCAAAGGCATAGCTGGTAACCAGCGCGCCGTCCAACCCCGGTACCTGCCATGCGCCCGTGATCACGATGGTCAGGCCCGTCATGGTGCAGATGATAATGGTGTCGATAAACGTGCCCGTCATAGATACCAGACCCTGACGAACCGGCTCCTTCGTCTGTGCTGCCGCTGCCGCAATCGGTGCGGAACCAAGGCCGGATTCGTTGGAGAAAATACCGCGTGCAATACCCTTCTGCATCGCAACCGTCATGGCACCGATGGCTCCGCCGGTAACAGCGGCCGGATTGAATGCGCCGACGACAATCTGCCGAAGTGCACCCGGAATGCTCTTGAAATTATAGATCAACAGCGCCAGACAGAACACGACATACAGCACCGCCATAAAGGGAACGACAACCTGGGAGACGCTTGCAATGCGGCGCAGTCCGCCGAGCAGAACCAATGCAACGCACACTGTCAGCACAACGCCGGCTACAATCGTTGCGATGCTGTATTCCGCACCCAATACGGAAACCGTATGTGCTCCGTTCGGGTCAAACAGGTTCGTGACTGCGGTAGAAATGGAATTGACCTGTGTGAACGTACCGATGCCGAACAGGCCGACGCACATGCCAAAAAACGCAAACAGGCAGGCGAGCCATTTCCACTGCTTGCCCATGCCGCGTTCAATGTAATAGAACGGTCCACCCAGCGCATGGCCGTCCGGCGCAACCGTGCGATAATGTACCGCCAGCAGTCCTTCGGCATACTTGGTTGCCATACCGAAAAAAGCGGCAATCCACATCCAGAACAGTGCGCCCGGTCCACCGGCAACCAAAGCCGTGGCAACGCCGGCGATATTGCCGGTGCCGATTGTAGCGGACAGCGCAGTGCACAGCGCGGCAAAACTGCTGACCTCACCATCGCCGTCTTCTTCGTTTTTGATCATATACCGAAGCGCACGCGGCAGATGACGTACCTGCAGCAGCCCAAGACGGCAGGTCAGGAAGATTCCGGTAGCCAGAATCAACACGATGAGCGGCAGTCCCCATACCCAGCCGTCAATCAGGGTGATGACGGAATTGATTTGTGAAAGCATTTGTTTCTTCCTCCATTCAAAAAAATAAGGCCAAACCCGATGGGTTCGACCGTTGGAGAACAGACAAAGAGTGGTTTCCTCTGTCCTTTTGCCTGAGAGATCAGCAGACACGCTGCCTTACACCTTCGGCGCTCGGGAACTCTGTCCCGGAGACTCTCCAGAGTCGGATTATGCCGGATTTACTCGATCACCCGGCATCATCAGATACCACAAAAGTATACCACAATGCACTCTTTTTATCAATAGTAACAGAATATATTTTCTCTGCTTCCGAAGAAGTGCAAAGCCGCCGCTGTTCATCACAGCGACGGCAAACAATCAACAATATCAATATTTCCGATCCAAATAATCCACGACAGCGCGCAGCATGTTGTGATTGTTGTCCTCCACCACGACATCCGCGAGCTCCAGGACATCCGGACGGCCGTTGGACGGCGCAAAGCTGGTGCCGGCCATCTGCAGCATCGGAATATCGTTCTGGCTGTCACCTGCCGTGCAGATATTCTCCGGACGGATACCCAAATAATCGGCCAGACGCTGGACGCCGTCTCCCTTGTGTCCACTTTTACAGGTCATCTCATAAAAGACCGGCGTGGAGAACGTCAGATTGTAATACTGCTCCATCTCCTCCAGCTCCCGCCGAACCTCGTCCACCTGCTCTGTTTCACCGGTAAAATTAATCTTTCCCCACAGATTGGTCGGTTCCGGGATCTCGTCGATCGCAATTTCGGTATACGGAATATCCAGATTTCGAAAATGCCTGCGGGTCACATCACAGTTCTGGCAGACGTACGAATGATCCATCAAAAAGACCTCAATGCCAATATGCGGATACCGCTTCATAATCCGCTTTGCCACGTCTTTCGCGCGGTCATCCAAGCCCTCCATAAACACCAGCGAGCTATCCCGTTCGTCGCAGATAATCGCGCCGTTTAAATAGACATTGGCTCCATTGCAGGGCAGAAGCTTCCGGTAGGCTTCCGTGGCCGGGCGTGTCCGTCCGGTCGCGATCGCAAAATAGCCGCCGTTTTCCGTAAAATAGGTCAGTGCATCAATATTTCCCTGGTCGATGCCGTGCTGATCGTTCAGCAGGGTTCCATCCATATCCGATGCAATCAAAATGCCGTCAAATTTCCCCATAATGCCTCCGCAATTTCTGTAATACCTGTTCAAAATAGTCCGGGAGCGGGGCCGTAAACGTCATCCGCTCCCCCGTTTTGGGATGGGTCAGCGTCAACTTCCCGGCATGCAGACACTGTCCGTTCAGCTTCCATGTGTCATTTTTCGGTCCGTACACCGGATCTCCGATGATCGGATGTCCGATGTGGTTCATATGGACGCGAATCTGATGCGTCCGGCCGGTCTCCAGCAAAAAAGTTGCATACGTAAAGCCGCGGTACCGCTCCAATACCTCATAATGCGTGACCGCTTCCCGCCCGTCCGGCGCAACCGCCATTTTCTTGCGGTCCGTCCTGTGACGGGCAATCGGCGCATTGACCGTCCCCATGTCTTCTTTCAGCCCGCCGTACACCACAGCATAATACTGCCGCACGGCAGAATGTTCCGCGATCTGTGCCGCCAACGACTGATGCGCTTTATCGTTTTTCGCGACAACCAAAAGACCGCTGGTATCCTTGTCAATGCGATGGACGATGCCGGGCCGGATCTCTCCGTTGATGCCGGACAAACTGTCGCCGCAATGATACATCAACGCATTGACCAGTGTTCCGGACCAGTTTCCCGGCGCCGGATGCACCACCATGCCGCGCGGTTTGTTCACCACGATGATGTCCATATCCTCATAGACCACATCCAGCGGAATGTTTTCCGGTTGGATGGAAACCTCTTGCGGTTCCGGCATCGTGACAGTGATGACATCGTCCGCCATCACCTTGTAGTTCTTTTTCAGACGGATTCCGTCCTTTTCCACCGCTCCCGCCTCAATCAATCCCTGCAAAGCAGACCGGGTGCTATCCGAAAACCGCTGGCTGAGCAGACGGTCCAGACGCGTTCCCTCTTCCTCCGCAGAAATGCGAATCTGTTCGATCATGCCTGCTTCTCTTCCTCCGACGATTCCTCTTTGTCCTTGTGCTGAAACAGCATGTAGTAGAAAAACAGCGCAACGCCGACACAGACATAAATATCCGCCACATTGAAAACAGGGAAATCAATCAGAGAGAAATACAGCATGTCCACCACAAAATGCCGGAAAATGCGATCCAGAACATTGCCAATCGCGCCGGAACAGATCAGCAGGAGTGCAAATTTCCCCAGCATCGTCTGAACGTAGTTGCGGCGCAGAGCGACCGCAATGACAACGAGGAATACAAGGGCGATGATAATAAACAGCCATTGCTGGTTCTGCAAAATGCTGAATGCCGCACCCCGGTTCTCCACATAGGTCAGCTGAAACACATTCGGAATCAGCGGGATGGTGCCAATGTCCTTCAGCACAGATACCGTCCAAAATTTTACCATCTGGTCCACAGCCACCAAGACTGCAATGCCCAGCAGTGTCATAAAAATGGTCATAGTCTCTCCTAAAAAGGAAGCAGAGGATGGACTCCTCTGCTCCCGTATTTGCGATAAAACTTACTTGGTGATCACTGCGGCGCAGCGTGCACACAGGCACGGATGCTCGGCGTTCGAGCCGACCGTCGAGTCATAGATCCAGCAGCGCTCGCACTTCTCGCCCTCAACATGCGATACCGCGATCTTGATGCCGCCCAGTGCTTCGTAGCTGTCTCCCTCGCCCTCGGTCTGAACCGTGACGTTGGACACGATGCACAGCTTGGCCAGATCCTGACCGCACTCGTTCAGGAACGCAGCGGCGTCCTCGGAAGCGGTAATCACTACCTTGGCCTCCAACGGCTTGCCGATCAGCTTGCTGCCGCGGGCCTGCTCCAGAGCCTTGTTGACATCGTCGCGAACCGCGATCAGCTTGTTCCACTTCTCCGCCTTATCCGCGTCGAACTCCAGCGCCTCATCTGCCTGCGGCATATCATTGAAGATGATGTTGCGCAGGTCGTCGCCGTCCCGATGCGGCATCGCTTTCCATACCTCGTCCGAGGTAAAGGCCAAAATCGGAGAGATCAGACGAACCATGGCGTCCAGAATACGGTACATCGCCGTCTGTGCGCTGCGGCGTGCCAGACCGTTGGTCTCCTCGCAGTACAGACGATCCTTGATGATATCCAGATAGAAGTTGGACATATCGACAACACAGAAGTCGTAAATCGCACGGTAAACCGCGTGGAATTCGTAATTATCAAATGCATTGCGGCACTTGGCAACCAGATCGTTCATGCGCATCAATGCCCACTGATCCAGCTCCAGCATCTCATCATACGCAACCAGATTGTTGGCGTCAAAGCCGTTCAGGTTGCCCAGCATATAGCGGCAGGTATTGCGGATCTTCAGATACGCATTGGCCAGCTGCTTCAGAATTGCCTTGGACAGGCGCATATCCTGCGTGTAATCCGCAGAGGAAACCCACAGACGGAAGATGTCCGCACCATACTGCTGGATCGTCTCCTGCGGGCTGATGGCGTTGCCGAGCGACTTATGCATGACCTTGCCCTCGCCGTCAACCGTCCAGCCATGGGTGATGATTTCCTTGTACGGTGCCTTGCCGTTGACCGCAATGGAGGTCAGCATAGACGACTGGAACCAGCCGCGATACTGGTCGCCGCCCTCCAGATACAGGTCAGCCGGATAGCAAAGCTCTTCTCTGCTGTCGCTGACTGCCGACCACGTAGAACCGGAGTCAAACCAAACGTCCAGAATGTCCTTTTCCTTGCGGAACTTGGTGCAGCCGCACATGCACTTCGCGCCCTCCGGCATCAGCTCTTCCACAGAGCGTGCCCACCAGGCGTTGGAGCCTTCCTTCTCAACAATATTGGCAATCTTATCAATGCTCTCATCCGTGCAGTACGGCTTGCCGCATTCCTCACAGAAGAACATCGGGATCGGTACGCCCCAGGTGCGCTGACGGGAAATACACCAGTCCGAACGCTCCTGAACCATGGAGATCATGCGCTCCTTGCCCCAGGCCGGCTTCCAGTAAATATCGTCACATGCCTTTACGGCATCGTCCTTAATCGCATCCACCGATGCAAACCACTGCTGGGTCGCGCGGAAGATAACCGGCTTCTTGCAGCGCCAGCAATGCGGATAGCTATGCACAATGTCCTTGCTGGACAGCAGCGCACCGCTTTCCACCAGGTCCTTGAAGATGACCGGATGCGCCTTGGTGACATGCAGGCCGGCATACTTGCCCGCGTACTCGTTGAGCATACCGCGCGCATCGACCGAAACCTCCATCGTGATGTCCGTCGCAATCTCCGAATACCGCTGGCAGACATAGAAGTCGTCCAGACCGAACGACGGTGCGGTGTGAACACAGCCCGAACCGGCGTCCAGCGTGACGTGATCGCCCAAAATAATCAGCGAATCGCGCTCCATGAACGGGTGGTACGCCGTCATATATTCAAAGGCATCGCCAAACATCGTGGTGACAACCTCGTAGTCGGTAATGCCGCATTCGCTCATCACGCTTGCGGTCAGATCGGTCGCCATGATGAGAATTTCACCGGACGGGATCTTGACCAGCGAGTACTCCAGCTGCGGGTTCAGGCAGATCGCCATGTTGCCCGGCAGGGTCCAGGTCGTGGTGGTCCAGATGACGAAGGACATCTTGTCCAGGTCGCCGTACTGCGCCAGCTTGCCCTTGTCGTCGTGCACCTTGAATTTGACGAAGATCGTGGTTACCGGATCGTCGGCATACTCGACCTCGGCTTCAGCCAGTGCGGTCTCACAGGTCGGGCACCAGTAGGTCGGCTTCAGGCCCTGATAGATCAGGCCCTTCTTTGCCATCGCGCCAAACACGCGAACCTGCTTCGCCTCGAACTCCGGCATCAGGGTGATATACGGATGATCCCAGTCACCAATTACGCCCAGGCGCTTAAAGCCCTTGCGCTGCTTGTCCACCTGCTGCAGGGCAAACTCCCGGCACTTATCGCGGAATTCCGGAACGGACATCTCGCTGCGCTTTACGCCCTTCTTCTGAATCGCCGTCTCAATCGGCATACCGTGTGTATCCCATCCCGGGATATACGGCGCTTTGAAGCCAGACATGTTTTTATAGCGAACGATAAAATCCTTCAAAATCTTGTTGAGGGCATGTCCGATGTGGATATCGCCGTTGGCATACGGAGGGCCATCGTGCAGCACGTAAAGCGGCTTCCCCTCGTTCTTTTCCATCAGCTTATTGTAAAGATCCTGTTCGTACATCTCCTCGAGCATTCCCGGCTCACGTTTTGCCAGTGCTGCGCGCATCGGAAAATCAGTCTTCGGAAGATTGATTGTCTGATTGTAATCCTGCGGCATGTAACCGTACCATCCTTTCTTGTATGCATCCGCCGATTCCGGCGGACGTGCTGCCTTTGCAGCCGTTCTATATAAACAGCAATGCTGCTTATTCTCTGTTTTATTACGATTCCGACGTGGAACCCGTAACTTCTACCGTAAACGAAGTCTCCTTTTGATCCGGCCGCGCAACGACCGGCTCGGAGAACGTGCGCACAAACGAATCGTCAAACTGCGGCTCGATCGGCGCCTCTACGGTACCGGAAATGGTCTCCGCGCCGCCCGGGCCGTCCTCTGCAGAAGACGGCGCAAACCCGCCGACGCGCTGCGCGATCGCGGCGATGCGTTCGCTCTCCTCCCGGAAGCTGCGGCTCATCATTTCAATAAAATAAGCGCTTTCGTGCTGCGCCTCGCGCAGCTTCGCCTTTTCCTGTGCGATGGATTCCTCGTACTGGGACATCAACGTGCTGCCCTTCAGATCGGCAGTGCGGGTGATTTGCTCGGCCTGCGCGGTCGCGTCGTTCAGAATGCGCTCCGCCTCACGGTTCGCCTTCTCCATGGTCTCCTCCGCAATATTCTGCGCCGTGACCAGAGCCTGACGAATGCCGTCCTCCACACTGCGGTACTCCTCAATCTTGCTGATAAGCACCTTCATCTTGCTGCGGAGCTCTACATTTTGCTGTTCCAGCTTTTCGTAGTCCTCGGAAAGCTGGCTGAATGCGGTGTCCACCGCCTGCATGTCATAGCCGCCAAAGACAGCCTTTTCAAATTTTAACTGTTTTACCTCCGCAGAGCTGAGCATAGTTCCCTCCTACCGAATTGCACAGATTGTTTATTTTTATAAAAGACAAAACGGGAAAATGGCCGGGGTGCTCCCGGCCGAACCCACAGACTAGAAAAAAATGCCTCTCAGCAGATTTTCCAATACCTCCAGTATCACAAATGCCATCAGGGCCGAAAAGTCAATTGGCATGCTTCGCAGCGCTTGGATGCGGCTCAGCAGTTCCCGGCATGGACGGACGAGCGGCTCGGTCACGGTATAAACAAAATCTCCCAGCTGGCTCTGCTGAACCTGCGGAAACCACGACACCAGCGCCCGAACGACCAAGAGGAACTCCATCAGCCGAATCAGCGAAAAAAGCAAGCGATATACCAAATAGATCATCGAGATTCCTCATAGCTCCTTTCGACGGATCAGCTGCCGAAATGCAGACCGTTGCTCTCCAGCTCGCTGATGAGATCCTCTCCGACAATTTCAACGTTGTACGGGGTAATCAGATACGTATCCTTCGCAACGCGCTTGACCTTGCCCTCGATCGCGTACGTCACGCCGCTCAGGAAATCCAGCATGCGGTTGGCGATTTCCTTCTCCGTCGTCTCCAGATTCAGGACAACCGTCATCTTGTTCTTCAGGTGATCCGCAATTTCAACAACATTGTTGAACTGCTCTGCCTTAACCAGAACAACGGCCAGCTTGGTCGTCGCATTGATGTTGACAATGCGGTTGCTGCGCTCTGCCGCGCGCGGCACATACGACTCCCTTGTGCTGGGGACGGACTCCGAGACGCGGGAATGCGAAGACGCATACTCCGGCTCCGCCTGCATGCCTTCCTCTTCGTGCTCGTAGTATTCTTCTTCGTCGTCCTCTCCCGTTACCCATCTTTTAAAGCTGTCCAATAAAGCCATGTGGTTCTTCCTCCCATATGATAATGAATCATAAACTGCTTAGTAATGGCGAGCACCAAAGATCGTCGTACCCAGCCGAACAATGTTTGCTCCGCAGAAGATTGCCGTCTCAAAATCAGCACTCATACCCATCGACAAATAGTCCATAAAAACATTATCGTATTTTTTGGCCGATATGTCAACAAAGAGTTTAGACATTCTGTCAAAATAATAAGTATTTTCTCGATTTTCGTCCGGTTTTGGTGGAATTGCCATCAGGCCTCGGATGGACAGATTGTCCATTTCGGCGATTGCGCAAACGGTCTCATCCACCTTGTCCGGGTCAATGCCGAGCTTTGCTTCCTCGCGGCCGATATTGACCTCCAACAGAATGTCCTGCACCAGTCCGGCTTTCTTTGCCTCTTTGGAGATGACCGACGCAAGTTTGACCGAGCTGACCGATTCAATCATGGAAACCTTGCCCATCAGGTACTTGACCTTGTTGGACTGGAGGGTGCCGATGAAGTGCAGCGGGCAGCCGTCGTAGGCGTGCTCTTCGTATTTCCCAAGCAGTTCCTGCACGCGGTTTTCACCGCAGACATCAATCCCGGCGCGCACCGCTGCCTGCACGCGCTCCGCATCGTTCATCTTGGTGGCAGCCACCAGCAAAATATCTTCCGGCCGGCGGCCCGCCTTCTGCGCCGCCCGCGCAATTCTCTCCCGCGCAGACGCAACATTGGCTTCTATCTCTTTTTGCTCTTGGATCGTCATTTTACAACCTTCTTATCATCAATATCCTTTGCATAAACGATGATGTCGTCGTTGACCACCAGTGAGTCATCTCCGATGACATCCTGTTCCACAATATAATACTCGGTTCCTTTATACAGCGGCGTAATCGTCTTGAAGCTGGAAACCGTGTTATTCAGAATATACACGCCCACCTGATCATTTTTCACATGGATGGCCTCAATCGGCACCTTCAAACCGGAATAGGTGGCGAGAACAACGGTTCCGATCTCTTTGCGCATGGTCACCAGGTCGGAGTTCATGACATTGGACTGGAACAGGACCAGCGTCTCGCCGCTGTCCTCGTCCGGCCGGACCGCGTAGACCTTGGCTGCCACATGGTCGCTCGGCTGGGCGAAGCGCAGCGTCACTGACTGTCCCTCCGTGAACCGCGCCGCGTCCTCCGCGGACAGCACGACAGCATAGTACCAGTTGTACGCGCTGATGAGCTTGCAGTGCTCGGCGTCCGACTGCGCCGGCCGCTTGGACGCCAGTTCCTTCAAACCGGACACCGTCAGGCTGTCCACGCAGTCGTAAGTAAAGATGTTTTCATAGCCGTCCGTCGTCTGACTGAAATAGCCGGAAAACTCGGATACAATGTCTGTCGTCTTACCGTTCAACGACTGCTCCAGCTTTTTTTCCTGCTTGTACAGCTTGCTGAGCTGGCCGCTCAAATCACTGATGTCCCCGTTCATGGAACCGCTTTTCAGTGCATATTCGCGCAGCTGGCTCATCTGCTCCGGCAGCTGGTCAAAATCCGCACTGTCCACCGCATCGCCGATCTCATACAGCACCGAAGAGATCTTCTGATCAATCTGGCTCGTATTGGTGACATACGAGTTGTTCTGCAGCGCTTCCAGCTGGCTGATACTGCTGCGAACCTCCTCCAGTTCCTGACTGTCTTCCAACGACTGTTCGTCGCGGTACACCGTGACCAGAGAAGAACCCAGCGCAACCTTGTCCCCGTCGGAAAAATTGTATTCCGCCGTGCTGACGCTTCCGACATCGACGACCTGCTCCTCCCGGATAAAGTATCCGGTGACCGGAACGGCGTCGTCCATGGTGACGGAAATCGCCGGTACGGTCTCGATCGGATGATAGTGGGTCACCGCCCAACTCCCCGCAATATATAAGATAATAATCGCAAAAACCGCCACGGGAAGCCGCAGCGCTTTTTGTGCCCATATTGTTTTCATGAAACGGAGCACCCGATGGATGCCGTTCTGTTTTTTCTTTCTCATGGAAAGTGCTCCTATTCAGCGGAGAGCACCGCTCCTTCCCGTTCCCGCCGCGGGAACAGCTCCAGCTTTCGCAGCGGTACCAGTGTGGACACCGCGTGCTTGTAAACCATCTCCTGTTTGCCGTCACAATCCAGCAGCAGGACAAAGTGGTCAAAGCCGCGCAATACGCCGCGCATCTGGAATCCATTGGTGAGAAAAACGGTGAGTGGTACCTTTTCCTGCCGTACTTTGTTTAAAAAGATGTCCTGATAATTAACCTCGTTCTTCATTATACTATAGACCTCCCGAAATGTACATGAATACTTTCATGTTACACCACGGTCAGCAAGAATTTTTGTCGAACGACGAAGAAGCTCCGGAAATTCCTCCGCAGAATCGTAATACAGCCACTGCACCCGTTTGTCCCGCCGCAGCCAGGTGAGCTGGCGCTTCGCGTAGTTGCGGGAGGCGCGCTTGAGATCGTCCACGCAGTCTTCCAGCGCGGCCTGTCCGTTCAGATAAGGCAGCAGCTCCTTGTATCCGATGGCCTGTGCCGCCGTCCCTGTCAGCTGTCCCCCATCGTACAGCCGCCGCGCTTCGTCCAGCAGCCCCTGCTCCAGCATCTGATCCACACGTCGATTGATGCGCCCATACAGGATCTCCCGGTCTGTCGGGCACAGCGCCAGCAGGATGGCATCGTAGCGCGGTTCGAGCGGCTTGTGCGCCGCGTTGAACTCGCCGATCGTCATACCGGTCTGCTCGTATACCTCCAGCGCACGCACGACCCGTTTGACATTGTTTTCATGAATGCGTTCCGCCGATTCCGGATCGACCTGACGCAGCCGTTCGTGCAGCGCGTGCACTCCGTCGCGCTCGACCTCGTCCCACAGCCGTTTGCGCACTTCGTTGGACGTCTCGTCGCCGGAAAACACGTTGCCCTCGATCAGCGCATTCAGGTACAATCCCGTGCCGCCGCAGACAATCGGTACTCTGCCGCGCGCCAAAATGGACTGCGCACAGGCGTCCGCCATTTCCTGATACCGCGCCACCGAGAAGTTTTCTCCCGGCTCCGCCACGTCAAACATGTGATGCACGACGCCGTCCCGCTCTGCCATATCCGGCTTTGCCGTGCCGATGTCCATGCCACGGTACAGCTGCATGGAGTCCGACGAAATGATTTCGGTATCCAGCTGCTTCGCCAGCGCGATGGACAGCGCCGTTTTTCCCGACGCCGTCGGTCCGACGATGCAGACCAATGTCTGTTTTTCCTGTCTCATTGATTCACCCGCTTAAACAGCTTGTCCAGTTCGTATTTTGTCAGACGCACCATAACCGGACGCCCGTGCGGACAACAGTTCACCTCTGGGTCGGACAGCACACGGTCGCAGATGCTCTGCAATTCCGCCATGCTGGTGTCCCAGCCCGCCTTGATTGCCGCCTTGCAGGATACCGTGTGAATCAGATGATCCAGCTGATCCGGCACCGGAATGAGCCGATCCATGAGTTTTTGTGCCAGTTCGGACACCGTCGCCGGAATATCCGCCGCTTCCAGATAGGCCGGCGCTTCCCGCACCGCCATGCTGTGCCGCCCAAACGGTTCCATGTGGAATCCGGCGGACTGCACCAGCGATTGGTTTTCCGACATGACCGCAAATTCCTCTCCGGTCAACTCGACGACAACCGGCTCCAGCAGCATCTGCGTCGGGATATCCGCCGATTTGCGCAGTTCGTTGAAAATGATGCGTTCGTGCGCAGCATGCTTGTCAATCAAAATCAGGCCGTCCGCGTCCTCCGCCAAAAGATACGTCGCAAAGCATGAACCGATGACCCGCGCCGTCGGACGCGCCTGCGTCAGAAGAGTTTCCTCCGCAGTACCGGCATCTTCTGTTTCATCCGGCACGTCCGGCATAAGAGTCATGCTCTCCTGCAGCGGCTCCGTTTTCTTCTCGGATTCCATGCCATCCGGCATCGGCATGTCCAATTTGTGCTCGCCGCCCGGCTGCGACAACGCCCGCTCGTCCTCCGCATCCACATCAATAAACGGACGGAACGTCCGTCTGGAGCGGTTCTCCGGTACGGATTTGACCGCGGAAGCGGACGGCGCCGCCCGATACGGCGTTTGCGCCGCCAGTGTTCCGGAAGACGACAGCGACGGTTCGATCGAAATCGGTTCCAACCGCGCCGCCGGTCTGGGGCGGCTGACGGCATCCCGCTGCACCGGTTTGTCCGGGGCAGGAGACGTTTTCGGCGCTGCCGGAGGGGGCATGGTTTTCACCTTGATGGTGTCCGCCTGAATTTCCGGCACATTTTCCTCTCCCGCAAGCGTATTTTTGCAGGCGGCATACACGGCAGAAAATACCTTTTTCTCAAAGGCAAATTTGACCTCCACCTTCGCCGGATGCACATTGACATCCACCTGCGACAGCGGCAGGTCGATGCACAGGCAGCCATACGGGAACTTGCCGGTGATGATCGCGTTGCGGTACGCTTCCTCCATCGCCGCTTGGATCAGACGGGATTTGACAAACCGTCCGTTGACAAAAAAGTGCTGATAGGAGCGGTTGGCGCGGGGCGAATGCGGTTTGGACAGAAAGCCATACACGCGGATTCCTTCCATCTCCGTCGGAACAATGGGAATCAGGTTGCGCGACAGCTCTTTGCCGAACACCGCAAAGACCGCCTGCTGCAGCTGTCCGGTTCCGGGCGAATGGAACACCGTCTTGCCGTCGCGGATGCAGCGGAACGCG
>JBJEZE010000065.1:0-12451 GCA_051887235.1 Butyricicoccus sp.
TTCTTTGTCGTCAGACCTCTGCGGTTTGTTCAGAGCTTGTCTATAATACCATTTCATTCGTCCGAAGTCAAGCCCTTTTTACAAAAAATCCGAAATTATTCCGGATAGATCAGCTTGTCCTTCGTCCAGCCCTCGAGTACCGGTTTCATCTTCTCCGCAATGGCCTTCGCACCCGCCAGATCATGATCCTGATAGTTGCCGCACTCCTCCGGCTTGGTTCCCGGAATCTCTCCCTCAAACTCCAGCACAAAGTCCATGGTCTCCTGCACCAGTCGGATGGCCGTCTCCGGCGACATGGTATCGCGCACGAGGAAATAGAAACCGGTACGGCAGCCCATCGGTCCGACATAGACAATCCGGTCGCTGTATTCCGTGTTGCGGACATAGGTGGCAAACAGATGCTCAAACGCATGCGCCGCGCCGGTGCTCAGATAGGTGCCGCAGTTCGGGCGCACCATGCGGATGTCATAGGTCACCACGTCTCCGTCCACGCGGGACGTGTACATGCCTTCGGTCAATACATCATGGTTAATGCTGAAGCTCGCAATTCGTTTCATCAATCATACCTCCATCAGTCGTCTTGTCCTATTATACGATATTCTCATTGACGAATGCAAGTTCTGCTTTTATAATGTATGCAACATCTATTTTATTATGAACGCGAGGAATTACAGTATGGTATGGGGTATTTTAGGTGCACTGGACGCAGAAATCGCACTGATCCGGGAGCAGATGACCATTCAGTCCGAGGAAAACCGGTTTGGCACCACTTTTTATAAGGGAACCGTCCACGGCAAGCAGATTGTACTGGCCTGCTGCGGCGTCGGCAAAGTCAACGCCGCCGTATGCGCCGCCTATGTTTTGGGCTGCTGTCAGGCCGACTGCATCATCAATGTCGGCATTGCCGGCGCAATGAAGCCGGGCCTTCACATGCTGGATGTTGTCATCAGCGAGGAGGTCGGGTTCCACGATCAGGACGCCGTTATGCTGAACTACTATCCGAAGCGGGAATTCTTCCCGGCGGATCCGGCATTGATGCAGCTGTGCGACCGCGCATGTGCATCCATCCCGCGCCTGTCCGGCAAATATCTCCACGGGCGCATCGTCTCCGGCGACCGGTTTGTCAGCGAATCTGCCGTCAAGCAGTCCATCAACGACCGATACGCTCCCGCCTGTGTCGAAATGGAAGGCGCTGCCGTCGGTCACGCGGCGTTTATGTATGAAAAGCCGTATCTGGTCATCCGCACGATGTCGGATGCCGCGGACGACGACGCCGACGAAACCTACGACAACTTCATCGACGAGGCCGCCAAAACCTCTGCGGAAATCATTCTGCAAATGCTGGCGCTCGCGGAATAAGTTCATAACGCCAAACGGCATGGACCTGAAGGACAAACAGGCCATGCCGTTATTTTATGGTATCCGGAAGATACCAGTACGAATGTATTCCATATAAATAGGTTCTCGCCCCCTTGGGCATCTGCGTCAATGCGTTCATGACGTTGTAATAATCCCCCGCGCCCATCGTGATGCACAGTGCGCCCATGCTGCCGAGGACACTCCACTGCGGAACCATCAGAAACAGCACAAAGGGTACAAATCCAAACACAAGGTTGGGCAGCAGCGACAGAAACACAAACCGCCGCCTGCTCATGTCCTCCGGCCCGGTGACAAACAGCAGTCCTCCTCCGCGGTACAGATACACGGTTTCACGGAAGCAGACCGCATGTAAAAACTCATGCGGGATCATGGACAGCAGCGCAAGCAGACACCCGGACACGCAAAAGGCATCCCTGCCGCCGCGCAGAAACAGCAGTATAAACAGTGGGATCAGCAGAACAATCGCCGCAGCATTCATCACCAGACTCAGCGTTTTATAGTTTTGTATCTCCCGAAACGGAACCGCATTCGGCTTATGTTCCCCGTGCGGGACGCTGGCCGGATCTCCGTTGAATTTCCCCTTGTAGATCAGCTTCATGGCTGCGTCCCCTCTTTTTTCCGTAGTTCTGCTTCCATTATACAAAATGTTCCCTCTTATGACAACCCGGCTTTGCCCGGGTTTCGGATTGCCCTCACAGGGAACATCCCCGCACCAATCATATCAACGGGAAAACAGAAAAATCGGTGCAGCCCTCGCAAGCCGCACCGACCGATCTGTTTTGCCTGCCACAATCCTGCGTTACAGCAGAATCGGCTGAATCTGCTTTCCTTCGATCGCAGCCTCCACCGTCTCCGGGATGTTTTCCAGCACGGCAACCATGGACCGCGGCTTGGTCTGCGGCGCATCCTGCCGCATCGGGACGAAATAGTAATGCTTCCGGTTGAGCAACTTTCCGATGTTCTCCGCCGAACCGGACAGCGCGTCGTTGGTGGACACCGCCAGAACGACCGGACGTTCCACGCGCAGCTGCGACTTGGCGGCCAGCGTCTGGGGCGTATCGCTCATGCCGCACGCCAGCCGTGCCAGTGTCGTACCGGTACACGGCGCGATAACCAGCGCGTCAAACCATCCCTTCGGCCCAATCGGCTCCACATCCTGCAGCGTTCGCAGCGCCTTTTTCCCGCAGATTCCCTCGATCTGATCCAGAAAATCCGCCGCTTTTCCAAAGCGGGTATCCTCCCCCGCCACCTGTTCGGATACAATCGGCGTGATGTCCCATCCCGCCTGCACCATGCGTTCCAGCACTGCCAACGTCCGTGTCAATGTGCAGAATGAGCCGCATAGCGCAAATCCTATCGTTCGGCTCACAGCAAGTGTTCCTCCTCCATCATGTGTGTGACTGTTTCACAGATATCCGCTGCCGCAGTGACCGGCGCGACCTTCCCAGGGAGCGACAGTGCATGAATACATTTCCGCAGCGGCCGTGCGGACGGGTCCACTCCACCCTTTCCGCTGGCCAGGTCAATCAGCAAGACATCCTTTCGACACTCGGACACCAGCGCCCGCGTCAGTACGGTCGCCGGAACCGTATTGACAATCAGCGCATACCGATCCAACGTCCCTGCCAGCCTTCGCGTATCCGCATAGGCATATCCCTGTCCGGCAATGCGTGCAAAATCCTCATATTTCCGCGCGGATACCGTCACCTGCGCGCCCAGCCCCGCCAACCGCGGTGCCAACGCACTGCCGATTCTGCCGTTGCCGATCACCAGTACCGGCAGTCCGTGGATGGTCACCGGCAGCTCCTCCATTGCAATCTGAATCGTTCCCTCCGCCGTGGGGATCGCGTTGCGCAGCGCCAGCTCCTCCCGCGCCAGATAGTCCCGGATGCGCAGATCCCTGCGTTTGGCCATATCATGCACCATCTGCGGTACGGAACCGCCAAAAACCGGCGTTCCGGCCGGAATATCGTCCAAAACCTCCGTCATGCGGAACGGCACGTTGGCCAGCGGCGCATTGAGCAAACCGCGCTCCCGCATCACCGGGAGGGGCAGCAGCACCACATTCGCCGCCGCACACGCCTCCCGCAAATCCCGCACAAACGGGAACCAGTCCCCAAAATCGTGGCGCTCCAGTCCCACCGCAGTGACCTGCATTCCCCGTTCCGCCAGCAGCTTGCCCAGATACACCTGACGCACATCGCCGCCGACCAGAACCACGTTCTGCCGCTGCTTCATCTGCCACCCCTCCCTTGCCTGCATTCTATGCGACGGACGAAATATGTGACACCTCCGGATGCAAAAATATGGTTGGTCA
Organism: Butyricicoccus sp.; assembly: GCA_051887235.1. GTDB lineage: Bacteria > Bacillota > Clostridia > Oscillospirales > Butyricicoccaceae > Butyricicoccus_A. The sequence goes on from JBJEZE010000065.1 coordinate 3,698, forward strand.
ATGCGTCAAAAAAACCGCTTCCCCACAACCGGGAAGCGGCAGCTTATCAATCTTTCCATCAATCCTCTGAGACTGACTACTGTATTTCCTGTTCTAACGCATCAAACTCCTGCGTGCTGAAAAATTCACCAAGTGTAATGCCCAATCCGTCGCAAATCAATTTAATAGTCAAAATCTTGGGATTCCGGCTTTTCCCATACAAAATATTTTTAATGCTGGAAGGCGGCAGCGCAGAGAGTGTCGCAAGCCGGTTGATGCTGATGCCATATTCTCCACAAAGATTTAAAATGCGGTTTCTGACCGCCGTTACCGTGTCCATAGCCATCCTCCCAAATCGTTTTTATAAGAATAAACAATTTGGTTGGACTTTATAGGCTATGTGTGCTACTATTAGGCTATGTATAGCCGAAAAGGAGCCGGACAATCATGAATAAAACCTGTACATTCTTTGGACATAAACAATGTCCGTATTCCGTCAAAGCAGTTCTGCGCACCGTATTGGAAGACTTAATTGTTCACAACCGTGTAAACCAGTTTTATGTTGGCAACCAAGGGCAGTTTGATGCGTATGTATATCACACATTACAGGATCTAAAAGAAATATATCCTCATATTTATTTTTCCGTGGTGTCAGCATACGTTCCAGGCAAAAAAACTTTGCATAAGGAGAACACCCATACCCTGTACCCGGAAGGCCTGGAATCTGTCCCTCCTCAATATGCCATTTCCTGGCGCAATCAATGGATGCTACGCCAATCTGATTTCGTCGTTGCATATATTTCACATACATGGGGAAATGCGGCAAAGTTTTTCAACATGGCTGAGCGCATGGGGAAAATGGTAGTGAATCTCGCCCTTCTGCCTACCGATTGAATCTTAATTTCACGCAAAAAACCGCCGCCAGAGTTCGCTCTGACGGCGGTCCTGTTTTTCTCACAGCAGGCTCTGCTGTCCCTTGTCTTCTTCGCGCAGCATGGCTCCCACCGACGGGATGGAATGCGACACGTACCGCCGTGAGCCGGAGAACGGCGTGTCCGCTGTCCGGACGGCCCCGGTGATCGTATGTCCGCCGCGCAGCACCATCACCTGCACGCCAATCGTCGTGCGGGTGGTCTTGAGCGGAATCACTGACGTCTCCACCGTCAGCGCCCGCCCGTTGCTGGCAAACAGCGTAATGCGTTCCTCCTCCGTGACGTGGAAGAATGCCTTGGCCGGAGAGCGGTCGGAATAGGCACCGGTCAGGCGGCGGCGTTTGGTCTTGGTCACAAAGCCGGACAGCTCAAACCGCGCTGCCTTGCCGTTTTCAAACACGATGACCATGCAGCCCGCATAGTCTCCCGGCAGCACCAGGAAGCACGGCGTTTCGTCCTCGTCCATCTCCAGCTTGGACGGCAGATAATCGCCCAGCGTGCTCGCCTTGGTATCCTCAAAATCGTAGCCGTGCACCTTGTAGACCTGCTGCTTGTTGGTAAAAATCAGCAGCTCTGTCTTGTTGGTGGCCTCAAACGACTGGATGACCTCGTCGCCGTCCTTGAGCTTGTGCTCCGATCCGGAACGGTAGGACTGACGGGTGATCTTCTTGAAGTAGCCCTCGCGGGTCAGGAACAGGTGCACCGGATAATCCGGAATCTGCTCTTCCTCGTCCACCGTCTCCAGATGCTCTTCGGGCAGAATCGTCGAACGGCGCGGCGCGGGATACTTTTTGATAATAAACTCCAGCTCCTTGATGATGAGATTGCGCACCTTTGCCTTGCTCTTGAGGATGCCCTCCAGCCGCGCAATCTCCTTTTCCAGTTCCTCGGTCTCATCCAGCCGCTTGAGAATATACTCTTTATTGATGTGACGCAGCTTGATTTCCGCAATGAATTCTGCCTGCACCTCGTCGATGCCAAACCCATCCATCAGGTTGGGGACGACCATGCTGTCGGTTTCGGTGTTGCGGATGATCGCAATCGCCTTGTCGATGTCCAGCAAAATTGCCTTCAGACCGTGCAGCAGATGCAGCTTGTCCTTCTTTTTGTTGAGGTCAAAGAACAGCGTCCGTCGTTTGCACTCCGTGCGCCATGCCGTCCACTCCTCCAGCAGCGACCGCACACCCAGCACGCGCGGCATGCCGGCGATCAGCACGTTGAAATTGCACGAACAGCTGTCCATCAGCGGCGTCATCTGCATCAGGCGGTCCATTAGGCGCGCCGGATCCGTACCGCGTTTGAGATCAATCGCGATTTTCAGACCGGACAGGTCGCTCTCATCGCGGATATCCGAGATCTCACGGACTTTTCCGGCCTTGACCAGCTCGGTTACCTTGTCAATGATGGCCTCCACCGTGGTCGTGTACGGAATTTCCGTGACCTCGATGATGTTTTCCTTTTTCAGATGCGTCCACTTGGAGCGCACCTTGAACGAGCCGCGGCCGGTCTCGTAAATTTTCTGCATTTCCTCCTTGTTGAGGATGATTTCGCCGCCGGTCGGGAAATCCGGCGCCGGCAGAGTCTCCATCAGGTCGCAGTCGCTGTCCTGGATATACGCGATCGCCGTTCGGCACACCTCGTGCAGGTTGAATCCGCAGAACGAGCTGGCCATGCCGACCGCGATGCCCGTGTTGGCGGACACCAGAATGTTCGGGAAGGTCGTGGGCAGCAGGGTCGGCTCCTTCATCTCGCCGTCGTAGTTGTCCACAAAATCCACCGCGTCCGTGTCAATGTCGCGGAACAGCTCGATGCAGAACTTGTCCAGCTTGGCCTCGGTATAGCGCGGCGCGGCGTACGCCATGTCGCGGGAGTACACCTTGCCAAAATTGCCCTTGGAGTCCACAAACGGGGTCAGAAGCGCCTCGTTTCCCTTTGTCAGACGCACCATGGTCTCGTAGATCGCCGCGTCGCCGTGCGGGTTGAGCTTCATGGTCTGTCCGACGATGTTGGCGGATTTGGTCCGGTTCGGGCCCATCAGACCCATCTTGTACATCATATACAGCAGCTTGCGGTGCGACGGCTTGAAGCCGTCGATCTCCGGAATCGCACGGGACACGATGACGCTCATCGCGTACGGCATGTAGTTTTCCCGCAGCGTGTCCGTGATGCGCTGGTCGGTCGGCTCCAGCGGCTGATATGCTTTTTCCTGTCTTACCTGTTTTTTCTTTGCCATAGTCTCGTTTACTCACTCAGGAAATGTCGGCAGCGTCCAGATACTGCCATCCATTTTCCGCAATATATTCCTTTCGTCCCGCCAGATTGTCGCCCAGCAGCAGGTCAAACATCTCCCGCGTCGGATCCACATCCTCCGGCGTGACCCGAATCAGGCGGCGGCTCTCCGGATTCATCGTGGTCTCCCACATCATGTCCGGATCGTTCTCACCCAGTCCCTTGGACCGCTGGATTTTGCACTTTTTGCCCTCCAGCTTTTTGAGGATATCCGCTTTTTCGGTCTCGTCAAACGCAAAATACGTCTCGTTTTTGTATCCGATCTCATACAGCGGCGACTCCGCGATATACACAAAGCCCTTTTCGATCAGCGTCGGCACCAGCCGGTACAGCATGGTCAAAATCAGCGTGCGGATCTGGAATCCATCCACGTCCGCATCCGTACAGATAATGACCTTATTCCAGCGCAGGTTGTTCAGGTCAAACGTGGACAGGTCCTTGGTCGCCTTGGTGCGCACCTCCACGCCGCAGCCCAGCACGCGCAGCAGGTCGGTGATGATGTCATTCTTGAAAATCTTGTCGTAATCCGCCTTCAGGCAGTTCAAAATCTTGCCGCGCACCGGCATGATGGCCTGAAACTCCGAATCCCGACCCTGTTTGCACGAGCCGAGCGCGGAGTCGCCCTCCACGATGTACAGCTCGCGGCGCGACACGTCCTTGGTGCGGCAGTCCACAAACTTCTGTACGCGGTTGGCCATGTCCAGATTGCCGGACAGCTTTTTGCGGATGTTCAGACGGGCGCGCTCCGCCTGCTCGCGCGACCGCTTGTTGATCAGCACCTGCTCGGCGATCTTGTCCGCCTCCGCCTTGTTCTCAATGAAATAAATCTCCAGTCCGGACCGCAGGAACTCGGTCATCGCCTCCTGGATGAACTTGTTGGTGATGGATTTCTTGGTCTGGTTCTCGTACGACGTATAGGTCGAGAAACAGTTGGTCACCAGAATCAGGCTGTCCGAAATGTCCTGGAACGAGATGCGGCTCTCGTTTTTATTGTATTTCCCGATCTGCTTGAGATACGCGTCAATCGCGGACACAAACGCGGACCGCACCGCTTTCTCCGGCGCGCCGCCGTGCTCCAGCCACGAGGAGTTGTGATAGTATTCCGTCAGCGCGACCGACGAGGAAAAACAGAACGCACAGTTCATCTTGACCTTGTATTCCGGCTTGTCCGGACGGTCCTTGCCACGGCGCTCCGCGTTAAGCGACTGCACCGACGTCAGTGCCTGATCCCCCACGATCTCCGACACGTAGTCGGTGATGCCGTTTTCGTAGTAAAATTCCTCGGTCTCCATGCCGGTCTCGGTCTCGTTGCGCAGCACAAACCGCAGATGCGGGTTGACCACCGCCTGCCGCTTGAGCACATCCCGAAAATAGTCCAGCGGAACCGCGATGTCCGTAAAGACCTCCAGATCCGGGCGCCAGCGGATGATGGTTCCGGTTGCCTTTTCCTCGGTCTTTTTCCGGCGGAATCCTGCTTTGACGCCGGTCTTGTTCTCGCCCTTTTCAAAATGCAGCGTGTATTCATAGCCGTCGCGGCGCACTGTGACATCCATATATTCCGAAGAATACTGCGTCGCGCAGGTTCCCAATCCATTCAGTCCGAGCGAGAACTCATAGTTTTCCCCGTCGTTGGTGCGGTATTTGCCGCCTGCATACAGCTCGCAGAATACCAGCTCCCAGTTATATCGTTTTTCGTTGGAGTTAAAATCCACCGGAATACCGCGTCCATGGTCCTCCACCTCAATGGAGTGGTCGCGGAACCGCGTCACGGTGATGACGTCGCCGTACCCCTCGCGCGCCTCGTCAATCGAGTTGGACAGGATCTCGAACACCGAGTGTTCGCATCCCTCCAGACCGTCCGAGCCAAAGATAACGCCCGGACGCTTGCGCACGCGGTCCGCACCCTTCAACGCGGAAATACTGTCATTTCCGTATTCTTTCGACTGTTTCATGCAATATTTTCTCCTCAAGGATCCCATTTCTCGTATATTTTTGTTTCAAACAGCTCTAGTATACCGCAAAACATTCCGCACGTCAAACATCACGATGTGTCCCCGTGCTCCGAAAACATTTCGATATTCTTCTAAATATTCATTGACAACCGTCTCCTCGTCTGCTATTCTATATTTAGATAATGATCTAAATATAATGGAAAGGTGGAAGATACTCATGAGCTTTCAAGCGACGTTCAAGGCGTTGTCCGACCCGACCCGCCGTGAGATCTTACAGCTGCTGCGCGACAACGGGCCGATGACCGCCGGGGAAATTGTCGAACGGTTTGACATGACCGGCGCGACGGTGTCGCACCATCTGTCCATTCTCAAAAGTGCCGGTCTGGTAGACACCGAAAAGCAGGGAAAATACATTCGATACGAACTAAATCTATCCGTCCTGGACGAAATTTTATCCTGGATGAGTGAGTTAATGGAGGGATCTCAATGAACACGAAAAAAACGATGCTCTGGATCAGCGCATGCCTTCCGCTTGTGCCCGCCGCATTGTGCTACTCCCGTCTTCCTGCGATCATCCCGATTCACTGGGGACTGGACGGTCAGGTCAACGGCACAGTCCCGCGCCCGATGATCTTTCTGCTCGGCGCAATCGGCTTACTCGTCACGCTTTTGATGCTGTTTTCCGCCCGCACCGACCCCAAACAACAAAACAGCAAACGCAATCAGCCGCTCTACGACAGCATCGCCATTGCGTTCAATCTGCTGATTCTCGTCCTCATGCTGACGACGATCGCGGAATCCCTTCGTCCCGGAACCCTGAACGTCGGACGGTTGGCCACGCTGATTGTCGGTGCGCTCTACGCCTTCATCGGCAACCTGCTGCCCAAGGCCAAGCAGAATTACCGTCTGGGTATCCGGACCTCGTGGGCACTGAGCGATGGACGAAACTGGAGCTTTACCAACCGCATCGGCGGCTGGCTGATGTTCTTCAGCGGCATTATTATGATCGTCAGCAGCTTCCTGCTGTCCGACACCGCCCGTCTGGTGCTGCTGTTCGTTCTCGTGATCGCATCCACCTGCGGTTCGATTGGAGCGAGCTATTGGTATTATCGCCAGCACAATGTATAATCGTATATGAAAAACCGGATGTATCTCAACGGTACATCCGGTTTTTGTCTGTCCATATGCAGGTTTCTATGTTATTCTACCGAAATGTCGCCGTCGTCACAGTCAATCGACAGCTTCATGCCGTTTTCCATCTCCAGACGATAACCCGTCTCTCCATTGTCCGCCTCTGACTGGCTTTCTGCCATCGGATTTTTTTTGGATGCCGCTGTCAGCTCAATCTCTACATCTCCGTATCGGCTGGTGATCGTGTTATCTCCGGACAACGTCAATGCATCCAGCTCCACATCGCCATCTTTCATGGTAACTGTGATATTCTCCAGTTCGGCATGCTTGCCTTCCAGATCGCCGTAAGCTAGAACCAGTTTGGTGTCCGTCCAGCTGCTCTGATTGAACGTCAGATCACCATCATCCAAGTCAGCGCCGCCGCCGCGCAGCGTGCAGTTTTTCGCGTTCCAATCTCCATACTGGTTGACCCAAATCACGTCTTCCCCCGTCAGATGGTCGGATACGATATCGCCGTCCTTTACGGTTATCGTGCCGCCGCTCAATGTGCAGTCCGTGATGGTCAGGTCACCATATCCCAGTTGCCAGTCAACCGCTGTACCGGTCACGCTCTCTACGGACAGATCTCCATCTCCCAAGGCAATCTCACTTGCATCCAGCTTGACATCCTTTGCCAGATGCAGCGTGACCAGATTTTTGTGATACGCATCATAGTATCTGCCCGAATCGCCCAGAAGCCAGCCAATAAAGTTAATATCAATGCGAATATAGGTACCGGATGCTCCGCCGTTTTTCTCCTCGAGTGTCAGGGTATCATCGACCACGCGATAGGTCAGCGGATTGTTTCCCTTTTTGTCCGCCTCCAGCTCGTAGGACAGATAGGAGTAGTTCTTGTCCGTCGGAACAATGGAAACATCCAGATTTTCGCAGTCAATGGATAGTTTCCGAAATTCGTCCAGCCTGATATTGTCCTCGATCAGCTGATTCAGATACCCAGCATCCTGTAGCTCGCTGTATTCCTCCGTATCACGGAGTGAATTCAGATTTGTCGCTCCAACATATCCCCGTCCCCCGGCAACAACACCGACTCCAAACAAGGCTGCCCCCACGATGCACAGGCTTGCGCCCGTCATCAACGCAATTTTGGTTGCTCGTTTCATGAATACGTTCCTCCCTTTCGTGCAATCAACTGCCGCAGCAGTGCAATCAATCCCATGCCGATCCACCGGCATACACACAGCAGCAGAATACTGATCAGTACACTTGCACCGATGCTCAGCAATCCTGCGCCAGCCAGTAAGGCTGCCCCCGCGGGTGAAACCGCAATCGCCACGATCCCGCGCAACAGCATCTTTGCGCCAAGGATCAAGCCACACACACCAAACAACAGAATACACAGCGCTCCCGCGGCCAACACCAGCAAGCCGGCAGCCAGCACCAACACCGCCGCCAACAGAAGTGGTATGCCAATCGGTGCGGCAAACACCGCGAGTACGGCAATCAGCATCACCGTTCCGACCGACGTGTATTTCCGTTCCTTCTGCGCAGTTGTTTTCTCATGCAGCAGATTGGACAGCAGCTCCGCCGCTGCTTCCTTCGGCGTCCCCAGCTCCTGCATCACACGCTGTTCGGCTTCCGGTCCCGCATCGTCGAAATGTTCCGTAAAATATTCCATCGCACTGTCATAATCATCCTTTGGCAGCCGCTTCAAATATCGTTCCAGCTGCCGTAAATATTCCTCCCGCGTCATCCGCGCACGCCCCCTTCGATAATTCCGTCAATCACCTGCTGATACCGTTTCCATTCCTGTTTCAGAAAGACCAGCTGCTCCCGTCCCGCATCTGTCATCCGGTAATACTTCCGATTTCGCCCCTGAAACTGCTGATTGTACGTCGTCACATAACCGTTTTGTTCCATCCGGCGCAAAATTGGATACAGTGTGGATTCCTTAATATCTGCCGCCAGCTTGACGGTCTGGCTGATCTCATACCCATACGAATCCTCATGCTCCACCACCGCCAGAATCAGGCACTCGATGAGCAGCGAGGACACCGGATAATACATGGTTTACACCTCACTTTGAAATTTATTATATATAAATATTTTATATATACGATATTACTATATAATGATGCCGTTGTCAAGACAGAAAAAAACCGCGATCCTCTCTTGCGAAAGGATCGCGGCAATTTATTTTGGAGATATCAAGCGAATGAAATCAAAATCTGAGAATTACTCGTAGATCTCGGTAACAACGCCGGAGCCAACGGTACGGCCACCCTCACGGATAGCGAAACGCAGGCCCTTCTCGATAGCGATCGGGGTGATCAGGGATACATCCATATCAACGTTGTCGCCCGGCATGCACATCTCAGTGCCTTCCGGCAGGGAGATAACGCCAGTAACGTCGGTGGTACGGAAGTAGAACTGCGGACGGTAGTTGTTGAAGAACGGAGTATGGCGGCCGCCCT
>JBJEZE010000066.1:0-12267 GCA_051887235.1 Butyricicoccus sp.
TCACCTGCCACTGGCAGGACGCAACCGGCGCGGCCCAATCATGCGCCGGAGCTATCGGGGGAATGATCGCCGAGAGTATGCTGGCAATGCCAAAAGAGTTCCCTTGAGCGCGAAAAGGTATCTCTTACCAGAGGTTGCAAGAGAGGATGAGACGAAATCTGAGGGGCGAACGTTACTCTCAGCGATCCCGGGAACGAGCCGCGTTGGGGTTGTTACCCGATGCCCCTCAACGCGGCGCGGTATGCTAAAAGGAGATCTTTAAGAACCTTGGTTCTTAAACGATTTTAGAGTTGTAGAGACTTTTGTTCGCACAAAAGTCTCTGCCCAGCGGAGCGAACCGCCGAGGGAACCTTCGACGAACCGGGAAACAATGTTAGAAACCCAACGGACGAGCAGTCCAACAAACGGACAAACAAAAAAGCGGATTGGCCGCATCGACCAATCCGCTTTTACTTATTTCAATACGCTGTCCAGCTCCTGCCGAAGCTCGGCCTTATCCCGCAGCCCGACCAGGCGCTTGACCTCTTTTCCTCCGACGTAGACGCTGACCGTCGGGATGGACAGAACCTTGTGAATAACGGCTGTCGCCGGAGCCTCGTCAATGTTGACCTTGGCAAATTTCATCCGTCCGCAGTATTTCTGGGACAGCTCGTCGATGATGGGAGACAGCATACGGCACGGCTCACACCATTCCGCCCAAAAATCCACACAGACTGGCAGCGACGCCTCTATGACTTCTTTGTCGAACTCACCTTCTCGAATATGTACCATTGACATTTTTGTACCCTCTTCCCTTTCCGGAATACATGCCCCTCTTGGCAAACCCATTGAAGCTGCGTTATAATGTACCTATTATATCGTATTTCTGCGAAATTGTGAATCCTTATTTTTGTAAATAGAATAATTTTATCCGAAAGGGCTTTGTTATGACTGATTTTCTCCACCCATCCATGGATAACGACGGCCTTCGCGCCATGAGCTCTCTTGCTCTGGCTCACATGGGCGACAGCGTCTACGAAATTATGACCCGCTCCTGGCTGACCACCTCCGGTCTGGTCACCAGCCGCAACCTGCATCGCGAAACCATCCGTCTGGTCTGCGCCGGTGCGCAGGCCGCCGGTGCCGCCGCCATCCTCCCCGCACTCACCGACGACGAGCTGGCCGTCTTTCACCGCGGCCGCAACGCCAAACCGAAGTCCATCCCGAAATCCGCAACCGTATCCGAATATGCGCATGCGACTGCGGTAGAGGCGCTGTTCGGCTGGCTGTACCTCCGGCAGCAATACGACCGCTTAAACGAGCTGTTCGGTCTGATCCTGCCCGCAGCCCAGGAATGGAGCCGTACCCATTAAAAAATGAGGGGAACGCAGCCTCCCTGGCTTCCCTCCCCTCATCGCTTCCAGCATCCTGTTAGAATTCAGACGAATTCTTCTTGTTGCGGCTGTTCTGCTGGTTATTCTTCTGGTTCTGCTGCTGGTTGTTCTTCTGATTATTCTGCTGGTTCTGATTGTTCTGGTTCTGCTGCTGGTTCTTCTGATTCTGCTCTCGGGACATAAACATTCACCTCTTTTCCATTGGTACGTCTAGTATGTCCGAAAAAAAGCGGTTTATTCGGTCGGATTTCCATAAATACGTGCTTGTCAAGCATTTATCCATTTGCTATAATTAGTAGTTAGTGTCGGCAGTATCAGCCGGCCGTTTTGAACCGTAATATACTTCATTTCATTATCATACAGGAGGGATACTTCTATGTCCGGACATTCCAAGTGGCATAATATTCAGAAAACAAAGGGCGCGAATGACGCCAAGAGAGCGGCTATTTTTACCAAAATCGGCCGAAAGATGGCGGTCGCGATCAAAGAGGGCGGCAGCGCAAACCCGGATAACAACAGCAAGCTGCGTGACGTCATCGCCGACGCAAAGGCGAACAACGTCCCAAAGGACAATATCAAGCGCATGCTGGACCGCTTCAGCGGAGACAACGGCAGCGTCAACTACGAGTCCAACACCTACGAGGGATACGGCCCGTCCGGCATTGCAGTCATCTGTGAGACTCTGACCGACAACCGCAACCGCACCGTCGCTGACGTCAGACATTATTTTGACAAGTTCGGCACCGGTCTGGGCAACGCCGGCTGCGTCTCCTGGCAGTTTGAGAAGAAGGGCGTACTGGTCATCGAGCGCGGCGAGCTGGACGAGGACGAGGTCATGATGACCGCGCTGGACGCCGGCGCCGACGATTTCCAGGCCGACGAGGACGTCTTCCAGATCTTTACCGCTCCGGAGGAGTTCGCTGCAGTCCGCGACACGCTGCAGGACGGCGGCATGACCTTCATCCAGGCAGAGATTGAAATGGTTCCGTCCAACACCATCACTCTGGAGAGCGAAGAGGACATGTCCCGCATGCGCAAGCTGCTGGATGCACTGGAAGAAAATGACGACGTTCAGAACGTCTGGCACAACTGGGAAAACGAAAGCGATTACGAAGGCTAATCGCCGGCAGATTCCCTTTGATCTCGATACCGAAACCCTGAGGACATCTCCTCAGGGTTTTTTTGCACACATCGTGTGCATCGCGTGCATCTGATCCCGCCCGAACGCAGATTTTTGCCGCTCCCTCCCCAGCAAAAAACATATTGTATTTTTATTGCATGCAATTTTCATAGATTTTTCCATGTGTTTTTCATCATTTTTCCTCCGTGTAGCTGTCTCTTTTCCCCACATAAACCGGTTTATCTACATAGTGCACAATAAGCCGCAAAGCTTTTGGTTAAATTTTGAAATTCTTTTGTGTTATTCCTGATGAAACCATGTATACTTTTCCGATTCCGTGCATTGCGTTCATTTTGTGCAATTATTTTCCGCGTTCAATGCGGGCAATTTTGCCAAGATTCGTGCATCCTGTTCCGCAACTTTGTCCGGTCGGTTTTAGCGAAATTGGACAATTTTCTCCTCCTCGACAAGAACATTATCCAAACTTGTCCGCTTTCTTTGTGCATGTTGTCCAAATACGAACAGTGAATTCCATGCATTATCATAAATTTATCTTTAAATTATTGACTTTTTTCGTTACATTGTATTACAATAATAAAAAATATTCCGGACGGCAAATGCATTTGCATTGTATGCAATCCGGTGATATCCACAAATGAGAGAACAGGAGGAGAAAATGGGCGAAACTATTTTGACCATGACCGACATCGACAAGACCTTCCCTGGCGTACACGCTCTGGATCATGTCCATCTGGACGTCCGCAAAGGCGAGGTTCATGCGTTGATGGGCGAAAACGGTGCCGGCAAATCGACACTGATGAAAGTTCTGACTGGTATCTACTCTAAGGACAGCGGCACGATTACTTTTGAGGGCAAGGAAGTCGAGTTCGCAAATCCGAGAGCAGCGCAGGATGCTGGTATCGTCATCGTTCACCAGGAGCTGAACATGATGGGCCACCTGACCGTCGCACAGAACATCTTTATCGGTCGCGAGTACAAGAACGGATTCCTGATCAACGACGCCAAGATGAACAGAGAGGCTTCCAAGCTCTTTGAAAAGCTGGGCATCGAGATCGATCCGAGAGAAACCATGAGCAACCTCACGGTTGGTAAGCAGCAGATGTGCGAAATTGCGAAGGCGATTTCCCACGAAGCAAAGGTAATTATCTTCGACGAGCCGTCCGCGGCTCTGACGGATGCCGAAATCGAGCAGCTGTTCGTCATCATCCGGCAGCTCCGCGAAGAAGGCATGGGTATTGTTTACATCAGCCACCGTATGGACGAGATCAAGCGCATCACGGACCGCGTAACGGTCATGCGTGACGGTACATACGTCGGTACGCTGATCACCAAGGATTGTACCAAGGAAGATATCATCAACATGATGGTAGGCCGTGTCATTTACGAGGATCCGAAGACCGAGAGCCAGGTTGCTCCGGACGCTCCGGTTGTCCTGAAGGTAGATCACCTGAATGCCGGCAAGATGGTACAGGATGTCAGCTTCGAGCTCCGCAAGGGCGAGATCCTGGGCTTCTCCGGACTGATGGGCGCCGGTCGTACCGAGACCGCACGCGCACTGTTCGGCGCAGACCCGAAGGAAAGCGGCGACATCTACATCAACGGCCAGAAGGTCGACATCAAGACCCCGCAGGAGGCTGTAAAGGCCGGTATCGGTTATCTGTCTGAGGACCGTAAGCGCTACGGTATCGTCGTTCAGAAGCCGGTCGCAGCAAACTCCACCATGTCCGCGCTGGAGAAGTTCACCTCTGGTCTGTTTATCAACAAGGCCAAGGAGAAGAAGACCGCCGAGGACTACGTAAAGCAGCTGAAGACCAAGACCCCGTCTGTCGAACAGCTCGTTGTCAACCTCTCTGGCGGCAACCAGCAGAAGGTTGTTATTGCCAAGTGGCTGGTCAGTGACGCAGACATCCTGATTTTCGACGAACCGACCCGTGGTATCGACGTCGGCGCGAAGCAGGAAATCTACGAGCTGATGAACCGTCTGGTCAAGGAAGAGGGCAAGTCGATCATCATGATCTCCTCCGAAATGACCGAGATCCTCCGTATGAGTGATCGCGTTGTCGTAATGTGTGAAGGCAAGAAGACTGCTGAATTTGATATCTCCGAGGCAACTCAGGAAAAGATCATGAACGCAGCTACCCGCGACATTGAGTAAGAAGGAGGATTCATCGTGGAAAAATTAAAGCAAAACCCGCTGGTCAAGACGATTGGCGTAACCCGACTGATTCTTCTGCTGGTCATCGTAGCCGTTTACATTCTGTTCGCTATCATGACCCCGATCCTTCGTCCGGGTACCACATTTGTTAGCTACAACCGTATTCTGAGTGCGTTGAACTACTGCTACTTCATCGGCTTCCTGGCCTTGGGTATCATGGTAGTTATCTCAACGGCAGGCATCGACTTCTCCGTCGGCCCGATCATGTTCGCAGCCGCGCTGATCTCCGGTTACTGCCTGACCACCTATCACCTGCCTCTGGTTCTGTGTCTGCTGATCAGCATCCTGACCGGTACCATCTGGGGCATCATCGAGGGCTGGTTCGTAGCCTACCGCTATCTGCCGTCCTTCATCACATCACTGGCCGGTATCCAGATCGGCAAGGGCGTGGGCGCGGTCTTCACCAAGACCCAGTCCGTATCCTGGCCGGCAGTCGGCTCTGAGAACTCCGAGTTCCGTTATCTGGTCCGCGTCGGCAACATCCCGACCGGTTTCATCATCTTCATCGCCGTTGCGATTCTGATGGCGATCTTCATGCACAAGACCAAGGCTGGCCGTTACCTGCTGTGCATCGGCTCCAACAAGGAAGCCGTTCGTCTGTCCGGCGTTAACACCAAGCGTTGGGAAATGCTGGCGTACATCATTTCCGGTACGTTCGCTGGTATCGCTGCCATCTTCTACGTTGGCGCATACACCACCGTTCAGCCGGGCCTCGGCGACACGCTGAACAACGACGCAATCGCGGCGTGTGTTATGGGCGGTACCGCAATGACCGGCGGCGTCGTTTCCGTACTCGGCGTTGTTATCGGTGCTGTTATCATCGCCCTTCTTCAGGAAGGCATTCTGGCTATGGGCTTCACGGTATCCTATCAGTACGTGCTGACCGGCATTATCGTACTGGTTGCTGTAATCCTCAACATGGCTGGACAGAAGCGCAAGTCGTAAGGAAGGGGGATTATACGAATTATGGAAAAGAACGCTACTATGGAAGCTACCAAGCAAAAGAAAGGCAGTAATTTTACTCAGTATGCAGTCGTCATTGCCGCACTGGTTGTGCTGGTCATCATGTTTTCTGCATTGAGCCCGTCTTTCCGTACGTACACCACCATCGTTACCATGACCAGCTACATGTACTACATCCTGTTCATGGCAATCGGTGTAACCTTCCCGCTGATTACCGGCGGTGTTGACCTGGCAATGGGTACCGGCCTTGTCTGCTACTCCATCGTTGCCAGCGTAACGATCAAGAACATGGGCCTCCCGGTTTGGGTTGGTTTCATCATCTGCATCGTATTCGGTCTGCTGATCGGCCTGCTCAACGGCGTCATCGTCGCCTACTTCGAGCTGCCGCCGTTCCTGACCACCCTGTGTACCATGATGATCGTCCGTGGCCTCGGCTCCATCATCACCGGCGGTGTCTCCGGTCTGTGGCCGCAGTCCGGCGAGGGTTCCTGGTGCCGCAGCATCTTCAAGGTCACTCTGGGCAACGGATTGATCTTCCCGCTGGGCGTTATCTGGGCAATCATCCTGATTGCTATCATGCACATCATCCTGCATAAGACCCGCATCGGCCGTTACATCATCGCGATCGGTTCCAACAAGGAAGCGCTTCGTCTGTCCGGTGTACCGGTAATGCGTTGGCACATCATGGCTTACCTGATCTCCGGTTTCTTCACTGGTCTGGCTGCAATCGCTTACGGCTGCACCTTCACCACTCTGACTCCGGGTACCGGCGCAGGCTTCGAGATGGACGCGATCGCAGGCGCGATCATCGGCGGCACCTCGATGGCCGGCGGCAAGGGCACCGTCATCGGCACCCTGCTGGGCGTTATCCTGATCTCCCTGCTGAAGACCGGCCTGCCGTTCATCGGCCTGCAGGCAAACTGGCAGCAGATCATCACCGGCGTCATCATCATCTTCGCTGTAACGATCGATATGGCGCGCAACCACAAGTAATTCCGCAACAATTACTCGTGCTGTAATCAAACATAGCCGCGGCGGGTTTCCCGCCCGCCGCGGTCCTATCACCCCCCTTATTTGGACAACTTTGTTATAAAACATCAATTCCGATGTTCTATAAAAACACCCTATCTACATTTTATTAGGAGGCACACTTATGAAAAAGAAGGCATTAGCAATGGCACTGGCATGCGGCATGGCCTTTACCATGGCAGGCTGCGGCGGCGGCAGCTCCAGCAGCTCCAGCTCCTCGGCTGACACCGGTTCGGCATCCGGCGGCGGCTCCGGCGAAACCTACGATCTGCAGGTTATCTCCAAGGGCCTGAACAACTCCTGGATGCTGGTCGTACAGAATGGCTGTATGCAGGCAATGGAAGACATCAACGCAGCAGCTGGCTACGACAAGGTCAAGGTTAGCTACACTGGTCCGGACGCACAGACCGACATCGCTGTACAGGTACAGCAGGTCAACGACGCGATCAGCTCCGGCGCAGACTGCATCGGTCTGGCAGCTCTGGACGCTGACTCCGTAACCGATTCCCTGAACGACGCTATGGCAGCTGGTATCCCGGTTGTTGGTTGGGACTCCGGTATTCCGGGCGCTCCGGAAGGCTCCGTTGCTTGCTCCGTTGCTTCGGATAACTACTCCGCAGCTGCAATGGGCGCTGACGAGCTGTACACCGCTCTGAAGGACGCTGGCCGCATCGGCACCGACAAGAAGGCTCGCGTAGGCGTTCTGTCCTACACCGCTACCGCTTCCGGTCACATCGACCGTGGCCTGGGCTTCATCGACGAGTTCGCTGCTAAGTGCGCAGAGGACGGCATCACGGTTTGCGTAACTGGTAACGACAAGTTCGTTGGCGATACCAAGGCAGAATCCGTTGCTGAGAAGGAAGCTAATGTAATCATCGAAGTTCGTGTACCGTCTCAGACTACCGTCGAGCTGAACTCCACCGAGGCTGGCGTATTCCTGAACGAGGACGACACCGTTGCTATCTTCGCTAACACTCAGGACTCCTCTGAGGGCGTTCTGGTTGCTAACGAGAACCTGAACAAGCTGGGCACCGGCGACGATCAGGTTTGGCTGTGTGGCTTTGACGAAGGCTCCGTACTGTACGCAGCTGTAGAAGCTGGCACCATGTGGGGCGGCGTAAACCAGAATCCGTATGACATCGGCTACCAGACCGTTGAGACCATGACCAAGATCTGTGACGGCGAAGAAGTTGCTGACATCATCTGTGACTGTGTATTCTACAACGCTGACAACCTGACCGACGAGGCTGTTGCTGCTTCCTTCTACGACTAATTTCGAAGGACTGTTCATTCTCTGATAGTCAACAAAACCAGCCGGAGACGCATTTCGCGCCTCCGGCTTTTTGTCACTTTTAACCGTTCTAATTCTATAAAATTTGAAAGTTTTGCGTGTTTTTCGTATTTTTTATTGACGTAAAATGTTTTTTACGTTATAATAAAGATGCAGACATTTTGTAACATATCTTCCACTTATGTCTGCCATTTTTACCCGGAGGTTCCTGCGATGAAAAAATCGTCTTCTCGAAAATTATCCAAGAGCGATCAGGCCTGCGCCAGCATCAAGCAGGCGATCATCAACCACGAACTGACCAGCGAAACTCCGTTGACCGAACTGGCTCTCTGCCAGCGATTCGGCTTCAGCCGCACCCCCATCCGCGAGGCGCTGAAGCGACTGTCCAGCGAGGGCTTTATTGACTACATCAATGACAAGGGCGCTTTTGTGGCGCAGATTAATCTGGACGACCTGATTCAGTATTATGAAATTCGTGAAGCGCTGGAAAGCATGGCGGCATCCCTGTGCGCGCTGCGCGCCAGCGAAACCGATATTCACGAGTTGGAGCTCCTGGACGCCTCCATCACGCACTGT
This sequence comes from Butyricicoccus sp., assembly GCA_051887235.1. GTDB lineage: Bacteria > Bacillota > Clostridia > Oscillospirales > Butyricicoccaceae > Butyricicoccus_A. Next base: position 8,589 of record JBJEZE010000066.1, read on the forward strand.
CTAACCCAGAACGACGTCGAACAGGCGGTCAACTTTGATGTCCAGTGGCATCAACATCTGGTCCATGCGTGCAAGAATACCCGGCTGGAAACCATGAGCCGCACCACCCTCGATCTGATCCGCTGCGTCTCCTTCCGCGCAGACCACGCAATGCTGGAAACGACCGTGAAGGAGCATACCGGCATTCTGAACTCGATCCGCAGCGGTGATTCGGTCGCCGCCAGCAATCGGATGCGGATGCACATCACCGCCATCCGAAAATACCATCTGAATTATTACTATCGGCTGTGATTATTTGTTGAGAAAAAAGCCTCCCTTTTCAGGGAGGCTTTTCTGATTTTCTGCCGCGGCGATGCCGGGATCGTTTTGCTCCCGTTACTCCAGCAACGTGTAATCCAGCATCACGCGCTGAACGCGGCTGCCGTCCGTAATTTCCTCCGGCAGACGCGCCAGCGCCACCTGTGCCAGCGGTGCGTCTGGTTCGCTTTCATTCTGCAGCATCGCATAGTCGCCGTCAATGCGCACGACGCGGTAATTGACCGGATCCATCAGTCCCATACTCTTCCCTCCTGTGTTATTGTTCCAGATACTTGTCCCCCATCACGATCGCACAGACCTTGCCGGTCAGCTTCCGTCCCGTGAACGGCGTGTTGGCGGACTTGGATTTGTAGCTTGTAAACACAACCGGCGCATCCCAGTCGGCGACCATCAGCTCGGCGCGGTTGCCCACCTCGACGGACTTGCCGGTCATGCCATAGAACTCTGCCGGATTCTGACTCATGACGCGCAGCAGCTGCAGACGGGTCAGCTTGCCGGTCTGCACCAGTGTGGTATTGCAGACTGCAAACGACGTCTCCAGTCCGGTGATACCGGACGGCGCCTGCGCAAACGGTTTGCCCTTTTCTTCCGCCGCGTGCGGGGCGTGGTCGGTGGCAATCATATCAATCGTGCCGTCCTGCAGTCCGGCGATCAGAGCCTGCCGGTCGCGCTCGGTGCGCAGCGGCGGATTCATGCGGGCATTGACGCCATGCTCCAGCACGTCCTCCTCCGTCAGGCTCAGGTGGTGCGGCGTGACCTCGGCATGGATGTCCGCGCCCAGCTGCTTGCCCGCACGGATCAGCTCCACGGACAGCCCGGAGCTGATATGCTGGAACGCCACGCGCGCGCCGCTGCGCATCGCCAGTGCGATGTCCCGTGCGATCATGCTCTCCTCTGAGGACGGCATAGCGCCCTTCACCCCGAATTTGACCGCCGCCGCGCTGCCGTAGTTGACACCCGGGGACAGGATCAGGTTCGGGTCCTCCTCGTGGAAGGACAGCGGGACATTGAGATCCTTGGCGCGGCACATGGCCTCCAGACACAGCTTGGCATTGGCCAGATTGATTCCATCATCCGTAAAGCCCGGCGCTCCCGCCTGATGCAGGGCGGCAAAATCCGTCATCTCCTGTCCGGCCAGCCCTTTGGTCACGGCACAGGCCTGCAGTACGTTGATCGGTACCTGCTTCGCCTTTTCCTGTACATAGTTCAGGGTTTCCACCGAGTCCACCACCGGCTTGGTGTTTGCCATGCAGACCACCGTGGTAAAGCCTCCGGCGGCGGCCGCGGCGGCACCGGTCAGAATATCCTCTTTGTGGGTGAGACCCGGATCGCGGAAATGGACATGAACATCCACTAATCCCGGAGACACCGTCCGGCCGGCCAGATCCACCGTCGGGCAGGACGCCTCAATGTCCGGTTCCACACGGGCAATGACGCCGTCGTCATCCACCAGAATATCCGTCATGCGCTCGGTATCCGTATACGGATCCAGCAGCACACCATGTTTGAGCAGCAGCATAGAAATTCTTCCTCCTTCATACACTGAAAACTGTTTCGAACAGATTATCCGTACATTCTGCTGATCCAGATCAGCAGCACGCACTGTGCGGCAAAGATCAGCGGAATCCCCCACATAAAGCGTTTGTGCAGGGTCTTATGGTGTATCAGACGCATGGTGAGATACACCGCCGGGCACCCGCCCAGCAGGCACAGCGCGAACAGCGTTTTTTCCGAAACCCGCCACGCGCCGCGGCGGGCCGCACGCTTGTCCCACACCGTGACCACTGCGGCAGCTGCGTTCTCCACCAGTAAATACCAAACAAACAGGTTCATACGTCACTCCAATTCGCCAAAATACCACAGATTTTGCATTTGATTGTTGTTATTTCATCCCAGTTGGTGTAAAATGGACTAGGTATACAGTTATAGTACCAAATAATGTGTGATTTCGCAATCACTTCATCCTCAGGGGGAAACAAACATGACAAAAAAGCTTCTCTGTTCCTTGTGTCTGCTTGTCTGCTGCTTCACCGTCTTGGGTGTGCACAGCAAGGCGGCGGATACGCCCACACTGGCTTCTGAGGCCGCCTGTGTGATGGACGCTGACACCGGTGAGATTTTGTTTCAAAAGCATGCGGGACGTTCGCTGCGCCCGGCTTCTATCACCAAACAGATGACGGCTCTGCTCGTGCTGGAGCACGTTGCGACAGGGGACGGCAGTCTGGACGACAAGGTCAAGGTGACGTCGGAGGCGCTGTCCACGGTCAATCTGGACTCCACCCGCATCGGCTTTGAGGTCGGTCAAAAACGCACCGTACGCGATCTGATGTACTGCATGCTGGTGTACTCCGCCAATGACGCGGCCAACATCCTCGCGGAATATGTCGGCGGCGATGTGAGCACCTTCGTGGATAGGATGAACGACCGCGCGAAGGAGCTCGGCTGCACCAACACCCACTTCTCCAACCCCAACGGTCTGGACCCGGACGACGGCAGCGACCACCACACCTGCGCACGCGACATGGCCCGCATCTCGCTGGCTCTGGAGGCCGTGCCGGATTACTTTACGTTCGCCGGCTCCATGAAGTACAATCTGGACACGGACAAAGTGATTCCCGAGCCGTGGGAAATCTGGACCAAAGTAGATATGCTGCGCACGGACTCTGAATACTACAACGAAGAGGTCACCGCCGGAAAGACCGGCTGGACGTCCAAGGCGCACCATACCTTTGTTGTGTACATGACGCGCGGCGACCGCAATCTGATCATCGTCACGATGAACAGCATTGCCCCCGGCGATAAATACGAGGATTCGGTCAAGCTGATGGATTACTGCTGCGACAGCTTTCAGGAGCTCACGCTGACCCCGGACAACTATCAGAACGCGGCGGAGCGTTCCATCCAGCAGAGCGGACTGGCCATCAAGCTGGACGCATCCAATCTTCCGGAGCTGTCCATTTTACTGCCGAACGGAATGTCGGCGGACAATCTGCGCTATAAGGTGAGCGAGCTGAACGACGACTGTGCCGAGCTGACCATCGGCATCGCGGAAGACAGCTGGGAGACCTATCAGGCCGCCACCCACATCCAGGGCGACCAGGCGCGCCTGCTCACCGTCGCCGTTCCGTTGAAAACCTCGCTGGCCAGCGAACTGTTTTCGGACGGTACACCGTCCGGTTCGGGTTCGGGCAGCGCCGCCGGACCGGGATTCTCCGGCACCTCCGCACAGACGCGCATCCTGCTCACAATCGTCGCGGCGGTTTTGGTGCTGTTCAGCATCCTGTTCCTCATCATGCGCTCTGTACACCGCCGTAAGGCCGCCAAACAGGCCGCAGAACACAAACCGCTCCAGATCGTCATC
>JBJEZE010000067.1:0-12267 GCA_051887235.1 Butyricicoccus sp.
AACCACCGACACGGGGATTTTCAGTCCCCTGCTCTACCAACTGAGCTACAGAGGCGAGTTGTTTCTTCCGCAACGACGTTTATTATATCAAACTTTTTCCTGTTTGTCAACATCTATTTGGAAAGAAATTTCGTCTCGGTTGAGCATCGCTGCTCAACCGGACGAACCATTGGCGACCCAGATCAGGCTCGAACTGACGACCTCCAGCGTGACAGGCTGGCGTTCTAACCAACTGAACTACTGGGCCATTGGTGGAAGTTACAGGGCTCGAACCTGTGACCCTCTGCTTGTAAGGCAGATGCTCTCCCAGCTGAGCTAAACTTCCGTACCGCCAATCGACTTGTTTAGTATACTCGAAAAGAGGAACTTTGTCAACCATTTTTTGAAGATTTTTTTATTTTTTTACCACACCGTGTTTTTGTTCGAAAAACAAGCGAAAACTGTCCTTTTCCCTATCTCAACCAACGATAAAAATCATTGTCTCCACACGCTCGTTTCTTTCTCCTGCAACGATTTCGAAAAAAAATGCGAAACCGCCGCGCTATCTCCTGTGTTTTCATTTTTGGGAAAACATGTTATACTAAATACAATCTTAACACGATTTGAATGTATATCTGTCTTTCAGGGGATGATCCGCAACATGAGAACACGCATTTACGAAATTATCGAACTCTCTACAGGGCAGGACCTGCCCAGCAAAATCTACGACGTGATTATGCTGGGCAGCATCATTTGCAGCCTGTTCCCTATGATGTTCCGGCGAAATATGGTTATTTTCACTGTCATGGAGTGGAGTGCGACCATCGTATTTATTCTGGACTACCTGCTTCGGCTATGGACGGCGGATCTGAAGCTCCCGCGCTTCAAAAAGCTGGCTTTCCTGGTATATCCCTTTACCCCGATGGCCATTGTTGACCTGCTGTCCATTCTGCCAACCGTTCTGTTGCTCAATGCCCGTTTTCATCTGTTTGTCATGTTCCGACTGCTGCGCATGGTCAAGATCTTCCGGGTATTCAAGCTGGCTCGGTACACACGGGGGTTCCTGCTGCTCAAAAAGGTGTTCATGGATCAGCGCGATGCCCTGATCGCGTTGTTTTCTCTGGCTTTTTCCTACATCATCCTCTCCGCCCTGATCATGTTCAACGTCGAACCAGCCGCCTTCCCGACCTTCTTCTCCGCCATCTATTGGTCTACCATCACCCTGACCTCGGTAGGCTATGGCGACATCTACCCCGTCACCACCGCCGGCCAGCTGGTCGCTATGATCTCTTCCATGATCGGCCTTGCCATCGTTGCGCTGCCGACCGGTATTATCACCGCCGGATTTATGAAAGAGGTGCTGCACGAGGACAAGGAAATTCTCAAATCCAGCGATCTGGACAAACTGGCTGACCAACGCAAAAGCGCTCTGGATGCACCGGAACACCTCGATCCCGAGACGCCTCCAACCGAAGACATACATAGTCGCTGAATCCCAAAGACGCTATCCCCAAAACACCTCTTACTGTAACACCAACCCTGCAGCAGGAGGTGTTTGTCATGTCAGGCGTATGGATGGACAATCGTAAAAAGAAGCGGATTTACTACTCACAAAGGAATATGATATAATACAACTGGATCAAATGTGAAATTACCGCAGAAAGTTGGAACATCGAATGAAGCTTGGATTGCAGAAAAAAATAATTTGCAGCATCATTTTGGTATCAATGGCTGTGTCTGCTGTACTTTCCGTGGTGTTTTATAATAACTCCGTTGCCGTCATTGAGAACAATTATATCTCCTCCGTGACAGCTAATCTGACGGTATGCGCGGGTATGTTTGACGACATCATGAAGAATGCCTATTACACCGCAATCAATGTGTCTTCGGACACCGCGGTCAAACAGCTGGCACAGGAGTATGAACCGCACAATGAGGCGGAGCTTCTGGATTTGCTGAATCACTATCGAAACGGTGAGATCGATTCGGTGTATTGTTTTCTGCCAGAGGAGAATATGCTGCTAAAGGCTACTAAATCAGAAACAGTTGCCCAACTGTGCAGCAGCGAGGATTCCGCATGGCTGAAGAACGAAACCAGAGAGCAGGAAAATCCATTGTCCCCCGCCTATCATACCGATGAAACCGAGCTGATCAAAAAACAAGTCTTTACCTATAGCAAACCGATTGTCAGCGCTGACGGGACAAAGACCGCCGCATACATCATGGTCAACGTGGACGAGCGGGATATTTTCTTTGGCTGTCTGCAAGGGTACGGCGATACCGGCAGCGGAAGCAGCTATATCACCACACCAGACGGAAGAATTGCATCCAGCGCCAACTTGAAACAGCTGGGACAGGAGGAATCCAAACCGGATCGTACGATGCTGTGTACATCGGTTACGGCGTCGCTCAGCGGGTATCGGTTGACAACGGTTGCAGACCGCAGCGTCATTACCCGCGATATTGCCAATACCAGAAATAAAATATTCCTGCTGGTATTGGGATTCAACCTATTCGCCGTCATTCCGATTCTGATACTCGTTCATCGTATGATGCGCCCGGTCAAAAACCTGACCGAAACCATGGCACAGGTGGGACAGGGTGACCTCACGGTTCGCGCAGAGGTGTACTCCGAGGATGAAATCGGCGAACTGTCGCGGGGCTTCAACACCATGATTCAGCAGGTTGAGGACCTGATCGACGAGCTGGTTACCGAAAAACTGCTGAAAAAAGAAGCGGAAGTGGAAGCGCTCCGCTATCAAATCACCCCGCATTTTATGTACAACACCTTGAACTCCATCAAATATGCGGCGATGCTTCAAAACTCTACCGAAATTGCGGAGCAGCTGAATGCGTTTATTGAGCTGCTCCAAATGAGTGCAAGCGACCGAGGCTCATTCATCACGGTGCAGCAGGAAATCCACATGGTGCAGAATTACGTGAAGCTGCAGATGTTCCGCTATGCCAGCTGCTTCACGGTCAGCTTTGATGTCCTGCCGGAAACCGAGCAATGCTATATTCCGAGCCTGCTCATCCAGCCGCTGGTGGAGAACGCGATCCTGCACGGCATTGACCTGAAGCGTTCGGATGGACATATTGCGGTACGTGTTTGCTTTGACGGACAGAGGCTGGCGATCAAGGTCGAAGACAACGGCAGCGGCATGACAGCGGAAGAATTGCAGCGCTTAATGAACGGAGAGCGCCGCAGCAAATTCAGCGGAATCGGTGTACGCAATGTACGGGAACGCCTGAACCTGTATTACGGCGACAACGGGGAACTGCGTTTTTCTTCCATCCAAAACCAGGGAACCCAGGCCGTGATTACGCTGCCGGTTTCCTATGATGCAGAGGAGTATACGATTTGAAACGGGTTGCAATTAAGCTGGCAGCACTGCTGTGCGCAGCGTCAGTTTTCCTGACCGGATGCGGGAGCCGTGCAGAACAATCACAAAAAAAGCGAACCATTTGTGTCGTTCTCAAAGCGATGGATTCCGTACACTGGATGTCGGTGGAGGATGGTCTGAAACAGGCCGCAGCGGATTATAACGTTTCGGTCAACATCCTGTGGCCGTCCAACGAAAACGACGTGGACGCACAGAATACGATTTTGGAGGATGTCATCGCCTCCAAACCGGATGCCATCGCGGTCTCTCCCTGCGATTCCCAGCAAACAGATGTCCTGGAACAGGCACAGCAATCGGATATCCCCTGCTTTTACATTGATACCAAATCAGCTCTATTTGATTTTCCGTATATCGGCGCGGACAACTACCAGATTGGCCAGATCGCGGCGATGGCGTTTGACCGAAATCTGGACAACGGAACGGTTGCTGTGATTATGGGAAATCCCAGACAAAGCACACACGCTGACCGTCTGCGAGGCTTTCGGGAGTATATTGAACACGACTCCGATCTCGAGCTGTGCGAAGTGGAGCAATCCGAAACCAGCAGCTATCTGGAGAGCCAGAACTGCATGGAGACCATCTGCCAAAACAATCCGGACGTGCAGGGTGTATTCTGCACCAGCGCACTGATGGTGTTGGGCGCAATGCAGTACGTCAAACACGCTGATATGGATGACATCGCGCTGATCGGCGTGGACATGCAGAACGACGCCATGTCCGGTGTGGAAGATGGCAGTATACTGGCGCTGGTCGGACAGAACGGCTATGAAATTGGATATCAGACCATCCGGACGATTGTGCGGTCACTGGATGGAAAAGACATCGACATGAACACGTATGTCGACACACCGTTGATCACGCAGGACAACGTTGCAGAGTATTTGGAGAAGTACTTGACAGAGAGAGGAGAAGGAAATGATTAAGGTTCTTCTGGTCGATGATGATTTTCTTGTCAGAACCTTTTTATTTCGGATTACGGATTGGGAGAAACACGGGTATACTGTGGTGGGAACGGCGCAGGACGGAGAAGAAGCCCTGCAGATGGTACAGGAATATCAGCCGGATATCATCATCACGGATATCAGCATGCCGGTGATGAATGGCATCGAGCTGATCCGCCGGCTGAAACAGAGCGGTAATACCGCGAATATTATCGTACTGAGCTGTCATGACGATTTTGAGTACGTCAAGGAAGCGATGAAACTGGGGATTGACGAGTACGTGCTGAAAAATCTGCTGACAGAAGAAAGCCTGCTGAAGCTTCTGGACGGGATGAAACAGTCGATCGTATCCACCGGCCAGGGCGGACTGCAGTTTCACGCGCCGGACGAAGAACGGGAGTATTACCTCCAGCTGCTGAGCGGAAGAGACCCGAAGCCGGAAGACCGTTTTTTCACCAGTGCCGCGATGGCAGTCAGTATTCTGAATTACGACACCCATGTCGCCATGATGCCGATCGAGCAGCAGAAACGGTTCCACTCTTCGTTTGCCCAGATCTGCCGCGAGGCCTGCCAAAACGTACCAGCCGTACGGTGTGTACACGTACAGCAGGGGCAATATGCCGTTCTGCTGGATTTTTCCGGCATCCCCAGCGTGTATGACCGAAGGGAGAAAATCCAGCAGTATGCATCCACGGTGGTGCGGTATGCGCAGCGCTATCTCGCCGTGTCGGTCTGCGTTGGGACAAGCCGGGCGGAGGGCTTTGGAACAGACGCCCAGAGATGCTGGCAGGAGGCGACCGACGCGCTGAACGAACGGTTTTATGCACCGCAGGTCATTTTTTACGGATGGCAGATGGAAGCGTGCGCAAAGGAAATCCCGCCGCTTGCCGTCGCGTTCAGCGAGAAAATTGCGGATTACATCGACCGCAAAGACGGCGGAACCATCCGTCAGCAGTGGGAGGCATCGCTGGAGGAGTTCCGCTCCCGGCACACCCAGCAGCGGTTGGTGCAGGAGTGGCTCCGGCAGACCGACCGCCGCGCCGGGATCAGCCAGCGTCTGATTCCGGACAAGCTGGAAGACTTCCGCGGGATGGAATCGGCCTACCTGTCATTCCGCGAGGAAATCCTGCCGGAACCGGACAGCTACAGCAGCGCGGTCAGCCGTACCATCCGATACCTCCAGGAGAATCACAGGGACAACGTATCCCTGCAGACGGCAGCGGATCAGGTGCATTTGAACCCGGCCTACCTGAGCCATATTTTCAGCAAGGAAACCGGGATCACCTTTTCGGAATACCTGCTCTCCTGCCGGATCAACACGGCCAAAGAGCTGCTGTCCAGAACCGGAGATAAAATCCGGGATGTCGGCGCACAGAGCGGTTTCGCGGACTATCGGAATTTCTGCAAGACCTTCAAGCGGGTCACCGGTGTCACGCCGCAAAACTACCGAAAACAGAATACATAACGCCCACACCGGGGAGCAGAGCAGGACTCTGCTCCCTTTTCTAATGATCTGACACATTCAAAAGATAATCCCTGTCCAAATGCTGTGCGCAGAATAAAAAAGGTAAAGATTTGACACATTTGCAGTTTTCTTGTGAAGTATTGGTGCAATAAAAAAACAACAAAACCAAAACAGCCGACACAAATCAAAAACAATCCACATAGTTTTCCTGCTCTCATTCGATTACAATACACTCCAGAAACGGGAATCCAATCCCGAATACAATCAAGAAAAGGAGAATCACTATGAAGGTAGGAATTATCGGCGCAGGACGTATCGGCAAGGTACACGCGAAGAACATTTCCATGTTTGTTCCGGAAATGGAAATCAAGACGATTGCAGATCCGTTCGCAAATGATGCAACCCGCGAGTTCGCAGCACAGTGCCACATTCCGAATGTCAGCACGGATCCGGCTGACATTCTGAACGATCCGGAGATCGAAGCAGTTCTGATCTGCTCCTCGACGGACACCCATTCCAAGTTCATCATTGAGGCGGCAAAGGCCAAGAAGCATATTTTCTGCGAGAAGCCGATCGACTATGATCTGAACAAGGTACACGAAGCAATCAACGCAGCAAAGGACGCAGGCGTCAAGCTGCAGATCGGTTTCTGCCGCCGTTTTGACCACAACCATCGTGCAGTTTACGACATGGTTCAGCAGGGCAAGATCGGCAAGGTAAACCTGGTCAAGGTTTCCTCCCGCGATCCGGAGCCGCCCCCGGTATCTTACGTCAAGGTTTCCGGCGGCATCTTCTATGACATGATGATTCATGACTTTGACATGGTTCGCTTCCTCGCAGGATCTGAGGTCACCGAAGTCAATGCATACGGCTCTGTTCTGGTTGATCCGGGCATTGGCGAAGCCGGCGACGTCGACACCGCAATCGTTACGCTGAAGTTTGAGAACGGCGCACTGGGCGTCATCGATAACTCCCGCAAGGCAGTTTACGGCTACGACCAGAGAGTCGAGGTATTCGGATCGGAAGGCTGCGCACAGGATGAGAACGACATCCCGTCCACCGCTGTTCTTTCTACCGCCGAGGGAACCTCCTACGGCACCGCATACAAGGTCATGTGGGACCGTTACACCGGCGCATTTGTAGAAGAGATGAAGCAGTTTGCAGACGCTGTCATCAACGACAAGGAGACCCCGGTAACCGGCGAGGATGGTCTGTATCCGGTACTGATGGCTGCCGCTGCAACCAAATCCCTCAAGGAAGGCCGTCCGGTCAAGATCTCGGAAGTAGAGTAAACAGCACTGAGACAATATGGCTGCACGGATAGACGATACATGGAATTGCAAACAGGTGGCTATCGTGCAGTCCTGGCAATCATGATGGATTGCTGACTGGCGTACAGAGACATGGAAAGGCAACGCTCGGAGTGTGAGTGGCACAGAGAAGTTGGAGAAAGAAAGCATTGCCTTTCCATTCTCTTGCGCAGATAATTTGAAAGGGTAAATTGATATGGCATTAACACTGATTACATTTATCGGTTTTACAATTCTGGTCGCAGTGATTTCCTATGTGAAAACAAAGGGCGACGACCAGACGACAGCCGATGGATACTTCCTGGCAGGACGTGGTCTTCCGGGCTTCGTCATCGCCGGATCTCTTCTGCTGACCAACCTGTCGGCAGAACAGCTGGTCGGTACAAACGGCCAGACATGGGCGGTTGGTATGAGCCCGATGGCATTCGAGGTTCTTGCGGCAACCGCACTGATCGTGCTGGCGCTGTGGGCAGCGCCGCGTTATCTGAAGAGCGGTATTACAACCATTCCGGAGCTGATCGGTCTGCGTTTCGGCCGTTCCACCAAGCTCTGGTTCTGTATCGCATACATTATTCTGTATCTGGTTGTTCAGATCCCGGTTATCCTGTATTCCGGATCGCTGGTATTTGAAAATATTTTTGGATTATCCGATCTGCTGGGCGTCACCAAGTTCCAGTCGATTGTTATTCTTTGCATTGCAATTAGCGTTGTTGGTTCGATTTACGCAATTTTTGGCGGTCTGAAGGCGGTTGCGGTATCGGATACCGTAAACGGTGTCGGCCTTTTGATCGGCGGCCTGATGATCCCGTTCTTCGCGCTGAATGTGCTGGGTCATGCAGCCGGCAGCGAGAGCAGCCTGGCGATTGTCGACGGATGGAAGTATCTCGTGGCAAATCACGCGGACAAGCTCAATTCCATCGGACACCTCAACGCAGAGGCGCCGGAGGTTCCGTGGCCGACCGTCTTTACCGGTCTGGTCTTCCTCGGACTCCAGTCCTGGTGCACGCACCAGTCGTTCATCCAGCGTGTACTGGCAGCGGAAAACCTGAAGGAAGCACAGAAAGGCGCTCTGTACTGCGCGTTCCTGAAAATCCTCGGCTTTATGTTCCTCGCACTGCCGGGCGTTATCGCCTACGCACTGTTTGACCTCCAGGGCAGCCAGGTCACCATGATGGACGATGCCTACCCGCATCTGGTAACACAGGTCATTCCGGCTCCGCTGATGGGCTTCTTCGCCGCTGTTATGTTCGGCGCCATCCTGTCGTCGTTCAACTCGGTTCTGAACTCGGTCAACACCATGTTTACCATGGATATCTACCATGAATTCATCAACCCGAAGGCCTCCGAAGACAAGCTGGTCAAGGTGGGCAAGAATGTCGGCATTCTCTTTGCGGTTGCAACCACCGTTGTCGGCCCGCTGGTATACTTCTTCCCGGCTGGTCTGAAGACGTTCCTGGATTCCTTTGTCATGCTGATCGGTCTCCCGGTTCTGTCTGCTGTATTCGGCGGTTTCTTCTTCAAGTATCTTCCGAAGTATGCCGCAAAGGTCATCATGGTATTCCACATCGTTGTCTATGGCCTGTTTATGATCATCGGTCCCCAGTATCCGGGCGGCGGCACCATGCATTATCTGTATGCGGTTGCTGTTCTGTGGCCGATCGAACTGATCATGATGGCGATCATGAACAGAAACAACAAGAAAAACCATCCGGACATGGAAGCGTGGGAGCAGGTTGACGTCAAGGCAGTTGACCTCACCCCGTGGAAATACCGCAAGCCGGTCGCGATTGTTGTACTGATCTGTGTTGTCGGAGTGTACATCGCCTTCTCCCCGCTGGGCTTCGGCGCATAACATAGCTCTCTTTTTTCTTAATAATTTTCTCTATGGGTGTCTGCATCGCACGGTGCAGGCACCCACCACATTGTGCATAAAAATCCCGTCCGTTTCTTGCGATCCGGCGGGATTTTTGCAGCATATTGGGATTACAAACGAATCAAACAGAAAAAATCACCGGAAATTGAAACAATTCCCGGTGATTTTACTGGCGGAGAGTCAGGGATTTGAACCCTGGAACCGCTCATCACGGTTACACGATTTCCAGTCGTAAAAGACTTTACGTCTCAACATTTTTAGTTGTATTTATTCCTTGTTTTAGTTTAAATCAAGTGTATTTTAAAACATTTTCACTTTCATATTTTTATATATTTCAAAAACACGCTCTTAATTCGGGCAGATTTTGGGCAGATTTTCAAAATTGAGATTTGTATAAATGTGAGTTGGAAAAGTATAGATTTGACGCAAGCAGCCCCAGAGGAAAATCCTCTGGGGCTTCGCCATGTCAATTATTTTACACTCGTTTGCATTTCTCTGTGGCCACCCAACTGCCAAGTTTACGCTTGTACTAACTATCGCCAGAAAAAACTCGACCAAGTCTTTTACTTTCATAAAAATGATATTACCAACAAAACACAAATAATGCCCATGATAAAAGAAATTGCACCAACAAAAATATATGCAATCGCGTCCTTTTGAGGGTGTTGTTCCCCTCTTCCCATATAATCATACCGCGGATTGCATTGAATCCATAAGAATTTAAAACTTTTTATGATAATAAATGCAACTACCAATAGCGCAATCAATACAAAAGCCAATACGGCTGTATTCCCAATATCCATTTCTGCAATTCTGTTAGTCAAATCAAGTCGATAGACAAAGAAATACATAATGCTACTAATAAAAAATATAGTTATGACTATATAATTACTCCACCATACGATAGGATATTTCTGAAAGATACTTGCATGAGATTCTTTTTTTGCTGAACTGAAATTCAAACCTGTCATTTTCCCTATACAAAATAAGAAAACATAGAGTAAATTGATAAGGCAAATCCCCCAAATTGAACCTAATATCATTAATTTAAAAATAGAAATGTTAGATATATCTGAAAATATATTATTAAATTCAGATATAGAGCCAAATACCAGGAAAGCAATAGCTGTAAAAATTCCAAGTAATGAAATAATCTGTGCATTATATTCCTTGGCAAACTTTCCAATTTCATTATTTGCGGCATTCACTTTACTCATTAATTCTTCCCCAGCTGTATCCACTTTTTTATCCAAAGACTTCTGAGCAGTCTGCACTTCGTCAAGAATAGGGGCTATCTGTTCCTTAAACTTTTGACTATACTCTTCGTCGCTTAATTTTAAATGACCTATTTGTTGCACTACTAAATGCACATGATCATTCAGTTTCAAAATTATTTTCCTGCATAATAATGGATCTATTCGCGGAAGTAGTGATGAATCAATAGCCTTGACCGCCCTCTTTAATTGTCGATTAAAATCATCTAAGTAAGCAAATTTAAGCAATGCATCTGCGTTTGCATCAGCAGATAAATCAGATATATCAAATGCCGTTTTCTCACACGTTCTAAAAATATAATTACTTACAGTAGAATACAATAAACGATCGTACTTTAAGGCATAAATCATTATAAGAGCCGATGTATGACTTGCATCAAACTCTTCGCTAGTCAGAGCTGTGCAAATTTCTCTCATTTGCGTTTCCATCTCATTTCTAAACTGTTCAGATTCAGATGATGCAACCGTCTTACCATTAACTGTTCTATTAACATTAATGACACTATCCACTCTCTAACCTCTTTTCCAACCAATTATTCGAAGAAGCTGCGAATCGCTGTAGCTGTGATAATGCTATTGCGTCCCCGCTCATAAGCTTCCATCCAAGGTGTCTGGTTGTGTGTCAATTCGACTAACTGTGCAGCAGTATAATCAGCGCATTGATCCACTACATTGTCAATCATGTTTCTATCCTCTATTCTTATGACGTCAAAATCCCTCTCATCATCTAAACTAGGGATATGCGCGTTTCCATACAACCGATATTGTCGATATACCACTGGCACTACCGGTCCAAAAGTCCACGCTTCAATTTGCTCTCTAAAGCATGGATTATGTTCCGGGTTGAACACTAAAAACTGCGCCTGTATGAAATACAAAATCTTTTGCAGCTTTAGGTTGCTTACTATATAACCTTGCTCTTGGCAATACCATATAACATATCTAGCAATGTCTAATGCCGAATACATACAATGCCTCCTCTCTCCAAATGTAGTAACTCAATAGCCATCACAGCTACTAATACTAATCATAACTGTGTATTTGTCTACTGCAATTACTCCCAAGTCTGTGCATAACTTGTATACAATAACAACACAACCGCCCCAATGTGTAATAGCTACAAAGGGCGGTCAAGGATTACCACAAGCAGTTTATGCATATTCTGCTAATAAATTCACAAAAAAGGGCATTTTGTTGAGTAAATTATATAACAGCTCTCTTCATTCCGTCAAGATGTGAACGGGAATTTGAGCGAAAAACGCAAAAATTTTATAAACCGCAAAATGCGGGAACCAGCCCTAAAGCCAGTTCCCGCATTTTATATCCGCATATCCAATTATATCAGCTGATGTTCACCCGTTTCGATTTCGCATTCCACGCCAGTAACCAGCCGCTGGATGTCTTTGCAAACACACTGCCATCCGGACCAGTCTTAACCGCCTTACAGGTGATTTCAACACCTTTTTTCAGTGTTGCATCCGCCGCAGAGGTGCAGACGGACTGTGTGTAAGCACTGAGTGTCGATTTCTTTACGGCATTATCTCCCTTGGCCGCACTCGCGCGAATCTTCAGATTAGTTAACAGCTTGTACTTTTTGCCGACCGTAAACGTCGGTGCTGTTTTGGACGTACGACTGGAATCCGTACTTTCTGCCGGATTCTTGCCAGTCACTCCCTCGCAGATCGCCGCCGCCATTGTCTTTGGATTCCACATCTTCGCATCCGCAGAGCTGTCCACAAAGCAGCATTCCACCAGTACGGCCGGTGCGTCCGTATTCTTGAGTACATACAAATCCTTTCGCACCTTCACACCGCGGTCTGCGTATCCGGTTCGTTTGACAATCGCGTTCTGAATCTTGTTCGCATACACCTCGGCTTGTCCGCCGGTACCATAAATCAAACACTCGGTGCCGTGACCGCCGCCGCTGTTCAGATGCAGCGAGATATCTACATCCACCGAATGCGCGTTGCACTTAGCGACGATTTTGCGAAGCACATCCGTCTGCCCCGTTCCATTGTCGC
>JBJEZE010000068.1:0-2856 GCA_051887235.1 Butyricicoccus sp.
TGCCATTCATTTTCTTAACAAGGAACGGTGTAGCAATCAGTCCCAGAATCATCGGAAGATTGATCGCGACGGCAAAGGTACCCAGCATGTTCGCATCGCCCAGTACGTAGGTCATAAAGAAGATTCCGGCGTTAATCATGGCGCTGTAGATCTGCTGGAAAATATAAATACAGCAAATCATCAGATAATACTTGTTGTGAATCAGCATTTTTGCTGCATCCTTCAGGCTGTATTTTACCTTTCCGTCTTCGATCATTTCATCGGACTCGCCATCCAGCTCTTCATCCGAAAGTTCCTTGACAGAGAAACAGGAAATCGTGTTGATAATCAGACCAATGATCGAATAAATAATCGCTACCGTTCTCCAGCCAACTGCGCCTCCGCCAAAGAACGTAACCGCTCCTACCGTCACCGCCTGAACGACCATGCTCGTGCCGTAGGAAAACATGAAGCGGATCGATCCCATCTGGACGCGCTCATGGCCGTTTTTGGTAATCAGCGCGGTCAGCGTACCATATGCTACATTATTGGCGGTATAGAATACCGCGTTCAACAGCGTGTACGTAATAAAGAAATAGATATACTGCGCGGTCTGTTCCCAGCTCGTCGGGATCGCATAGATCGCTGACATGGTGACAGCACAGCCGATAAAGGCATACAGCATCCACGGGCGCGCTCGTCCCAGCTTGCTTCTTGTTTTGTCAATCATTGCGCCAAAGAAGATATCTGACACGCCATCGCACAGCTTGGAAAGCATCATCAGCGTGCCGATGATTCCCGGATTCAGACCAATTGCGTTGGTCAGATAAATCATAACAAAGGCCGCCAGAAAATTGTAAACACCGCTGCCAGCGATATCTCCCGCGCCGTAGCCAATCTTGTTATACCATTTTAAGTATCTTTTCTCTTCCATTTGCTTCTCCTGTTCTCAAGTCAAAATACCTGCGGAATCAGCTTGATGACAAACTCAAATTCCGTTTCGTTTAATTGATACTGCTGCATCAGCTCCGGTCCGCAGCTCTGCGAACCCACGCCGCTCTGCGCATAGTCCAGACAAAGTACTGTGCTGCCGCACGGAACAAGCTCGTAATTGTGCGCCTTTTCCGTCAGCTCTTCCTGTGTGTAGATCGATGCATTAAATGCAAAGGTTGTGGGACTGACCGCCGCCAATCCGCACGTTTCGCCCCGCAGACGCACATAATCACAGTCGCAGTGGCTTCCGTTTTCCTGTGGGCGAAGATAGTCCTCATGCATATCTTCCACAGAACAAACGTATTTGCCATGGCTTCCTGCGTGCCGCTTGTCCACATAGCTTTCCATCGGGCCGATGCCGAAATACTCCACCGTATTCATTTCCTTTGGCAGGAATAATCTCAGGCCAAAACGCGGCAGATATGGAAATTCCGGCTTTTTTCTGACCTTCCAATCTGCTGTAATTGCGCCCGCAGCGGAAATTCTCCACTCCGCGTCAATAGAAATCGGATTCTGAAGGAACGGAACCGTGACAGCGATCGTACCGTGAATGACTGCCTCAGAATTGCCAACCGTGTAATCCGTGTGATAGGCTCTGGTGGAAGCACGGTCGTACTGTGCGTCCATCCATTGCAGCTTGATCTTTTTGTCGTTGTCCATCGGTGCACGCCAGATGTTGATATTCATTGGCTTGTCCAACAGTTTTTTTCCGCTGAATTCCAGCTCCGTAAATACACCGGTCAGTTTGTTGTAAACATAAGTGTATCTTTCTCCGGCAATCGTCAGGAAACGCTCGTCTTCGGTCACAACAGGATCGGATTTCAACGTGTTGTCCGTATTCCAAAGCCTGACCCCCGTCTGATTTCTGCCATCCACATTGGCGAGCGGTATCTCATCAAATCCCATCTCATATCCCTCCGGCAGAAGCGCTGTCGCTTCTTTGAGGTGGTAGCGAACCTTCAGGAAGCATTTTCCCGTCATCGGACACGCTGCAGGAACGGTTACACTTCCCTCTGCGTGCGGCGCAATCTTCTCAAGACTGTCTGCCTTTCCGCTTGCAATGATGCTTCCGTCACAGCTGATCTCGTAGGTCAGATAGGTGTAGTCATCCAGATTGAGATAGCTGAGATAATTGTGAAGTGTCAGTTCTCCCGTATCCTGTTGGAACGATACGACTCTGGCCGGACGATAGACATTTTTATACTCGAGAATACCGGTACCCGGGGTGCGGTCAGGGAACACCAGACCATCCAGGCAGAAATTGACGTCATGTGGATATTCCCCATGATCTCCGCCGTACCAGTACATCGGTTTTCCGTTTTCCGCCTGTCCTTTGTAAATGGCGTGGTCGCAGAACTCCCAGACAAATCCACCGCACATCTGATCCTGCTGTTGAATCAGCCCAAAATAATCTTCCAGATCTCCAGGACCATTTCCCATCGCGTGACTGTACTCAACCAGCAGATACGGCTTGTCCGGAACATCCTTCAGATCGTCCATCATGGTCTCCAGACTGCGGTACATCATGCTGTACATATCAATATCAGAGAAATCATACTGTTTCTTCGGATTGCGATAATATGCACTCTCATAATGCCTCAGTCGGGTCGGATCAAATTCCCTCGTCCATTTCAAGGCTTCTTCAAACGCACAGCCGTATGCGCTCTCGTTACCCATGGACCAAATGACAACACACGGTCGGTTCTTATCCCGATGCACACACCGTTGGGTGCGGTCTACGGTTGCAGGGATCCAATCCGGATTGTCCGCAAACGGTTCGTTCCATATTTCCACGTGCGCCGGCCAGTCCGCATTGTCTGCACAGTACTGCTGACACGCACCATGGCTCTCATGGTCTGCCTCATCAATGACAAAGAATCCATA
>JBJEZE010000069.1:0-11577 GCA_051887235.1 Butyricicoccus sp.
AAAAAGCGCGATACAGAATCTCTGCATCGCGCATAATTGCCTGCGTATATTACTGAGCATAGTGCTTGGAAGCGACCTCATGGACAATGCGGTCCATGTCGTCAAACTTCTTCTGCATATCCTTGACCAAAGCCAGCTGGCTGCGGGCACGGACAAGGTTATGGGACGGATAGTTGATCTTAAAATACTTATCGCCTGTGATGTAGTCATCCAGGAAGCGCACAGCCAGCTCAATGGTGATAGTCAGCGCACCCAGAGCCATCGTGTCGATCTCTTCCTTGGTCAGGAAACCGGCCGTCGCACCGATAAAGCCCTCTGCAAATGCGCGGTACAGCTCCAAATCCAGAGAAACCTTGCTGGTATCTGCCTCGTCCTCCGCCGCGGTGTTCGCCGCAAACCGGACAGCATCGCCAAAGTCGTGCATGGCCAGACCCGGCATAACCGTGTCCAGATCAATCACGACCAGAGGCTCCAGTGTCGCACTGTCCAGCAGCACATTGTTGCTCTTGGTGTCGTTATGGGTAACGCGGAGAGGGACATACCCGGCAGCCGTCATATCCGTCAGCTTACAAGCTGTGTCAAACAGGCCGCGGATTGTGGCAATTTCCTCTTGAACCTCATGGCAGCGGCCGCACTCATCCGCCTCGACATCCTGGAAAAAATTCTCCAAACGCAGACGGGTATTGTGGAAGTTCGGAATGGTCTCCACCAGCTGGGACGCGTCAAAATCCGAAAGATTTACCTGGAACTGTCCAAACGCTTTGCCGGCCATAAACAGCACCCGCGGGTCTGAGCTCTCATCAAAACCGACCGCATCCTCAATGCAGTTCATCAGACGCCAGAACTCACCGCTTCCGTCTTCGCTGCGCCAGAAATTCTTTCCGTCCGCCGTATGATGGAAATGCAGCCGGTAACGGCGGCCAATCTCTCCCGTCGCACGCTTTTTCTTATTGATAATATGTTCTGTGACCAGATCAATGTTATTCATCATCGCTTCCGGATCCCGGAATACGTAACTATTGATCTTCTGAACGATGTAGCCGGTGTCCTTCGTTTTTCCGTTGGCCAAAATTTCCTGACACATGACCTCATAGGTTGTGTTGATATTGCCTGACTTTTTCTGTTTATACCACAGCACTTCACCCGGAATACGGAATTTTACACAAACCTCCGCCAGCTGTTCCTTTAAATTTTTATTTGTCATTTTATATATAGTCCTATTCACTCTTCAAATTTTGTCGTAGTTCTTTCTCTATTTTGAGAACCCGTTGCAGTAGTATATCACAAATTTGCAGGATTGTCCACCAAAATTCCCTTGTGACGACAAGAAATCCGCAAAGTTTGTCAGGATATACCAATCTCAAAGTGATTTTCCAGATCGCTGTATCACTTTACACCACATTCCTCTTCATACAGCTCTTCCAGCCACGACGGGCTGTACAGCAGGTCATATTGCCGAAAGGCTTCTGCCTGCGACCGCCGGTGCACCTGCGCCGCCGCCAGCATACTGTATTCCACCCACTGCTCCGGACATCGCCGCAGCGGCAGCGTGCACACCTCCGGATGAAACACCGCTTCCCGCGGTATGTTTTGTGAAATCACGCATGGAATATCTGCACACTGCGCCTGAATCAAGCTGTATGATATGCGTTCCCGCGCAGACGGAAAAAGACAGACATCAACCGCAGAAAAGTCGTGCAGCAGCTGCTCCCGGCTCGCCGCAATGGTTACCGCAATCCCTTCCCACTTCCGGCGGCGAAGAATGGGGCGATAGCATTCCAGCTCGGACGGCAAAAGCAGATGGCAATCCGGATACCGCTGACGCAGACAATGCAGGATGCGTCGGAGACGGTTCCAGTCAGCTCGCTCCATCATCGGATCCGGACAGGCGATCAGCAGCGTCCGCGCAGACAGATTCATCAGCCGGCGAACGGTTTTACGCTTCTCCGCATCCCAACTGAGCTGCTGTGAATCGACGAATTGCGGGAAGATCAGCACCTGTTCCAGCCGCGACACCCCAAACAACCGTTCCGCCGCTGCTGCACTCTCTGCAAAAAAATGCGTCGCTGAGGCATTCAGCTGTCTGGAACCGGATCGCAGTCTGTACCGTGTGTGACGCAGCCGTGTTCCATGCGCATGGCAAATCCGGACGGCGATACCGGCCCGCTGCGCCGCTTCCAGTACAAAACCGCTTTCCTGTTCCAGGTGGCAATGCACACCGTCATAGTCGGCGTGCTGCCGAAAAAACGCAGCAAGTTCCCGCCGTGCTGCCGCCGTCCCCAGCCAGCGATGCGGCAGAGAAAACACGCGGTTCCCCTGCGCTTCCAGCTGCTGGCGGACACGCGGCGGCGTTTCCCCGCACAACAAAAAATCAAAGCGGATTTTATCCTGGGAAATGCGGCGCGCATACTCCTGAAACAGATATGCCGTATCCCAATCCTGCGCTGCATTCAATACCTGCAAAATACAAACCGACGTTGCCATATTCCCTCCTGTGCATTTAATTTTTCTCTCACAATAGCACAGGAGAATCCGGAAAAACCGTCGAACAGCATGACCGCAGCTGCTTTTTCGTTCGCTGTTTATGCCGTTTGTTCCTGTTTCATCAGCAAAACTCCCAGAAGATCCCGGTAAATATCGCTGATTCCTTTTTTCTCTGCTGTTTCCGCTGTCAAAATGCTTCTGCGCGCGATCTCCTCTCCATCCGCAGTCAAAATGATTTCTCCTACCTTGGTTCCTGCCTCCACCGGCGCCGCGATGGACGAATCCAGATTGAGTTCATACCCTACATTGGCCGCTCTGGCTTTCTCCAGCAGCACCGGCGTATCGTCCGAAAGCTCCAACGCAACGCTCTTCTGTTTACCCAGCGAGACCGTCAATTCGGGCAGTGATTCGCCGTCCTGCAAAATCGGCGCCATCGTATAGTTCGCAAACCCATAGTTGAGCATCGCTGTGATATCCGCATTGCGTGATTCTTTGTCCGGTTCCGCCATCACGACCGCAATCAGTTCCATATCGTCCCGCTTTGCCGTGGCAGAGATGCAGAAGCCCGCCGTGCTGGTATAGCCGGTTTTCAGACCGGTCAGTCCATCGTACTGACGCAGCAGTTTATTCGTATTTGCCAGCTGAAAGGTGCCGTTCCGGACCGTATCCATCCAAATTGTGGTGTAATCAAAGATTTTTTTGTGTTTCATCAGCTCCTTTGACATCAGCGCAATATCCCGCGCCGTTGTCAGCGTCTGTTCGCCGTCCGTGTCCAGACCATTGGGATTGACAAAGGTGGTGCCGGTGCAGCCCAGTTCCTTGGCTCGTTCATTCATCATCGACACGAAGCCCTCTTCGCTGCCGCCAAGAAACTCCGCAACCGCAACCGCCGCATCGTTGGCCGACCCGACTGCGATGGATTTCAGCATTTCATCCAGCGTCAACTGCTCTCCTTCTTTGAGGTAAATCTGTGTACCGCCCATGGAACAGGCATGCGCAGAAGCCGTGACCATATCCTCCAGCGAGACCCGTCCCTCGTCCAGCGCCTCCATCGTGAGAAGCATGGTCATGATTTTGGTCACAGAGGCCGGCGGAAGGCTCTCATCGGCATTGGATTCGTAGAGCACTGTTCCGTCCGAAGCCATCAAAATCGCGGATTTTGCATTGATCGACGGCAGCTCTGCTGCCTGTGCCGTCATCGTCAAAAACAGACACAGCACCAGTGCAGTTCCCAATCGTTTCATACTATGCCCCCTGTTTCTCCGGTTTCTTCTGTTGCTACTTTATGTCCCGGCAGACAGCGGTCAGAACCAGCGATGCAAAATTTGCTTCGGAAACGCAGCAATTCTCAAACTGCATACCAAAAACACCGTTTGAACAAACACAGGAATCTGATATAATAGAACCGCACACTATCAACCAAACACAGGGGAATCGCTATGAAATTTTGTTTTTCGACCTTGGGATGCAAGGTCAATCAATTTGAGACACAGGCTTTGGCACAGCTGGCGCAAGAGCGTGGACACACGCTGAGCGACACTGACGCTGACGTATGCGTTCTCAATACCTGTACCGTGACAGAAACCGGAACCAAAAAGAACCTTCGCGAGGTGCGCCGCCTGCGGCGAAACAATCCTCATGCAGTGA
Organism: Butyricicoccus sp.; assembly: GCA_051887235.1. Classification (GTDB taxonomy): domain Bacteria; phylum Bacillota; class Clostridia; order Oscillospirales; family Butyricicoccaceae; genus Butyricicoccus_A. The sequence continues at coordinate 4,132 of JBJEZE010000069.1, forward strand.
TTGCCCTGTGCGGCTGTTTCGCGCAGACCGATCCGGAAAGAGCTTGCCAGGTAGAAGGTGTTTCCATCGTCTGCGGGACCTCAGACCGCCAGCGTGTGCTCGAATTGTGTGAGCAGGCGGTTCGGGAGCAACGCAAACCGGTGTGTACGGTGGAACCGGTCGCGGCGGTACGCGAGTTTGAGCCGCTGCCCGCCGGCGTTCTGCCCGGACACACCCGCGCCCTGCTCAAGGTACAGGATGGATGTGACAACTACTGTACATACTGCATTATTCCATACGCCCGCGGCCATGTGCGTTCCCTTCCCATGGAGCAGGCAGTGCAGCAGGTCCGCACACTGACGGACAAACACATACGAGAGATCATCATCACCGGTATTGAAATCGCCAGCTACGGTCGGGATTTATCCGAAAAACCGACTCTGATACAGCTGACGGAAACCCTGTGCCGCACCGCACCGTCTGTCCGATTCCGCCTCGGATCGCTGGAACCGCGCATCGTGACCGAAAAATTTTGCCAAACACTGTCGCAGCTGCCCAATCTCGCGCTGCATTTTCATGTCTCCTTGCAATCCGGCTGCGATGCCACTTTACAACGGATGCACCGCCGGTACACTACCGCACAATATGCGGAGGCTGTCGCCCGCCTTCGCGCCGCGTTCCCGACCTGTTCCATTACAACAGATGTGATCACCGGTTTCCCCGGAGAAACCGACGAAGAATTCACTCAAACCATGGAATTTGTCCGCTCCATCGGTTTTTCTGCCGTGCATGTGTTCCCCTACTCGGAACGTCCCGGAACTCCCGCGGCCCGCATGCCGGATTCCGTCCCGCCGGCAATCCGCGCACAGCGTGCAGATCAGCTGCGTGACGTATGCCGTGCATCCGCTACCACCTTCCTGCAGCAATTTATCGGTCAAACCATAACTATCCTGCCGGAACGTCCGCATCACGGCGTGCAGTCCGGCCACAGCCGCTGGCATTTCAGCGTCCGGTTGACCGAACCAACCGCACCACAGGGGCAGGAGCTCAACATCTGTATTCTCGGCGTCACAGAAGACGGACTGCTTGGAACCATCGCGCAAGAATAACAAAGGGAGTGCTGTATCAGCACTCCCACTTTTTTCATCTTATCGGCTATATGCCGTGACCGAAGTCCATTCTTCCCCGGCGACAATAATATGATCGATCAATTTAACGCCGATTTTTTGCAGGAAATCGCGCACCATTCGTGTTTCCACAAAATCCTCTCGTGACGGCACACAGACGCCGCCCGGATGATTGTGCGCCAGAATGACATTGGCGGCGTTGCGGCGCAGCACTTCCGCTGCCAGCGCACGATAATTTACACGTACCGAACGCGGATCCCCTTCCGCCAGCGCTTTGACTGCCAGCAAATGACAACGGTTATCCAACAGCAAAACCGTCAGCAGCTCGTTGGTATGGCCGATGTAATAATCCACCAGATACTGTCCAATGAGTTCGGCGGAATCCAGCGCTTTTTTCTGGTGCTGCGACATTCGGTACCTCCGGAATAACGGCGGCAACAGGTGCAGCAGCGTGGCGGTCTTGTCTCCAACGCCCTCCACCTTTTTCAGCTCCGCCGGATCCGCTTCCAGGACACCGCTGAGCGTTTCAAACTGGTTCAGCAAATTATGCGTAATCGGGTTGACATCGCCGCGCGGGATGGAATAGTACAACAACAGTTCCAACACTTCGTGCTCACTGAAATTATCCAGACCGTGCTCCAGAAACCGCTGTTTCATTCGTTCTCTGTGTCCATCGTGTACCGACATTCCGCTCTCTCCCTTCCGCTCAGCTCCAGATCCGGCTCAGCTGCTCAATCGCCGGCGCAATATCCTGTTCGGAAATACCAGCACTGGAAAAATAAAAATCGGTGGTGGCCTCCGTCTGCCGTCCCATCCGGTACGAAGACATGGGAACCAGACGGATTCCCTCGTGTTCGGCCAGATCACACAGCCGATGCGCGTCATACTGGCCGCGCAGAGATACGATGACATGCAGTCCGGTATCATTCGGACGCACCGAGGCCCGCGCTCCAAACCAGTCGGAAAACGCCTGCTCCATGCGGGCATTTTTTCTGGCATAAATGCGGCGCAGACGGCGAACCTGTCGTTCCAGCCGTCCTTCCTCCATAAAACGTGCCATCGTCAGCTGCTCCATGGTACTGGACGTCTGGTTGTACTGCTCTCGGATCCGGCGGTACAGCGGCAGCAAACGATCCGGAAGGACGGCATAGCTGATGCGGATGGACGGCGGCAGCAGCTTGGAAAACGTACCCAAATAGATAACCCGTCCGTCGGTATCCAGACTGGACAGCGTTGCCAGCGGCTTGCCGGTGTACCGCAGTTCACCGTCGTAGTCGTCTTCAAACACAATCGCCTGCTGCTGTCTGGCCCATTCCATCAGGGCGGTCCGTTTCTGATGCGGCATGGTCGCACCGTACGGAAACGAGTGCGACGGCGACAGATAGACCATATTCGCCCCGCTGCGGGACAGCTCGTCCAGATCAATCCCCGTACTGCTTCCGCGCACAAACACGGTCTCATAGCTGTGATCGGCAAAGATCCGATAGCCCTTTCGGAAGCCCGGATCCTCAAATGCAATGCGTGTTTTGGTCTTGTCAAACATCTCACACAGGATGCTCAGCAGGCTCTGAATGCCCGCGCTGATGACAATGTTTTCCGGTCGGGTATACACTCCGCGTCCGGCGGACAGATATTTGGCTATCTGAAACCGCAGGGCGTATTCGCCCTGATTGTCGCCATAGCGCAGAAACAGCTCCTTCTCCGCCATAACCGCCCGCGACAGGCGCCGCCAGATATCAAAATCAAACGAGCCTTCGTCCAGCGTATGACCGGAAAAATCATACCGAACCGGAACACGTTCCAATTCCTGTTCCGGCTCTGGTTCGAGCTCCTGCATCCGTTGTTCCGGACGCGCATTGACGTAATATCCGCTCTGCGGCACGCAGGTAACCAGACCGTCTGCGCAAAGCTGCTCATAGGCGGTCTCCACCGTCGTGCGGCTGACTGAGGAATCCCGCGTCATCTGCCGTATGGACGGCAGGCGGGTTCCGGCCTCCAGATGGCCCGATTCAATCTGTCCGCGCACCTGTAAGTATAAGTTTTGATACAGCGGCTGTCTCATGCCTTCCTCGTTTCGTGAATGCGCTCCGCGTACACATCCAAAACACCACGGCAGAAATCGCGGTCGCGGATTTCCGGATACGGAATCGTCGGACGCGGAACGCCTGCATGATGCCTCAGGGTTTTGCCCATCCAGATGACATCCCGCCATTGGCCAAATTTGAACATACTGTTCTGATACGCGCCCATCTGCTCAAAGCCCATCGCTTTGTGAAACGATATGCTTTTCGGATTCGGCGACGTGATTCCGACATAGATGCTGTAGTAGCCCTGATAGGTCAGAATCTCATCCAACGCCCCGTACAGAGCGGATGCAATGCCCATTCTCTGATATCCCATTTTAGTATAAATCGACGTCTCACACGACCACTGATAGCCGGCGCGCTTGCGGTGCGGCGATGCGTAGGCATACCCCACAATCTCCCCGTCACGCTCGCAGCACAGCCATGGCATCTTCGCTGTGTACGTGCGGATCCGCTGGATAAATTCCTCCAGCGTGGGCGGGACATATTCACTGGACACAGTGGTGTTGATGATGTACGGCGCATACAGCGCAAGCATCTCCTCTGCGTCCTCCACCCCAGCCGGACGAATACAAAATTGACTCAATCTTCACAATCCCTTACTTACACATTCTTCCCGCTATTCCAGCGGTTTCTCAATCGACATTGTATCATTTCCGTTGAATACGGTCAACACTCGCGTAAAATTTTGCCGGAACACGTATCCACGTCATGAACTCACAGTTCTTGAGAACAATCAGATTCTCTGCGCCAGTTTTTCGCTCCACTGGCTGCGGAACTCCGCAAACCGGCCTTCGTCCAGCGCGCTGCGGATTTCCTCCATCAAATGATTGTAAAAATACAAATTGTGCATCACCGTCAGGCGCTGTCCCAGCATCTCGCCCGCCTTGAGCAGATGGCGAATATACGCACGGCTGTACGTGCGGCAAACCGGACAATCGCAGCGCTCGTCCAACGGCTTGTCGTCCAGCTGATACTTCGCGTTGTTCATGTTGCGGATTCCATCCCAGGTGAAGACATGGCCGTGACGGGCATTGCGCGTCGGCATGACGCAGTCGAAGAAATCCACTCCGCGCCAGACCGCTTCAATGATATTGGACGGCGTGCCGACGCCCATCAGATAGCGCGGCTTGTTCTCCGGTGCGTACGGGACAACTTCATCCAGAATATGATACATGACCTCCGTGGTCTCACCCACCGCCAGACCGCCGATGGCGTAGCCGTCCAGGTCCAGCTCACGAATCGCCTTCATATGTTCCACGCGCAAATCGTCATACGTTCCGCCCTGGTTGATGCCGAACAGCATCTGGTGCGGATTGACCGTGTCCGGCAGGCTGTTCAGCCGATCCAGTTCTTTCTTGCAGCGGTACAGCCAGCGGGTTGTGCGCTCGCAGGACGCCTTGACATATTCATACGGCGATGGGTTCTTGCAGCACTCATCAAACGCCATCGCGATGTCCGATCCGAGATTGCTCTGAATCCTCATGCTCTCCTCCGGACCCATAAAAATTTTACGTCCGTCAACATGGGACGAAAAGTACACGCCTTCCTCTTTGATGCGGCGCAGCGAGGACAGAGAGAATACCTGAAAGCCGCCGCTGTCCGTCAGAATCGGACCGTCCCAGTTCATAAATTTATGCAGGCCGCCCATCTCCCGAATGATCTGATCGCCCGGGCGGACATGCAGATGGTAGGTGTTGGACAGCTCGATCTGGCAGCCCAGCTCCTTCAGATCCTGCGCGGAGACGGCACCTTTAATCGCACCCTGCGTACCGACGTTCTGAAACACTGGTGTCTGCACCGTTCCATGCGCGCAGGTAAACACACCGCGTCGCGCACGTCCCTCTGTTTTGATGACTTCAAACATGGTTGGATTCCTTTCCATAGATCAGCATGGAGTCGCCGAACGAGAAGAAGCGGTATTCTTCCTGCACGGCAATCCGATAGGCGTTCATAATGGTATCCCGTCCAGCGAACGCGGAAATCAGCATCATCAGCGTGCTCTCCGGCAGATGGAAATTGGTAATCAGACAGTCCACTGCCTTGAACCGGTAGCCGGGATAGATAAAGATATTGGTCCAGCCGGAGCAGGCCCGGACGGTGCCATCCTCGTCGGCAATGGTCTCCAGCGTGCGGGTCGCCGTCGTACCCACAGCGAAAATGCGTCCGCCGTCCGCGCGGGTCTGATTGATGATCGCCGCGTTTTCCTCGTCCAGCATATAATATTCCGAATGCATCACATGGTCGGCGACGTCTTCCACCTTGACCGGCCGGAAGGTTCCCAGACCGACATGCAGTGTGACCGAGGCGACGTTGACCCCCATCGCTTTGATCTGCTCCAGCAGCTCCGGCGTAAAATGCAGGCCGGCAGTCGGTGCGGCAGCCGATCCCGGAGTCTTGCTGTACACCGTCTGATAGCGCTCCGGATCCTCCAGCTTGGCCTTGATATACGGCGGCAGAGGCATGGATCCAAGCTCTTCCAAAATCTCCAGGAAGACACCGGTGTAGTGGAACCGGATCAGGCGGTTGCCGCCGTCTGGTAAGATTTTTTCTACCGTTGCAGTCAGTTTTCCGCCGCCGAAGGTTAGCTCCGCGCCCTCACGGCATTTTTTTCCCGGACGGGTCAGGCATTCCCATACACCGTCGCCGCGATCGGTCAGCAGCACCAGTTCAATCGGATATCCGCTGTCCGCGCGCTCTCCCAGCAGGCGCGCCGGAATGACACGGGAATTGTTCACCACAAGGGTATCGCCCGGGCGCAAGTACTCCGGCAGGTCATGGAAATGCCGGTGGGCAACGCTGCCGTCCTCCCGGTTGAGCGCCAGCAGGCGGGAAGAATCCCGACGGTCCAGCGGCGTCTGTGCAATCAGACTCTCCGGAAGCTCATAATAAAAATCACTCGTCTTCATGTTCGTTCGTTTCACTCTATTCTTGCTCGATTTTTCTGCTCATAATGATTGCCCTTCCACGGCGTTGAAAGGGCTATAATACGGTAATTGTACCATATTCGCATTCTAATATTCAAGTTATCGTGCATATTTCGTCTCTTTGCCGGGGACTTCTCCCCAGCACCCTATTTATCGTACAAATTGAACAAAAAAAACCGTATCCACACCGTTGTACCGCGCAGGAGCGGGTATCGTTCTCCCGTCTTCGTCCCCGTCCCGCAATTGCGTCCGCGTCCGCAGTCTGCAACCGTACTACACTACCGAAATCATGCACAGAAAACAGACGTATTTTGTACGTTTTCCCATCTTCTCCACCTTGACAAAGGTTTTTCTGTCATGATAGAATAAACAAAGCAAACTTCATAGATCGATTGAGGCGCGGCATGCATCAGTACCCGTTTGGAGAAAGCGCGATTTTGAGGAAGCCGGGAAAAGGGTCTGCCGCCGAAGAGAGCCGCGTTGCGCCGCCGCTTGTCTGGACGGGTATGAGAACATCGGCCCGGCTGTCACCGGCTTGTTCCCGTGATGCGCTATCGTTATCAGCTTTGCTGCTTCTGCACGCACGCTCTCTGTCTATCAGCCGGTTTCCAAACCGGCTTTTGTTATAGGCACGGGCAAACGGGAGCATTCGACCTCATGAATCCCACGCACTATCATCTATTTAGGAGGAATCCCACTCATGAAACAGTATAATGTCGGAATTATCGGCGCGACCGGTATGGTCGGTCAGCGTTTTGCAACTCTGCTCGCCGATCATCCGTGGTTTAACGTTGTCGCCATCGCAGCCAGCAGCCGCAACAAGGGCAAGACCTACGCCGAGGCGGTAGAGGGCCGCTGGAAGATGACCACTCCGATTCCGGAATCCATGAAGGACATGGTTCTGTATGACGCCGAAAATGACGCCGAGGAATTCGCTTCCAAGGTTGACTTCACGTTCTGCGCTGTCGATATGAAAAAGGATGTTATCCGCGCCCTCGAGGAAAAGTACGCCAAGCTGGAGTGCCCGGTTATCTCGAACAACAGCGCACATCGCTTCACCAAGGATGTCCCGATGATTATCCCGGAAGTCAATCCGGAGCATGCACAGATCATCCCGGCACAGCGCAAGCGTCTGGGTACCAAGCGCGGCTTCATCGCGGTTAAGTCCAACTGCTCGATCCAGTCCTACGTTCCGGCTCTGACCGCACTGCGCGACTTCGGCATTGAGAAGGTCATGGTCTGCACCTATCAGGCAATCTCCGGCGCCGGTAAGACCTTCGAGACCTGGCCGGAAATGATCGACAACGTCATTCCGTACATCGGCGGCGA